>NZ_QWFB01000024.1:0-94249 GCF_003576205.1 Achromobacter sp. K91 | reverse complement strand
CCGCCCCCGCTGCGCGTCACTGGCCGGCGTAGAGCGCTTCCACCGCCAGGCCGATGCTCAGGATGCGGCGGTCGGCGCCGTTGCTGCCCGCGATCATCAGGCCCACCGGCGCGGTGCCTGCGGCATGGCAAGGCAGCGACAGCGCGCAGCCATCCAGGAAATTGATCAGCGTCGGATTGCGCAGGATCAGGCCATTGGCGGCGTAGTAGGCCTCGTCCGAGGCCTGCAGGTCGGCCACCGCCGGCGCCACGATGGGCGTGGTCGGCATGATCAGGGCGTCGTAGCCGGCGATGCGGCGGTCCACTGCCGCGACCCAGGCTTCGCGCGCATCCAGCAGGTCCAGGTAATCGGCCGCGCTCATGTCCTTGCCACGCATGATGCGCGACACCACGCGCGGGTCATAGCGCTTGCCGGCGCGGGCGATCAAGTCGCGGTGCCAGGCCCAGGCCTCGGCGGCGGTGAAGCCGCCCTTGGCGTTGATGGCGGCCAGTTCGGCGAATTCCGGAATCGCAATCTCTTCGACCAGGGCGCCGGCGGCCTTCAGGCGGCTGACGGCGACTGCAAAGCTGTCGGCGACATGCTTGTCCATGGCGTCCAGCGCCAGCGTGGTCGGGATGGCCAGGCGCAGGCCGTGCAGCACGGCCGCTTCCGGCACCGGGCCGCCGTCCCCGGACAGGATGGCGTCCAGCTCGGCGCAGCAACGCACGCTGGCGGCGATCGGGCCGATGGAGTCCAGGTTGGCCGACAGCGGCAGCACGCCTTCCATGGACACGCGCCAGGCGCTGGGCTTGAAGCCCGTCAGGCCGCACAGCGCGGCCGGAATGCGCACGGAACCGCCGGTGTCCGAGCCGATGGCCGCGGCCGACATGCCGTCGGCAACCGACACCGCGGCGCCCGAGGACGAGCCGCCCGGGATGCGGCCGGTGGCGCGGTCGTAGGGGTTCAGGGGCGTGCCGTAATGGGGATTGATGCCCAGGCCCGAATAGGCAAATTCGGTCATGTTGGTGCGGCCGATGATGACCGCGCCTGCGGCGATCAGGCGGCGCACGACTTCGGCGTCGGCGTCGGCCGCCGGTTCGCCCTCGCGGGCCACCGAGCCCGCCATCGTGGTTTCGCCTTCGACGTCGAAGAGATCCTTGATGCTGATGGGCAGGCCCTCGATCGCGGAGCGGACGATGCCGGCGGCGCGCAGCGTGTCGGAGGCTTGCGCCTGCGCCAATGCCGATTCGGCGTACAGGCGGGTGAACGCGCGGGCGCCCTCGCCCGCTTCGTCCTGCGCGCGGGCCAGCGCCGCCTGCGTCAGTTCCACGGAGGTGCTGCGGCCCTCTTGCAGGGCCTGGGTCAGATCATTCAAAGTCGGAACCATAGTCATCCTAGTGCCGTCTTGCGGCTTGAGTGCAAACGGGCGCGCCCGCGGGCGCGCCTGGCGATCAGCGCCTGGGGCCTGAATCAGGCCACCACGGGGAGCGTCTCGACATGATAGCGGTGGCGCAGGCTGCGCTGGCGCCGCGGATCGTGTAATTCCATGGTGAAGTCGGCCGCGGCACGGATGCCGCCGATCGCGCCCACCGTGCCGCAGGTCATGCCCGCGCCGGCCGGCAGCACCGTGGCGCCGCCGGTATAGCCTGCGATCAGGTCCTGCGGCGTGCGCAGCGACGCCAGCGGGCCTTCCTGGTACAGCACTTCCACGCCGTTCTCGACGATGTAGGAACGGATGATGAGCTCGTCCCAGTAGTCCGCCACGTCGGCCAGACGCCAGGCGCTCGTGGCCACGGGCTTGACGCAGACCTGCTTGGACATCGCCACGCTATAGGTTTCCAGCTTGCGGTCGGTATGGTCGGACGCGATGCTGACGTACATTTCGCCGTCCACGGAGAACACGAAGGTCTCGACTTCTCCCGACGAATCTTCGCCCAGCGCCTGCACGGTTTCCTTCTGGGTCAGCTGGTTGTCGGCGATGCGGTAGTACAGCGGCACGCTGCTGGGGCGCGGCACGCCGATGGCGGCGAGTTCTTCGATGTGGTGCTCGATCGCGGCCATGTCGCGTCCGGCCCAGCCGGCGACGATCAGGGTGTTGAACTCCACTTCCACCTGGCGGGGTTGCGAGTCTTCGATCTGGAATACGGCTTTCATATCTGTCCTGCTGAGAATAAGGGGGTGAAGGACGCGGCGGCTCGCCGCGCCCCGGAATGTCTAGGAAATGAAGGTCAGCCGAACACGCGCGGCAGCCACAGCGCCACGTCCGGCCAGAAGGCCAGCAACGCCAGCATCACGAACATGGCGGCCACGAACGGCAGGCTGCCCATGATGACCGCGCTCATGGAACCGCTCTTGCGCAGGCTCTGCACCACGAACAGGTTCAGGCCCACGGGCGGCGTGATCAAGGCGGCTTCGACCAGGATGATGATGACGATGCCCAGCCAGATGGGATCGAACCCCAGACCGATCATGATGGGCGCCACGATGGGGATGGTCGTGATCATCATGGACAGCGTTTCCATGAAGCAGCCCAGCACCAGGTAGAAAATCACCACGATCAACAGCATCCAGCCGGGCGACAGGCCCAGGCCCGTGATCGACTTGGTCAGCGCATCGGTCAGGCCGGTCGCGGACATGACGAAGTTCAGGAAGCTGGCCGCCACCACGATCAGCATGATCATGGCCGTGGAGCGCATGGTGCCTTCCATGACCTCGCGCAGCATCGACCACGACAGACGGCGGAACCAGGCCGCCAGGATGAACGCGCCCAGCACGCCCAGCGCGGCCGCCTCGGTCGGCGTGGCCAGGCCGGCGTAGATGGAACCCACCACCAGGAAGAAGATCCCCATGGGCGGAGCCAGATGCACCAGGCTGGCAAAGCGCTGGCCCCAGCTCGCCTGGATCTTCTTGCCGCCCCAGGACGGTTTGGCGACGCAGGCGATGACCACCGTCAGCATGAACAGCGCGGCCATCGCGAAACCCGGAATGATGCCGGCCAGGTAGAGCTTGGGCACCGAGGAATTCGTCAGCACGCCATAGATGACCAGATTGATCGAAGGCGGGATCAGGATGCCCAGCGTGCCGCCGGCGGCCAGGCTGCCCAGGAAGAGCGGCTCGTTGTAGCCGTACTTGCGGATCTGCGGGATCGCCACGGTGCCGACCGTCGCGGCAGTCGCCACGCTGGAGCCCGAGGTGGCCGAGAACAGCGTCGACGCGCCGATGTTGGCGTGCATCAGTCCGCCCGGCAGCCACGACAGCCAAAGGCTCATCGCGCCATACATGCGTTCGGCGAAGCCCGCACGCAGCAGCACCTCGCCCAGCATGATGAACAGCGGGATCGCCACCAGCAGGAATTCGTTGTTGGTGCTCCAGGAAACTTCGCCGATGGCGCGCGTAAGCGGCAGCATGGAGAACAGCGGGTCCAGGATCAGGCCCAGCACGCCCAGCGCCGCGCCCACCGGAATGGACAGGCCGATCAGCACCAGAAGCAGTATCAATGCGGTGGAAATCATGCGGCCTCTCCCTTCACCATGCGCTCGCCGGCGGCGGCTTCCTCGTCGGCTTCTTCCTGCGCCGAACGCACGCCGCAAATGCTCCTGACCAGTTCGATGTCGCCCGTGACCAGCGCGGCGGAAGCGCGCGCCAGCATCAGCGCGACGGTGATGCACATCCAGCCCAGGCCGAGCAGCCACAGGCCCTGCGGAATCCACAACGGCGTGGCCAGCGGCGTATTGGCCGCGGATTTCTGCGCCCAGGAGGTCTGCACCACCTCGGACGCGTAGTAAGTCAGGTACACCATGAAGACCGCCAGGGCCACCATGGAAATCCAGTCCAGCACGGCGGCGATGCGCACCGGCATGTATTGGTAGACCACGTCCACGCGCACATTGGCGCGCTGCAACGTGGCGAACGCCAGCGCCCAGGAGGTGCTGATGGCGAAGGCATAACTGGACAGCTCGTCCGCGCCGCCGGTCGTGAAGCCCAGGAACTTGCGGGCCAGCACATCGAACGAGATCAGCAGCACGCTGGCCACCGTCAGCGCGCCGCCGGCCCACACGGCCAAGCGCGAAAAGCTCTCGGCGCGCCGCAATAGCCCGCCCAGCAGGCGGAAGTGTTCAGATTGAGTCATGAGTAAAACCTTTGCAGGGCCAGGCACACATCGCCGCCCCAGCTATGTCGAGAACCGCCCTATCGGGACGCCCCACGGAGCCAGCTCTCCCGATCCATCGCCCCCCTCCCCCGATCGGGATGCCGCGGATCCGGCTCCGCCGGTCCGCAGGCATGCCCCCCTGGGGGGGAAGCGCGGTAGCGCTTCGGGGGGGAGACTACTTCTTCGCCACCACGCCCAGCGTCTTGCCGATGGTGGCGTTGAAGTCCTTCACGCACTGGGCCGAGCAGCGCGCGGCCCACTTCGGCAGCACGGCTTCTTCGGTGACCTTCTTCAGCAGCGCGCGGTCAGCATCCGAGGGCTGGACCAGGACCATCTTGCCCTTGACCGGGAACGGGCAAGCGGCAGCGCCCGTGTTGCAGTCATAGCCTTCCTGCGTCTGGCGCGCGGCGGCGTCCCAGATGTTGTCGACCAGCGTCTTCACATTGGTCTGCAGGAAAGTGCGCACGTTGGGGTCCAGCTTGTCCCAGGCCTTCTGGTTCACGGCGTGGATCTGCTGATTCCAGTTGATCGGCAGCGCGACCAGGTGGGTCGACACTTCGTACCACTTGGCCGAATAGCCGGACAGCGAACCCGTGATGGCGCAATCCACCACCTTGTTCTGCAGCGCCGGCACCACTTCGCCGAAGGCCATGGTCACGCTGGAGCCGCCCAGCGCTTCGACGAACTCGGCGGTGGTACGGCTGCTGGTGCGGACCTTCTTGCCCTTGATGTCGGCCAGGCCCTTGATTTCGGCGTTGCAGAACAGCACCTGCGCGGGATAGGTGGAAATGCCCAGCAGCTTGACGTTGCTGCCCTCGCCATACAGCTTGGCGTAGACCGGTTCGAACGCGTCGGTGACGGCGCGCGCGGTCTTGACGTCGGGCGCCAGTCCGGCCAGGTCGATCGCTTCGTTGATGGGATTGTCACTGGCGAAGTACGCCAGGGTGGCGGTGCCGAATTCGACCACGCCCTGCGACATCAGGCGCAGCAATTCGGGGCCCTTCAAGCCCATTTCGTTGAAGCCCTTGATGTCGGCCGTGACCTGGCCCTTGGACAGCTCGGGGATGGTCTTGGTCCAGAACGGCTTTTCGTAATCGTTGTAGGCGGTCAGGTTGCTCAGGCCGCCCACGACTTTCAACTGGGTCTTGGGGAGGTCCTGGGCCTGGACGGCGCCGGCCAACAGGCTGGCGGCGACGGCGGCGAAAACTAGCGACTTCTTCATGGACAAAACTCCTGGCTGGCGGGATGGTATGCCGCGCGCCGGATCCCGTTATCCTGGCGGCGCGCGGTGGCAATCGAAGAGTCTGGAGATCAGCCGCGCAGCGGCGCGCGTCGCGCCTGCGCGGCATGGCTTGCCGCCCGGTTCCGGGAATGGGACATACGCTGGTTCATGCTTTCCCCCGCTCTATGCATCCAGGCGATCGTTATTGGTGGCGCCATTGCAGCGTCAGGGGCGCGGAGCGTCCAATCGTATGTTGCGATACGGGGGTATAAATTTTTCTTTGGTCTCGTGCGGCAAGCGCCCCGCGTTTCGCGCAAACGACGCGGTGGCGCGGCTTGGCGGGCAGTTGGGCGCGTCGCAACGTGGCCGCGGCGCACGGCCGCTACGGCCGGCGGCGCAGCCCCTGCTGGGGTAAACACCTAGAGCGGAATCCCGTCCGCAGCCTGCTCGGCCACCTTCTGCGCCATCTGCGCGATGACCCGTACCGCGTGACTATCCGGCCCCTGCACCCAGGTAGCCGTGAAGCTCAGTTCCGGCAAAGGATCCGCCTCCACGCGCAGGATGCGCAATTCGCCGCGCGCCAGCTCCTTGCCCAGGAACACCGGCGCGATGACGCTGGTGCCGATGGCGTCCTGCGTCATCCGCACCACCATCGACATCGACGCACTGCCGTACATGCGCGGCGACGTCACGCCGGCGCGAGTCAGCATGTCGCGCACCACGCGGTAAGGCGCGCTGTTGGAGGGATAGGTGATGATGGGCAGCTTGCCTATCCGCTCCAATGTCAGCGGCTCCGGCCCCAGATCCAACAGGGGGCTGGCGACCCAAGCCAGCGGATAGGTGCATAGGGGCAGGTTTTCCACACGCGCCTCGAGCACCGGCCCCATCAGGAAGGCCAGATCGATCTGGCGCGACATCAGGTGCGAGCGCAGCACATGCGTCGTGTCCACCTCTATTTCCAGCACCAGCGCCGGATAGTTCGAATGGATCAGCTCGATCAGCGTGGGCAGCCAGGTCTGCACGATGGTCTCGGCCACGCCGATGCGCACGGTGCCGCTCATGACGTTTTGCTCGCGCGCGGCTTCGAACATGTCGCGCCGCACCTGCAGCATGCGTTCGGCATGCGACAGCAGTTCATGCCCCTTGGCGGTCAGCTTCACGCCGCGCGCCTCGCGCTCGAACAGGAGCACGCCCAGGTCGGCCTCCAGCGAGGCGATGCGCTGCGATACCGCAGGCTGGGTGGTGTTGAGTTTCTCCGACGCGGCGCGAAAACTGCCCAGCGTGGCCACCCAAAAAAAGTTTCGATGTTGCGTAGTTCTATCATGAGCCTGTTCCCCCGGCGCGATGAGCGTATCATGGCAGCCGCCCGGTACCTGCAAACCGGCGTTTCAGCCAACAAAGGAGTTTGTCGATGACCCCGGCCGATGACGGTCGCACGCGCCGCGCAGCGCCCGCTTCCAGCGGCCCGATGATGGGGGTGCTGTTGCTGGTGCTGTCGATGTGGACGCTGTCGTGCCTGGATGCCAGCGGCAAGTGGGTCATGAATGCGGGCGTGCCGCTGCTGGTGCTGTCGTGGTTCCGCTATGCGGTGCACCTGGCGCTGGTGCTGGCCCTGGTGCTGCCCGCGCGCGGCCTGGGCGTTTTTCGCAGCAAGAAGCCGCGCGAACAGATCCTGCGCGGCGGCTCGATGTTCCTGGCCACGCTGATGTTCTTCACCACGCTGAGCTACATCCCGCAGGCCGAGGCCACCGCCATCAACTTCCTGGCGCCGCTGCTGGTGCTGTCCGCCGCGCCCTGGGTCCTCAAGGAACCCGCCCGCCTGTCGCGCTTCGTGGCCGCCGGCATCGCGTTCATCGGCGTGATCATCGTGATCCGCCCGGGCGGCGGCCTGGATCCGGTGGGCACGGTGTTCGGCCTGCTCACGGCCTGTTGCTTCGCCGTGCAGTTCATCGCCACGCGGCGCGTGGCGGGCGACGACCCGTTTACCTCGCTGATCTGGAGCGGCGCCGTCGGCACGCTTTGCCTGACCCTGTCCCTGCCCTTCATCCTGCCACCTGCCCTGCCAGTGCTCAAGGCCCTGGCGCCGCTGGACTGGGTCGTGCTGATCTCCACCGGCATCACCGGCGGCCTGGGCCATCTGTTCCAGATCGCCGCCTACCGCCGCGCGCCCGCTTCCACCCTGGCGCCCTTCGTCTACCTGCAGATCATCAGCGCCACCTCGGTCGGCTGGCTGGTCTGGGGCCACTTCCCGGACCCGCTGACCTGGCTGGGCATCGCCATCATCTGCGCCAGCGGCATCGGCATCGGCCTGATCGAATGGCGCCGCAGCCGCGCCCAGGCCGCGCCGCTGGCCGGGGCCGACGCACGCTGAGCCGGCAGCGCGCAGGCGCCGCCTCCCGTACAATGCGGGTCGCTTTTTGCGCTTTCGCGCATGGGCGATCCAGGCATTTCCCCGAATCGAGGCTCCCATGATCATCAAGCCCCGCGTGCGCGGTTTCATCTGCGTCACCACCCATCCGGCCGGCTGCGCCGCCAACGTCCGCAACCAGATCGACTACGTCCGCGCCCAGGGGCCGATAGCTGGCGGGCCGAAACGCGTACTGGTGCTGGGCGCATCGACCGGCTATGGCCTGGCGGCGCGGATCAGCGCGGCCTTTGGCTGTGGCGCGCAGACGCTGGGCGTGTTCTTCGAGCGGCCGGGCGACGCCGCCAAGGCCGGCACGCCGGGCTGGTACAACACGGCGGAGTTCCACGAGCAGGCCCACGCCGCTGGACTCTATGCCAAGAGCGTCAACGGCGACGCCTTCTCCGACGAAATCAAGCGCAAGACCATAGACCTCATCAAACAGGATCTGGGCCAGGTCGATCAGGTGATCTACAGCCTGGCCGCGCCGCGCCGCACGCACCCGAAAACCGGCGAAGTCTTCAATTCGACCCTCAAGCCCATCGGCCAGGCGGTCAACCTGCGCGGCCTGGACACCGACCGCGAAGTGGTCAAGGAATCCGTGCTGGAACCCGCCACCCAGGCCGAGATCGACGCGACTGTCGCCGTCATGGGCGGCGAAGACTGGCAGATGTGGATAGACGCGCTGCTGGAAGCCGGCGTGCTGGCCGAAGGCGCCACCACCACGGCCTTCACCTACCTGGGCGAGAAGATCACCCACGACATCTACTGGAATGGCTCGATCGGCGCCGCCAAGAAGGATCTGGACCAGAAGGTGCTGGAGATCCGCGCCAAGCTGGCCGCGCGCGGCGGCGACGCCCGCGTGTCGGTGCTCAAGGCGGTGGTGACGCAGGCCAGCTCGGCGATCCCCATGATGCCGCTCTACCTGTCGCTGCTGTTCAAGACCATGAAGGAGGCCGGCACCCACGAAGGCTGCATCGAACAGGTCTACGGCCTGTACCGCGACAGCCTGTGCGGCAAGACGCCGATCCTGGACCAGGACGGCCGCCTGCGCGCCGACTACAAGGAACTGGATCCCGAGGTGCAGGCCCGCGTGCAGGCGCTGTGGGGCCAGGTCACCAACGACAACATCTACCAGCTGACGGACTTCGCGGGCTACAAGCAGGACTTCCTGCGCCTGTTCGGCTTCGAAATCGAAGGCGTCGACTATGAAGCCGACACCGATCCGGCCGTGGAAATCCGCGGGCTGGCTTGAGCCCCGGCGCTAGCGCGCCATCAGCTCCAGCAGGCGGTCCAGGCCGCCTTCGTCGATTGCGACATTGACCTCCTCGCGCACGGCCGGTTTGGCGCGGTAGCCCACCGACAGGCCCGCCGCCCGCATCATCGGCAGGTCGTTGGCGCCGTCGCCCACGGCGATGGCGCGCTCCGGCCCCACGCCCAGCGCCGCGCACACTTCCAGCAGCTTGCGGCGCTTTTCCTCGCCATCGCAGATGTCGCCCCAGGCTTGCGGCAGCAGCCGGCCGGTCAGGCGTCCATCCACGATTTCCAGCACATTGGCGCGCACGTCGTCCAGCCCCAGTCGCACCCGCAGCCGGTCGGTGAAGCAGGTAAAGCCGCCAGTCACCAGCAGGCAGGTCAGGCCCGCGGCCTTGCACGCCGCGATCAGCGTTTCCGCGCCCGGATTGATGCGCACACGCTGTTCATAGACCTCGTCCAGCGCCGCTTCCGGCATGCCTGCCAGCAGCGCCACGCGCTCGCGCAGGCTCTGCTTGTAGTCCTTGATCTCGCCGCGCATGGCGGCTTCCGTCAGCGCCGCCACCTCGGCCTTCTTGCCCATCAGGTCCGCCATTTCGTCCAGCGTCTCGATCGAGATCAGCGTCGAGTCCATGTCGAAGGCGATGAGTTTGTAGTCCGTGAGCGCAAGCGGAGGCGTAATGCCGCGCCAGGAAAGGCCGGGTGTCGTAGAGGCGGAATGCATGTGGAATCCTTGGTCTATGCGGTATGTGAGGGGTCGCGCCCTTGCTCGCGCAACCACTCGATGAACAATAGCGCCGACGCGGCGGCCGGGCCGTCCTGGCGGTACAGCGCGTGGATGCCGGCGTTCGGCAGCTGCGGGCCGTCGAACAGCGGGCGCAGGCGATCGGCGCGGATGTCGTCTTCCAGCAGGCACCAGGGCGCCAAGGCGATGCCCAGGTCGTTCATGGCAGCCTGCATGCACAGGAACTGGTGGTCGAACACCGGCCCCGGCAATTGCGCAGGCACGTCCACCTTGGCCAGCGCGAACCAGCGCGGCCAGTGGTCCATGCCGCCCGCGATCTTCAGCAGCGGATGCCCCAGGCAATCCGCGGGCGCGGCCAGGCGGTTGCGCTCGATGAAGCGCGGCGATGCCACCGGCACGTGGAAGTCGTCCAGGCAGTGCACGCAGGCCAGGTCCGAATGCGCCATGTAGCCGTGGCGGATCAGCACGTCGCTGCCCGTGTCGCCGCCGCGGTCCAGGAACGACCGCCCTTGCGTGGTGAGCTGCACGTCCACGCCCGGATGCCGGGCCTGGAACGCCGACAGGCGCGGGATCAGCCACTTCATGGTCAGCGACGGCGTGGCGCAGACGCGCAGCACGCCGCCGTAGGCGGGCGATTTCAGCTTGGCGGTCGCGGCCGCGATGCGTTCCAGGCTGGCCTGGATTTCCGGAAAGTAGGCCTGGGCGCAAGGCAGCAGCGCCACGCCGCGCGCCTCCCGCGCGAACAGAGGCTGCCCCACGTACTCTTCGAGTATGCGGATCTGCTGGCTGACCGCGCTATGCGTGATGCTCAGTTCGTCGGCGGCCGCGGTGAAGCTGCGCAGACGCGCCGCGGCTTCGAACACGCGCAAGGCCTTCAGCGGCGGCAGGCTCTGCCCCGCCATCTCAGTTGCGGCCCGCCCGCGCGCCGGCCCGGCGCCGCGCTGTGCTGCTCTTTCCCACGTTTTCCCTTGTCGTCTATTTTTTGTCGGCGCTGCTTGCGCGCGCCTGTCCTATCCAGCCGCATTCTAGGTGATAGCCCGCGCGTCGACCTCTTAGAAAAACTAACGACTACCCTTAAAAAACACCGCTGGTCGGGCGCCCACCGCGTTTCTATGATGCCCGCAACCTCAGGCAGGAAGCGAAACATGGCATCAATCACCGTAGACGGCATCGTCAAGACTTTCGGCGGGCAGCAAGTGCTGCGCAATCTGTCGCTGCACATCCCCGACGGCGCGTTCTACACGCTGCTGGGCCCCAGCGGCTGCGGCAAGACCACGCTGCTGCGCTGCATTGCGGGCTTCTATGCTCCCGACGGCGGACGCCTGCTGTTCGACCAGGACGACGTGACCCACGTGTCCGCGCACCGCCGCGATATCGGCATGGTGTTCCAGGACTATGCGCTGTTCCCCGACAAGACCGCGTTCGACAACGTGGCCTACGGCCTGCGCGCCCGCGGCGTGGCGCGCGCCGAGATCACGCGGCGCGTGAACGAGGCGCTGGACAAGGTCGGGCTGCTGACGCTGGCCGAACGCTATCCGGCGCAGATGAGCGGCGGGCAGCGCCAGCGCGTGGCGCTGGCGCGCGCGCTGGTGATCCGGCCGCGCGTACTGTTGATGGATGAGCCGCTGTCCAACCTGGACGCCAAGATGCGCCTGCAGATGCGCGACGTGATCCTGGACCTGGTGCGCGAGGCCGGCATCACGACCGTGTTCGTCACGCACGACCAGGAAGAAGCGCTGGCGATGTCCGACCGCATCGCCATCATGGACCGCGGCGACATCGCCCAGCTGGGCACGCCGGAAGAACTCTACGGCACGCCGGTAAACGCCTACGTCGCGGACTTCATCGGTTCGGCCAACGTGATCCCCGTGCCCGCCCGCAACGGCCAGGCCGGCGCCCCCGCCGGCCATGTGCGCTACGAGATCTGCGGCCTGGGCTTTGACGGCGTGCAAGGCAGCGACCAGCTGGACGGCAAGGGTGTGCTGATCGCGCGCCCGGAAGAGCTGGCCCTGATGGCGCCCGCTCCCTACGTGCCCAATACCTTGCCGGGCAAGGTGCTGCGACGCCAATACCTGGGCTTCAAGACCGCATACCGCATTGCGCTGGACAACGGCTCCGAGATCCGCGTCGAGCTGCATGCCGGCAACATGGTGGCGCAGTTCCAGCCCGGCGAAGCCGTGCAGGTGCTGATTCCCGCCGACAGCCGCGTCGTCAACGCCTGAGGACGCGCCGACCATGAAAATCAAATGGTGGCCCTGGGGCATCCTGACGGCAATCAGCCTGGCCCTGCTGCTGTTCTTCGTGCTCTATCCGCTGGCCGTGCTCTTCAGCAACAGCGTCACCGGGCAGGATGGCGGTTTCACGCTGGAGGGCTTCAAGGCCCTGCTGGCCGACTCCCAATACGTCGAGGCCTTCGGCAATACCCTGATCCTGGGCCTGGCGGTCACGGCCTGCACGGTGCTGGTGGGCGTGCCCTTCGCCTACATGGTGGCGCGCTTCGACTTTCCGCTGAAGAACCTGGTGGCGATCCTGCCGGTGCTGACCATCGTGATCCCCGAGATCATCGTGGGCCAGTCCTGGCTGCTGATCCTGGGCAATAACGGCATCCTGACCAACCTGCTGGGCGACGCCGGCATTTCGCTGCCCTCGTTCTACGGCTGGACCGGCATGGTGTTCTCCATGACGCTGGTCTACTACACCTACATCTACCTGGGCGTGCTGGCGGCGCTGCGCGGCTTCGACGGCCAGCTGGAAGAAGCGGGCCTGAGCCTGGGCACGCCGCCGTTGCTGACCAAGCTGCGCGTCCTGGTGCCGGTGTTGCTGCCGGCGGTGCTGGTCAACGCGCTGGTGGTGTTCACGCTGGTGGTGGGCAACTTCGCGCTGGCCATGCTGCTGGGCAGCCGCGTGCCGCTGCTGTCGGTCATGACGTACAACACCTTTGTCAGCGAAATGGGCGGCAGCCCGACCCTGCAGAGCGCGATGTCGGTGGTGTCCATCGCCATCGTCGCCATCGTGCTGTTCTTCCAGAAACGCGTGGTCGAACGCAAGGTCTACACCATGACGCAGGGGCGCGCGCCGGCCGCTACCCGCGTGCGCTCCTGGACCGCCCTGCTCTACACCAGCGGTGTGGGCCTGATCATCTTCATTTCGCTGCTGCCGCTGATCGTGGTCTTCATCGCTGCCTTCACCAAGACCAGCGGCCCGGTCATGCAATGGGGACAATGGTCGCTGGCCAGCATGCAGCGCGCGCTGCATGGCGCGCCGGAGCCCATCCTGAACTCGCTCAAGTTCGCCTCGCTGGCCACGGTGCTGGGCGTGGCCTTCGCGGTGCTGGTCAGCTATCTGACGATCAAGAAGCGCAGCGCCTCGACCCAGGTGCTGGACTACATCGTGGTGCTGCCCCTGACCATTTCCGGCACGGTGCTGGGCATCGCACTGGTGCAGACCTTCAACACCGGCTGGCTGGTGCTGGCGGGCACGTCGGGAATCATGGTGCTGTGCTACACGGTGCGGCGCCTGCCCTTCGCGGTGCGCAACGCCTCGTCGGTGCTGTTCAACATCCCCGAGTCGATCGAGGAAGCGTCGATCAGCCTGGGCGTGTCGCCGCTCATGACCTTCTTCAAGGTGATCCTGCCCGCCATGAAGGCGTCCATCATCTCGGCAGCCATCCTGATGTGGCTCACCACCATTTCCGAGCTGTCGGCCTCCATCGTCGCCTACAGCGGCGGCCTGGAGACCATGCCCATCGCCATCTTCCGCCAGGTCGACGGCGGCAGGCTGGGCATGGCGTCGGCCTATGGCGCGGCGCTGGTCACGGTCATCGTGCTGCCCATCATCGTGTCGGTCAAGGCGTTCCGCATCAAGCTGTTCTCCGGTAAATAACCCACTTGCACAGAGGCTAACCATGCAATTCAAGCACCTACTTCAGTACAGCGTCCTGGCCGCCGCCCTGGCTACTGGCGCCGCCCAGGCCCAGAACGTCGTGCTCTATTCGTCCAACAACACGGAGACGATCGAAACCGCGCTGGACGCGGTGAAGCAGAAGTCGCCGAAATTGAACGTGCAGCCCGTCACCGGCGGCACCGGCACGATGATGAAGCGCATCGAGGCCGAGGCGCAGAATCCGCGCGGCGACCTGTTCTGGAGCGGCGGCTTCGGCACGCTGGGCGCCTACCGCCAGCATCTGCAGCCCTACCGCCCGGCCGACCTGGACAAGATCCCCGCCGAGTTCCGCGGTCCGGACGATCTGTGGGTGGGCACCAACGTGCACGTCATGGTGATGATGGTCAACGAGCGCCAGCTCAAGGGCCAGCCCGCGCCGGCCACCTGGTCCGACCTGATGCAGCCGCAGTGGAAGAACAAGTTCGCCATCACCGACCCGTCCAAGAGCGGCACGGCCTACATGCTGGTGTATGGCCTCTTCAAGCAATTCGGCCAGGAAGGCCTGGACAAGATCGCCGCCAACGCGGTGGTCACGGCATCGTCCGGCACCACCTACAAGGGCGTGGCCGCGGGAGAGTATGCCGTGGGCATGACGCTGGAGTACGCCGCGCAGGAATACGTAGCCGGCGGCCAGAAGGAAATCAAGCTGGTCTACCCGACCGAGGGCAGCTACCTGGCGCCGGAAGGCATGTTCATCATCAAGGGCGCGAAGAACATGGACGCGGCCAAGGCCTTGTATGACGGCCTGTTGAGCAAGGAGTCGCAGGAAGCGCAACTGGTGAAGAACTTCCGCCGCCCGACGCGCACGGACGTGGCCGTGGCCAGCCTGACCACCCTGCCCGACCTGAAGACCATCAAGATCTTCCCGGTCAGCCAGGATGCCGCGGCAAAGGAGTATGAAGCGGTGGTCGCCGCCTGGAACCAGGCGGTCGCGAAATCCAAGTAAGAGGGTAAGGCCCTCACGCCGCGCCCCTCCGGGGCTCGCAGCCCCCCCCGAGGGGCTGGTCCAACTTGGAAGCCCGGCGGTGGGGCCGGCGGCATCAGGCGCCGTTGACCATCCGCCCCGCCGCCAGCACCAGCTGACGCCCGCAACGGGCGGCCAGCTGCGGATCGTGGGTCACCAGCACCAGCGTGGTGCCGTGCTCGCGGTGCAGGTCGAACATCAGGTCGATGACCGTCACCCCTGTGGCGGCGTCCAGGCTGCCGGTGGGCTCGTCCGCGAACAGCAGGTCCGGCTGCACCACGAAGGCGCGCGCCAGCGACACGCGTTGCTGCTCGCCGCCCGACAGGGTGCGCGGGTAGTGATGCAGGCGCTTGCCCAGCCCCACCCGCTCCAACATGGCCTGGGCCGCGTCCCGCGCCGATTGCCCGGCCAGCTCCAACGGCAGCATCACGTTTTCCAGCGCCGTCAGGTTGGGCAGCAGCTGGAATGACTGGAATACGAAACCCACATGATTGGCCCGCAAACGCGCGCGGCCGTCCTCGTCCAGCGAGAACAGGTCCTGCCCGGCCAGGCGCACGCTGCCCGCGCTGGGAACATCCAGGCCTGCCAGCAGTCCCAACAAGGTGGACTTGCCCGACCCCGAACTGCCGGTGATGGCCACGGCGCTGCCCGCCTCGACCGTAAAATCTATACCTTCCAGGATGGAGAGCGTGCCGCCGGCATCGGCCACCTGCTTGCCCAGCCCTTTCACCTCGATCGAATTCTTGTTATCCATGCGCCTATTTTCCCGTCTGCTACTCATGACCGCCATGGCGACCGCCGTCGTGGCGCCCGCCCACGCTCAGACCGCCGCCGCGGCCCAGGGTTCCGCGCCCCGCACGGTGTTGGTCCTGGGCGACAGCCTGTCGGCCGAATACGGCATCAAGCGCGGCACCGGTTGGGTGCCGCTACTTTCGGCCCGCGTAGCGGAACAATACCCCAAGTACCAGGTCGTCAATGCCAGCATCAGCGGCGACACGACCAGCGGCGGCGTGGCCCGCCTGCCCGCGCTGCTGCGCCAGCATGCGCCGGCCGTGGTGGTGCTGGAGCTGGGCTCGAACGACGCGTTGCGCGGCCTGCCGCTGACCATGACCGAGCAGAACCTGCGCACCATGGCCCAGGCCGCCCGCAAGGCCGAGGCGCAGGTCCTGATCGTCGGCATGCAGATTCCGCCGAATTACGGCCGGGATTACACCCAGCGCTTCGCGCAGGTGTTCCCAACGGTCGCCAAAGACGAAAACGCCCGGCTCGTGCCCTTCCTGATGGAAGGTATCGCAACGAACCGGGCGATGTTCCAGGCTGACGGCATCCATCCGAACGAGGATGCCCAGCCTTTGCTACTGGACA
The DNA here is from genome assembly GCF_003576205.1 of Achromobacter sp. K91. Taxonomy (NCBI): domain Bacteria; kingdom Pseudomonadati; phylum Pseudomonadota; class Betaproteobacteria; order Burkholderiales; family Alcaligenaceae; genus Achromobacter; species Achromobacter sp. K91. Next base: position 78,224 of record NZ_QWFB01000024.1, on the reverse strand, counting down.
ACGTGTGGCCGACGCTGCGGCCACTGTTGAACTGATCCTGGGCTGATCAGCCGGCTGCCGGCTGATCGCCGCGGATGACCGCGGCGGCGGCGGGCAGCACCTGCACCTTGTACTCTTCGCGCAGCATGCGCAGCATGGCTTCGTTTTCGGCCTGGCCCCAGGCGCCCGACAGCTGCTGCGCCAGGCGCTCCTTGTCGGCCGGATCAACCGTGCCGGCCTCGACCTTCTCCAGGCGCGCCAGCGTGTAGTCCGAACCCGATTGCACGCCGGCGTAGGCCGGCAGCGTGGCGGCGGGCAGGCGCATGACGGCGTCCAGCACCGGACGCGGCAGATCCTTGGGATCCTGGCGCGACACGATCACCGGCGCGCCAAAGCCTTCCGGCGTTGCGGCGGGGTTAGCCTTGTCGGCAGCCAGCGCGGCTTCGCCGGCCTTCTTGGCGGCTTCGGCCGAACGCTCGTCCAGCAGCTTGGCGCGGATGGTGTCCGAGACCTTGTCCAGCGGCGGCACGTGGGACGGCTCGACAGCGGCCACGCGCAGGGCCAGCATGGTGTCGGGCGAGAGTTCGATCACGCCGGAGTTCTGCTTTTCACGCAGCACGTCGGGCGAGAACAGCACCTGGCGCACGCGCGGGTTGTCCAGCAGCGCGGCATCGGGGCCGGCGGCGGCCGAGCCCGGACCCGCCTTGTCGGCGGGCAGCAAACCTTCGCGGGTCACGCCGGAAGCGGTACGCAGCTTCAGGCCGACGGCGTCGGCGGCGGGCTGCAGGCTGTCGCGCTGGTCATAGACCTGCTTGTTCAACTGGCTGGCCATTTCCGAGAAGCGCACGGCGGCGAGCTGCTTGCGGACTTCGGCGGTGATCTGGTCCTTGACCTCGGCCAGCGGCTTGATGGCGGCGGGCTGGATTTCGGTGACCTTGACCACGTGCAGGCCGGACGGGGTTTCGATCACGCCGGACACCTGGTCCTTGGACTGGCCGAAAATCGCCTTTTCCAGCGGACCGGTCAACATGCCGGGCGCGAGCCAGCCCAGATCGCCGCCATTGGTCGCCGAACCCGCGTCCTGCGAGTTCTTGCGGGCCAGTTCGGCGAATTGCGCCGGATCGGCGGCGGCCTGCTTGGCGAGGTCCTCGGCCTTGGCACGGGCGGCCTTGCGGGCGTCTTCCGACGCGCCAGGCGCCAGGTTGATCATGATGTGGCTGGCGCGGCGGCGTTCGGGCTGGCCGAAGCGGTTCTTGTTCTGCTCGTAGTAGGACGCAAGGTCCTCGTCCTTGACCTGCACGCCTTGCGTGGCGGCGGCCTCGTCCAGCACCAGGTACTGGACCTGGACCTGTTCGGGAATCTGCAGTTGCTGCTTGTTGGCGTCGTACCAGGCCTGGATGTCGGCCGGGCTGACGCTGACCTGCGAGCGGTAGTCGGCAGCGGCGAAGCGGCGCAGTTGCACCGTGCGCTGCTGCGTCAACGCCGTTTCCAGCGCGGCCACGACCTCGCCGGGTGCGCGGGCCGACTGGCCCACGGGCTCCAGCACGCGCGCGACCGCCAGATCGCGGCGCAGGCCGGCTTCGAACGAGGTCGGCGACATGCCTTGCGCAGCCAGCACCTGGCGATAGCGCTCGGGCGAGAAGCGGCCATTGTCCTGGACTTCCGGAATCGCGGCGATGGTGTTGCGCAGCGTTTCGTCGGACACCGAGAAACGGTTGTCGACGGCAACGTTGGCCAGCAGGCGCTGGTTGATCAACTGATTGAGCAAGCCTTCGCGCAGCGCCGGCGTGTCGATGACGGCCGGATCGAACTGGGCGCCCAGGCGCTGGCGGAACTGCTCCAGCTGGTTGCGGTGCGCCTGATCGAACTCGGCCCGCGACACGGGTTGGCCATTGACCGTGGCCAATTCAGGCTCGGCGCGCATGAAGCTGTCATAGCCTTGAATACCGACCAGGAAGAAGGACGGCACAATCAGAAGCAGCAGGATGAACTGCATCCAGCGCCGATGGCTGCGAATAAATTCGAACATGGAATCCCTGTTGCCGCACCCCGGGCGCAAGCCCAAAGCCGCAAGAAAACGCATAAAAAAAGGCGAACCAGATTCGCCCTGTTCCCATACCGGTCAATACCGGATCAGCGGGCGGATTTTACCATTTCTCATTCGCCGCGCAGCCCAGGAATCTTTCGAATGTCATCCGGGCCTGCCCCCGGGCTCAAACGGCACGAAACCGGGGACCGAGTCAACCCGGGGAACCACCATTTCCAGCCCCTTGCGGCCCTCGTATCGTGGCCTGTCAGGGTAAGCCCGCATTACCCCGACGCCGCTCCCGAAGGATGCGGCCCCTTCCACGCACGCTCAGAGGTACACACTGATGCCGTACACATCTCCCCGCCTGCAACTCCTGCGCACCTGCATCGCCCTGGCCTTCGTCGGCGGCGCCCCCGCCGCGCTGGCCGCGCCCGTCGCCGCCGTCCACGAAGCCGCGCAAGCCCAGCAGCAAGGCATGCTGGACACCATGCGCGACCTGGTCGGCATCGAGTCGGGCAGCAAGGACGTCGAGGGCGTGGAGCGCATCGCCGTCCTGATCCGCGACCGGCTCAAGGCGCTGGGCGGAACGGTGGAGATCATCCAGCCCACCGACGTATTCCGCCTGGACGACACGCCAGAGAAGGTCGGCCCCATGGTCCATGCCGAATTCAAGGGTAAAGGCCAGAAGAAGATCATGCTGATCGCCCACATGGACACCGTCTACCGCAACGGCATGCTCAAGGACCAGCCTTTCCGCATCGACGGCGACAAGGCCTACGGCCTGGGCATCGCCGACGACAAGCATGGCGTGGCCGCCATCATTCACACCCTGACCCTGCTGCAAAAACTGGGCTTCGAGGACTACGGCACCATTACCGTGCTGATCAACGGCGACGAGGAAATCAGCTCGCCCGGCGCGCGCAGCACCATTACCCGCCTGGGCGCCGACCAGGATGCGGTGTTCTCGTTCGAAGGCGGCGGCGCGCAAGCGCGCCTGACGCTGGCCACCAGCGGCATCGGCGCGGCCTACCTGACCGTGCAGGGCAAGACCTCGCATGCGGGCGCGCGGCCCGAAGGCGGCGTCAACGCGCTGTATGAGTTGGCCCACCAGGTGCTGCAGCTGGACAAGCTGTCCAAGCCCGAGGAAGGCTTGAAGCTGAACTGGACCGTGGCCCAGGCCGGCACCAACCGCAACGTCATTCCGGGCCAGGCCACCGCCCAGGCGGACGCGCGCGCCCTGCGCGTCTCCGATTTCGATGCGCTGTCGCGCACGCTGGAAGAACGCATACAGAAGAAGCTGCTGCCCGAATCCAAGGTCAGCGTGAAGTTCGAAGTGCGCCGCCCGCCCTTGGAAGCCACGCCGGCCTCGCGCGCCCTGGCCCAACACGGCGTGCAGATCTACAAAGAGCTGGACTTGCCGATGACGGTCGTGGACCGCGCCAGCGGCGGCGGCACCGACGCCGCTTTTGCCGCCTTGAAGGCGCGCGGCCCGGTAATCGAAGGCATGGGCCTGAGCGGCTTTGGCGCGCATTCCAACGACGCCGAGTACATCCAGATCAACAGCATCGTGCCGCGCCTGTACCTCGCCGCGCGGATGATCATGGACGTGTCGCAGGACAAGGCGCCCATGAAATAGCCCTGGAGACCTGCCGCGGCGTTCCCGCGCGCCGCGGCAGGCGCAGAACGGGCGTGCAGAAGGAGTATCCTTGCAACCCTGACCAAAAGAACCCGAAGCAACACCCCAAATGAGCGCAAAACTCCCCTCCTGGCCCTACTCCCGTTACATCGCGCATCGCGGCGGCGGCCGTCTGGCCCCGGAGAACACCCTGGCCGCCATGCGCGTAGGCGCCGAGCACGGCTTCACGATGTTCGAATACGACGTCAAGCTGAGCAGCGACAACGTGCTGGTGCTGATGCACGACGACGACGTGGACCGCACCTCCAACGGCCGCGGACCCGCCGCTGCCAAGACCTACGCCGAGCTTGCCCAGCTGGATTTCGGCAGCTGGCATTCCGCCGCCTACGCAGGCGAGCCGCTGCCCACCTTCGCCGCCGTCGCCCGCTACACGGTGGCCAACGGCATCGCCAGCAACGTCGAGATCAAGCCCTGCCCGGGCCGCGAGGCCGAGACCGGCCGCGCCGTGGCGCTGGCCGCGCGCCAGCTGTGGCAAGGCGCGGCCGAAGCGCCGCTCCTGTCCTCGTTCGCGGAAGCAGCGCTACAGGCCGCGCTGGAAACGGCCCCCGAATTGCCGCGCGCGCTGCTGGTGGAGAAGGTACCCGCCGACTGGCGCGAACGCCTGGCCAAGTACGAGTGCGTGGCCCTGAACATCAATCAGAAGGACGCCACCCGTGAGCTGATCGATGCCGTGCATGCCGCCGGCTACCGTATCGCCGCCTGGACCGTCAACGACCCGGAGCGCGCCCGCCTGCTGCTCGACTGGGGCATCGACGGCATTTTCACCGACGAGCTGGCCGCGATCCGGCCCGCCGCCTGAGGCAGAACGCCCGTGTTCAGTTACCGCCACGCCTTTCACGCCGGCAACCACGCCGACGTACTCAAGCACGCCATCCTGATCCACACCCTGGATTACTTCAACAAGAAAGACGCGCCCTACTGGGTCGTCGATACCCACGCCGGCGCCGGGCTCTACAGCCTGGATAGCGATTGGGCCGCCAAGACCTCCGAGTTCGCCGACGGCATCGGCCGCCTGTGGGAAGCCGAGGACCTGCCGCCCATCCTGGCCGACTACGTCGCCCGGATCCGCGGCTACAACACCAACGGCCGCCTCAGGCGCTATCCGGGCTCGCCATGGCTGGCGCTGGACGCGCTGCGTCCGTCCGACCGGCTGCGCCTGTTCGAAATGCACCCTACCGAGATCGACACGCTGGTCGGCAACCTGGAACACCAGGGCCGCGCCGCGCAACGCCAGACCACGATCTACGGCGACGACGGTTTTGAAGGCGTCAAGGCGCTGCTGCCGCCGCCCACGCGCCGCGGCATGGTGCTGATCGACCCCTCGTACGAAGACAAGAACGACTATCGCCGCACGCTCAACGCGGTCAAGGAATGCGTCAAGCGCTTCGCCACCGGCACCTACGCCGTCTGGTACCCGCTGGTCCAGCGCCGCGAAGCCAATGAAATGGCGCGCCACCTGGAGAACCTGAAGGTCAAGAGCTGGCTGCACGCGACCTTGACGGTCAAGAAAGCAGCCATCGACGGCTACGGCCTGCACGGCAGCGGCATGTTCCTGATCAATCCGCCCTGGACGCTGCACGACGCCTTGAAGCAAGCCATGCCGTATCTGGCCCGCACGCTGGGACAGGACGAGCGCGCCGGCTTCACGCTGCAGTTCCGCGAGAATCCGTTCCCGGTGCCAAAGAAGCAGTCGGACGATTGATCCGATACGAAAAGCGAAAAGGCCACGATGTTTCGTGGCCTTTTTGCTGGTGTCGCGGATCGCGCTGGCGTTCAAGCCAGTTCATTCTCCGGAGCTTCCCGCCGCAGCGCCTCCTGCGCCCGGGCCAGCTTGGCCGCCGCGTCGCGCAAGGCAGTGCGCAGGCCTTCCTCGATCACGGGGTGATAGAACGGCATTTCCAGCATGCGCGCCACGGTCAGCTCCTGCTGCACGGCCCAGGCCAGCAGGTGGCCGATGTGCTCGGCGCTGGGGCCGACCATCTCGGCGCCCAGGAAACGGCCCGTTTCGATGTCCGCATAGACATGCAGCATGCCGCGGTTCTTCAGCATGACCCGCGAACGGCCCTGGTCGCTGAAGTCCACCTCGCCCGTCACGAAGGTGCCCGGCACCAGCCGTGCGTGGCCCTGCCCGGCCATGGCGATCTGCGGGTCCGAGAACACCACGGCCAACGGCGCGCGGCGCAGGCCCTTGCGCACTTCGGGATAGCGCGCCGCGTTCTCGCCCGCGATGCGGCCTTCGTCGGCGGCTTCGTGCAGCAGCGGCGCGTCGGCGTTGGCATCGCCCGCGATGAAGATAGGCGCATCGCCCGCCTGCATGGTTTCGCGGTCGAACAACGGCACGCCGTGTTTGTCCAATTGCAGCGAGGTGTTTTCCAGCGCCAGCCCGTCCACGTTGGCGCGGCGGCCCGTGGCCACCAGCGCGTAGTCGAAGCGTTCGGTGCGCTCGGTGTTGTCCAGCGTCACGTAGCGCACTTCCACTTCGTCGCCTACGCGGGTGGTTTCAAGCACGCGGGCGTCCGGGTCCAGATAGAACTCGCGCTGGAAGATCTTGCGGGCCGTATTGCGTACTTGCGGATCGCTGATGCCGCCCAGGCTGCCGCTGACGCCGAACACGCGCACTTCCACGCCCAGGCGCGCCAGCGCCTGGCCCAGTTCCAGCCCGATCACGCCAGGACCGAACACGGCCACACGGCCAGGCAGATCATCCCAGGCGAACACGTCATCGTTCAGCACCAGACGGTCGCCCAGCGCACGGAACGGCGGCGGCACAGACGGCCGAGAACCGGTGGCGATCACCACGCGGGACGCATGCACTTCGGTGTGCTCGTCCACCTTCAGCACCGTGTCCGACAAGAAGCGCGCATAGCCGCGCAGCTTGTCCTCTGCCGGGATGCTTTCCACGCCTTCCAGCACGAAACCGACGAAGCGGTCGCGCTCGCGTTTGACGCGGTCCATCACTTCGGTGCCATCGACCGTGATCTCGCCGCCCACATGCACGCCGAACGGCTCGGTGTGGGCCGCGCTGTGGGCCGCTTCGGCGGCGGCGATCAGCAGCTTTGACGGCATGCAGCCGACGCGGGCGCAGGTCGTGCCGTAGGGACCGCCTTCGATCAGCAGCGCGCGCTGGCCCGCGGCGCGGGCGGCGCGGTAGGCGGCCAGGCCGGCCGTGCCGGCGCCGATGACAGCGATATCGGTATGCAGAGTTTTCATGACTGGGTATCCCCCGATGTGGCGTGGAGCAGGAATTCAAAGGCGGATTCCGCCTTTTTCCGCACCCTATGGACGTGGACAGTCCCGCAGCGCCCGCCGGGGGCCGCGCACGAAGATGCGTAAAAAGGGAAACTCGTGAAGGGTGCAGCAGGCGGCGAACCGCCCTGCTGCCCGGCCCCGGGGCGAACCCGGGACCGGTAGCGTTGCAGACGCTTAGGCGAAGTGCGCCTTCAGGTCTTCCAGGCCGCCGATCAGCGCGCCATTGATGAACACCTGCGGGGCGGTGCCCTTGCCCGAGACAGCGCCGATCACGCGGCCACGGACCTTGTTTTCCAGCGGGATCTCGATCGGGGCGTAGCCCTTGGCATCCAGCAGCGCCTTGGCTTCCACGCAGAACGGGCAGCCCGGCTTGGAGAACACGACCACCTGGTCGGGCTTCTTGGCCGACGGGGCGAAGTGCGCCAGCATGGTGTCGGCGTCCGACACTTCAAACGGGTCGCCTTCCTTTTCCGGCTCGATGAACATCTTCTGGACCACGCCGTCCTTGACCAGCATGGAATAGCGCCAGCTGCGCTTGCCGAAGCCCAGGTCGCTCTTGTCGACCAGCATGCCCATGCCTTCGGTGAACTCGCCGTTGCCGTCGGGCAGCAGCGTGATGTTGGCCGATTCCTGGTCCTTGGCCCATTCGTTCATGACGAAGGTGTCATTGACCGACACGCAGACGATGCTGTCCACGCCGGCGGCGAAGAAGGCGGGAGCCAGTTCGTTGTAACGCGGCAGGTGGGTCGACGAGCAGGTCGGCGTGAAGGCGCCGGGCAGGGAAAAGACCACGACGGTCTTGTTCTTGAACAGGTCGTCGGACGTCACCTTCTTCCAGGTGTTGTCCTCACGGACCGGGAACGTTACGTTCGGAACACGTTGGCCTTCGCGGTTTTGCAGCATTCAAATCTCTCCTTGGGGTAGCGGGGTTGTTTGATTAACCACCATGGAAAGAATGATAAATCCTTACTATCAATTATTCAAATTTAATAAATTCAATGAATCGATAGATTTTAGCAATGAATAAATAACCAGCGCGAGACCGGATCTATCATAGCCCGGCCTCGCGCCTGGAGGAATTACACCGGCTGCGGCTGGTAGCCGGCGTCGCGGATCGCGTCTTCGATCTTGTCGGCGTCATCGGCCCCGGTCACGGTCACGCGGTGCGTGGGCAGATCGATCGTGACAGTCGCGCCCGGAGCCGCCTGGGCCACCGCGGCCGTAATGGTCTTGGCGCAATGGCCGCAGGTCATGTCAGCCACTTGGAACTCGATGCTCATAGTTATCTCCATAGGATTCAAGGGCGATGGACTACGTTTCGTCCACCATGGAAAGCAGCTTAAACCTTCCCATGATGGAAAGGTCAAGCGTAGAATCGCACTCAGGCTACACAGGAGCACAGCAATGAATATCGGCGAGGCATCCAGGAGTTCCGGCATTTCCGCCAAGATGATCCGCTACTACGAAAGCATCGGCCTCATCAGCCCCGCCGGACGCACGGATTCCGGCTACCGCGTGTACAGCGAACACGATCTGCATACGCTGCACTTCGTGCGCCGCGCGCGCGACCTGGGTTTTTCGGTGGAACAGATGAATGAGTTGCTGGCGCTGTGGAAGGACCGCAGCCGCGCCAGCGCCGACGTCAAGCGCATCGCGCTGGAACACGTGCAGGAACTGGAGCGCAAGGCCGAGGCGCTGCGCGACATGGCGGCCACCTTGAAGCATCTGGCCGAACACTGCCAGGGCAATGACAGGCCGGACTGCCCGATACTGGAAGGCCTGGGCTGCAAGCACTGAAACGGCCCAGGCCCTTCCCGCGGCGTCAGTCCTGCGCTTCGGCCGCGACCTTGGCGTGATAGGCGTCGGTGGCGGCCTGCTTGGCGGCCGCCTTCTCGGCGGCGGCCGCGGCCTTGGCTTCTTCCGCGGCTGCCGCTTCGGCCGCCGCCTGAATGGCGCGCTGGCGGGCGCGTTCCCGCACGGCCTGGATACCTTCGGCGTCCAGCGATTCGAACACCGCAATGGACTCCACATGGCCCGTGTGCGGGAACATGTTGATCACGCCCGCGCTCTTCAACACATAGCCGCCTTCATGCACCATGATGGCCGCATCGCGCGCCAGCGTGGCCGGATTACAGGACACGTAGACGATGCGCACGGGGCGCTCGTGCGCCTCCAACAGCGACAGGGCCTGCGCCACGGCATGCGCGCCTTCGCGCGGCGGATCGATCAGCATGCGGTCGAAGTAGCCCAGGCCGCGCAGCCATTCCACATCCACCTCGAACAGGTTCAGGGTGGCGAAGCTGGTGCGATCGCCCAGGCCGTGGCGCGATGCCGCGTCGAAAGCGCGGTCGGTCAGCGCCTTGCTGCCTTCCACGCCCACGGCTTCCCTGCCCTGCGTCGCCAGCGGCAGCGTGAAGTTGCCCAGCCCGCAGAACAGATCCGCCACGCGGTCGGTAGGCTGCACCTCCAGTAGTTTCAGCGCGCGCGACACCATCGCACGGTTGATGGCGTGATTGACCTGCGTGAAATCGGTGGGCCGATACGGCATGCGCAGGCCGAATTCCGGCATGGTGTAGGCCAGCGTGTCGCCGTGCTCGCGCTCCAGCGGGTGCACGGTTTCCGGACCCTTGGACTGCAGCCACCATTGCACGTTGTGCTTGGCGGCGAAGGCGCGCAGGATGGCGATGTCGCCATCGGTCAGCGGCAGCAGATGGCGCAGCACCAGGGCGGTCACGCCCTCGCCCAGCGACACTTCGATCTGAGGCATGCGGTCCGGCGCGGACATGGAACCGATCATTTCGCGCAAAGGGATAAGCAGGTCGCTGACGTGGCGCGGCAGCACATGGCATTCGCGCATGTCGGCCACATAGCTGCTCTTGCGCTCATGGAAACCGACCAGCACGCCGCCCTTCTTGGGCACCACGCGCACCGACAGGCGGGCGCGGTAGCGGTAGCCCCAGGTCGGGCCTTGCAGCGGCGCCAGGATGCGCGCGGGACGCAGCTTGCCGACGTGCCAGAAGGTGTCTTCCAGCGAACGTTGCTTGATGGCGACCTGCGTGCTGGGTTCCAGGTGCTGCATGGCACAGCCGCCACAAACGCCGAAATGCGGGCAGCGCGGCGCCACGCGCTGCGACGAGGGCCGCAGCACCTCGTCCACGCGCGCAATCTCGTAGGACGGCTTGCGGCGCAGCGTAACCGTGGTGACCCGTTCGCCCGGCAAGGCGCCTTCCACGAAGACGACCTTCCCGTCGCGGCGGGCGATACCCCTGGCTTCCAGGTCCAGGGATTCAATACTCAAAACGTCAGACATCTCACGCAGTCCAGAAGAATTACACGCAACCTTCTATTGTAGAAGGACTGCGGCCAAACCTGGAAATGGCGATGTGGGGCCGGAACGGTCTCCCGATGAAAAAAGGGCTTGCCCCGGACGGCGGTCACCGCCAATCGTCGGCAAGCCCGAAAGCCGGCGCTGCCAGGCGCCGCCACGGATATCGGTCAGAAGGAACGCGCCACCGAGAAGACGGCGCCCAGGCGGCCCGAAGGATGGCCGTACTTGGTCGGCAGCCAGTTGTCCTTGGTCGCCCCCACGGCGGCCAGGCCCAGGATCCAGCCCTTCAGGTCCTTGGTCACGCCGAGCTTGTAGTCGACGTAATGGCCGATGGAGTCGCCGTCCATATTGGTCTGGTTCTTGAGCTTCTGGTAGCCCAGGTGGCCGACCAGGCCCCAGCCGTCGCCCAGGTCGAAGTTGGCCGTGCCGTCCAGGTACCAGGTGCCCTTGCTGTCCGGCGTGCTGAAGAAGTCGCTGGGCGTGTAAGAGTACTTGAGGCTGTAGTTGCCGTAGGACGCGCCCAGATAGAGGTCGGTGTTGTTGTAGTTGCCGCCCTTCGGCGAGCTGGAGCCCGGGTAGTAATAATGCAGGACGCCCGCATCCAGCGTGAAGCCGCCGCCCACGTCGCCCTTCCAGCCGCCGTAGAAATCCATTTCCAGGTTGCCGTCGGTGAACACGAAATCGGAAACATTGGAGTTCCAGTTGCCCAGATAGAAGCCGGAACTGTGGGTCAGGTCGAAGCCCAGCTGCACGGCGGGCCGGAAGTCGGTCTGCGAGTAGCCGCGGAAACGGTAGTCGCTGACGATGGCGGCGTTGCCGCTGAGCGAAAATCCGCCGCCCAGGTCGGTGGGTTCGGCCTGCGCCGTCGCGGTGAAACAAGCGGCGAGCGCAAAGGGCACGGCTAGCAACGTCTTCTTCATGGTGCGGAGTCCTGATCGGATTTGTCGAGTAGGTAGATGGCCGAGGCGCATCACTAGGACCGGCGGTGCAGCGTTTGAAACCGGTTCCTACTCCACAAAGCAATGTCCGTGCCAGGTCTGCGGCAAGCCGATACGCAGGCGCATCGCCCGCTGACGGCGCCCGCGCCGCACCAGAACAGTGCGGACGCGTGTGCCGGCGCACGCGCTTATGCGTCAAAACGGGGAACCCGCTCCCTATCGGTACGCATGGCGAGCCGCCGCCAGCCGCCATCCCGGACGCCAAATGAAAAACCCCGGCACGCGGTCGCGTGTCCGGGGTTGCTGGCGTGCACCGGCCGGGACGGCCGGCCGCACTGCTTAGTTGGCGGCAGGCTTGGCCGGCGCGGCGGCAGCGGGCGCATCCGCCTTGCCCTTGCCGTGGCGCCCTTCCATGCGGGCGTGGCGCTCCTGCATGCGGTCCTGGCGTTCCTTGACGAACTTGGTCACCTGGCCGCGCTGGGTGTCGTTCAGGCTGTCCCAGACCGCGAGCCATTGGTCGCGCACCTGCTTGGCCTGGGGACCGAAGGCATCACGCGACTTTTCGGACTGTTCGACCAGCGCGCGGGGATCCAGCTTGCCGCTGTCCAGCTGCGCCTTGAGCAAGTCGTGGCGCTTGCCGCCCGAGGCACGCATGGCTTCGTGCAGGCTGCGCTGGCCGTCCTGCGCGGTCTTGAACAAGGCCTGCTGCTTGTCGTCCAGCTTCAGCTCGGCGACCTGCGCCTTGGTCACCGGACCCAGGCCGGGAATGAAGAGGCCGTCGCGCATGCCTTTGTGGAAGCCGCCGCGCTGGCCATCGTGCATGGCGGCGGGGCCGCCGTCAGCGGGAGGAGGAGGCGCAGCCATGACGGAGCCGGCCACCAGGCCGCCCGTCGCGGCGACAAATGCAAGAGCGGCCAAATTGGAGCGGATAGCGAATCGGGACATGTAGGTCTCCTGAAAGTGAAGAAAGCGAGGCCATTGTGCGATTGGCCCGGTTTCATCCAGGTTTCGCTGGCGCAAGCAATGTTTCAGTCGATTGCGCATGATCCAGACGCAAGAACGGGGCCTCGCGGGCCCCGTTCGATCCTGTCCGCCGGAAGACGGATCCTCCGGCCGAGACGCCGCTCAGTTGGCGTCCCAGGCCGCCATGTACTCCTTCCAGTGCGGCGCATCGCTGGCGCTGAGGGTGTCGCGCACCAGCGCGATTTCCGCTTCGTAGGAAGTACGGTCGAGTTCGCCGCGCAGGAAACGGAAACGGCAATACACCAGCCAGGTGTTGACCACGTCCGTTTCGCAATAGGCCCGCACCTCATCGGCGCGGCCCTGGCTCCAGGCTTCCCACACCTTGCTGCCGTCCATGCCCAGCTTGCCGGGAAAGCCGCAAAGCTTGGCCAGTTCGTCCAGCGGCGCGTTGGCGCGGCCGTTGTACTTGGCCAGCAGGTCCATCAGGTCCAGGTGACGCGAGTGGTAGCGCGAAATGTAGTTGTTGAACTTGAAGTCGCGGTCTTCCTCGCCCATGTCCCAGTAGCGCGGCGCGGGCACGCCCTGGATCAGGCTGCGGTAATGCAGCACCGGCAGGTCGAAGCCGGAACCGTTCCAGCTCACGAGCTTGGGCGTGTAGCGCTCGATGGTCTTGAAGAAGCCCGCCAGCAAGGCGGCTTCGGGATCGTCGGGCTGGCCCAGGGTCTTGACGCGAAAGCCCTGGTCGTCGCGGAACACGCAGCCCACCACCGCCACCTTGTGCAGATGCAGCGGCAGGAAATCATGGCCCACGGCCTCGCGGCGCGCGGTCAGCGCGCGCTCGACCACCTCCTGGTCGGAAACATCAGCCCCCCAGCCGTTGAGCTTGCGCAGCCCCTCGGCGTCGGGGATGGTTTCCAGGTCGAAGACGAGAGTGGGCGTCATCGGGCAGGCAGATACTGCATGGGGTCCACCGGCTGGCCTTGGCGGCGGATCTCGAAGTGCAGGCGCGGCGACGTGGTATCGCTTTGGCCGAGTTCGGCGATCTTGGCGCCGCGCTTGACGTTCTGGCCCGTCTTCACCAGCACCGCGCGGTTATGCGCGTAAGCGGTGATGAAGCCGTTCTGGTGTTCGACGATGATCAGGTTGCCCAGGCCGCGCACACCGTTGCCGCTGTACTTGACCAGGCCGTCGGCGGCGGCGGTGACCGGATCGCCCAGCGCGCCGGCGATGTCGATGCCCTTGCTGCTGTTGTTGAAGCCTTGCACGATCTGGCCGTTGGCAGGCCAGGCCCAATTGATGACGGCCGCGTCGGCCGCGCGCGTGGCGGGCTTGGTCTCGACCGGCGCGGTGGGCGGCGGCGTGGTGGTTTCAGTGGTCGGCGGCGGCAGGGTTTCCGGCTGGTCCAGCGGACGCGGCTGCGTCTTGGAGCCCGCGACCGGCGCGGTCTGCGCCCCGCCGCTGGCGCTGCCGGACATCTTCAGGACCTGGCCGACCGAGATCTGGTTGGGGTCGCTGAGGTTGTTCCAACGCTTGACGTTTTCGACATCCACATTGTTGGCGCGGGCGATCTTGTAGAGCGTGTCGCCCGGTTTCACCACATAGGTGCCGCCGGTCTGGGTCGCCGGCGCGGGTTGCCCGCCGGTCATGTCGACCACCGGGGCGCGCGTGCCTTTGGAAGCGCAGCCAGCCAGGATGGACAGGCTGAGAGCCCCCGCGATGAAGAGCGGGCGGCGCAGGCGCGTCATGGACGCGCCCAGGGTGATATCGGTCAGTTGCAACTGCCCGTTGAGCATACGTTTCTCCTGTTTGCTCAAGATTGTATTCCGGCCCGTAGCGGCACAAAGCGCACGGCCTCTAATTCTGTGCGTTTCCAGCTGGCCGCGCCTGTGCGTTCGATGAGAACCAGGCGCTGGTTGGCGCCCCCTTCAGGAGCGATCAGGCGGCCACCCGGTGCGAGCTGCGAGAGCAGCGCCTGCGGGATGGCAAGGCCAGCGGCAGCCACAACGATAGCATCGAACGGCGCCACGCCGGGCAGGCCCAGCATGCCGTCGCCGTAGATCAAGCGGATCCTGGTGGTGAGCCGCAGGGCGCGCAGATGCTCGCGCGCAAGTTCATACAATCCGCGGATGCGTTCGATGGTGTGAACCTCGCGCACGAATTGCGCGAGCACCGCCGCCTGGTAGCCGCAACCCGCGCCGACTTCCAGCACGCGGGTGGGCGTGCGGTCGTCGCAGGCGGCGGCGATCATGCGCGCCACCACCCAGGGTTGGGAGATGGTTTGCGAATGACCGATGGGCAGCGCGGCGTCTTCGTAAGCGCGGCTGGCCAGCGCCTCGTCGACGAACAGATGGCGCGGCACCGCGCCCATGGCGTTGAGCACGCGCTCGTCGGTAATGCCCTGCGCCCGCAGGCGCTCGACCATGGCCTGGCGCAGGCGATCCGAATTCAGCCCCAGATTGCTGCCCGATGCAGGCGTCGGCGCCTGGGTCTGGCGTTGCAGCGTGGCTGCGGAAATGCGGGTGTTGCTGTTGGCGGGCGTGACGCCCGGACTGAGCCGACCCGAGTCGTAGCGCACCGGACCGGTACGCCCGGGCACCGGCTGGGTCACGTCCGGCTGGCTTACACGTTTACGCATAGCGGCTCCGCCCAGGTCCGGATCTCGTCGAGCTGGCTGTGCTGGGTCAGGTCCAGGCGCAGCGGCGTGACCGACACCGTACCCTGCTCGACGGCATGAAAGTCCGTGCCTGGCGTGGCGTCGGCCGCCAAACCCACGGGTCCGATCCAATAGACGGTATCGCCATACGGCGTGGTGGTGCGCACCACCGGCTGCGAGGGATGGCGCTTTCCCAGGCGCGTGACCGCGAAGCCGTGCATGTCTTCGAAGCGGCGGCTGGGGATATTGACGTTCAGGAGCACCGGCGCGGCCAGCGGCTGGGCCAGATGGCGTTCCACCACGAGGCGCGCGGCGCGCGCGGCGGAATCGATGTGCTCCCAGCCCTTCTCGGCCAGCGAGAACGCGATGGCCGGGATGCCGAACAGATAGCCTTCGCTGGCAGCGGCCACGGTGCCCGAATACAGGGTGTCGTCGCCCATGTTGGCGCCGTTGTTGATGCCGGACACGACCAGGTCGGGCCGGGTATCCATAAGGCCGGTGAGCGCCACGTGCACGCAGTCGGACGGGGTGCCGTTGACGGCAATGAAGCCGTTGGAAGCGGTGCGTACCGACAGCGGCCGGTTCAGCGTCAGGGAGTTGGACGCGCCGCTATGGTTGGTTTCAGGCGCGACGACAGTGAGATCGCCCAGGCCCTGCAGCGCGTCAACCAGCGCCTCGAGCCCAGGGGCCGAATAACCATCATCGTTCGAAACCAGAATTCGCATTGTGCATCCGAAAGAAAATAAAACGCGGGTGAACGCGTCGGATTGTACCGTCCGCGGCCGGTATCCGTGCGATCGACTGGCGGACGGGGGCCGCAGCCCCGCTCGATAACCCGTAGCCGGGCCCGGCCCCGGGCGCGGTAGAATCCGCACCCATTACCGCAACAACACAACAACAACGGATCCTATCCATGGCGATAAACGACCCCTCCCTGGTCTTCAGCGCTGCGCTCATCCTGCTGGCCTACCTGATCGGCTCCGTGCCCTTCGCGGTGGTCGTCAGCAAGCTCATGGGCCTGCAAGACCCCCGCAGCTACGGCTCCAAGAATCCCGGCGCCACCAATGTGCTGCGCACCGGGAACAAGACGGCCGCCGCGCTGACGCTGCTGGGCGACGCCGCCAAGGGATGGTTCGCGATCTGGCTGGCCGAAAAACTGGCTCCCGGGATCTCCCCCGTCGCGCTGGCGCTGGTGGCGCTGGCCGCCTTCCTGGGCCATCTGTACCCGGTATTCCTGCGCTTCAAGGGCGGCAAGGGCGTGGCCACCGCCTTGGGCGTGCTGGTGGCAATCCAGCCCTGGCTGGCGGTCGCCACGGCGGCCACCTGGCTGATCGTCGCGGTGTTCTTCCGCTATTCGTCCCTGGCTTCACTGGTGGCGGCCTTCTTCGCCCCCGTCTACTACGTGTTCGGTTCCGGCCTGGCCTGGTATGCGCAGCCGTCCATGGGCGTGGCGCTTGCAGTCATCGGCGTGCTGTTGTTCTACCGCCACCGCGCCAACATCACGCGCCTGGTCCAGGGCACGGAAAGCCGCATCGGCGGCGGCAAGAAGAAATAAACGCGCAAGGAATGCGCTTCGGGGCGGCCTGCATGGCCTCCCTTTTCATTTTCAGGCGATGTCGGCCAGGTCCCAGCGCGGCTTCACAGTGAAGCTGTGCGCATCCGGATCCAGCGTCGCCAGGCCAGCCTTGACCCGCTCGGCGGCGGCAAAGGCAATCATGGCGCCGTTGTCGGTGCACAGTTCCAGGGGCGGGAAATAGGCGCGCGCCTTGAGCGGCTTGAGCGCCGCGTCCAGCTTGGCGCGCAGCAACTGGTTGGCCCCCACTCCCCCGGCCACCACCAGGCGCTTCAGGCCGGTCTGCTTCAGGGCCTTGATGGCCTTGGCCGCCAGCACTTCCACGATGGCGGCCTGCGTGGCCGCGGCCAGGTCGGCGCGGGTCTGTTCGTCCAGTCCGCCCGCGGCTTCGGCAGCCTTGACCCGGGTCAGCACGGCCGTCTTCAGGCCGCTGAAACTGAAATCCAGGTCGCCGCTGTGCAGCATGGGGCGCGGCAGATCGAAACGCGCGGCATCGCCGCTGGCGGCCAGCCGGGACAGCGCCGGTCCGCCGGGATAGCCCAGGCCCATGAGCTTGGCCGACTTGTCGAAGGCCTCGCCCGCCGCGTCGTCCAGCGTTTCGCCCAGCAATTCGTAGCGTCCCACCCCGTCCACGCGCATCAGCTGCGTGTGTCCGCCGGACACCAGCAGCGCCACGAAGGGGAATTCAGGCCGCGGATCCGCCAGCATCGGCGATAGCAGATGGCCTTCCAGGTGATGGATGCCGATGGCGGGCAAATGACGCGACCAGGCGAACGACTGCGCGACGCTGGCGCCCACCAGCAAGGCGCCGGCCAGGCCGGGGCCGGCCGTATAGGCCACGGCGCCGACATCCGACATTTGCAGGCCCGCTTCTTCGAGGACCTGCCGGGTCAGCGGCACGACGCGGCGGATATGGTCGCGCGAGGCGAGTTCCGGCACCACGCCCCCGTATTCCTGGTGCATGGCGATCTGGGTATGCAGCGCGTGCGCGAGCAGGCCCCGTTCCGTACAGACGGCAGCGACGCCGGTTTCGTCGCAGGAGCTTTCAAAGCCGAGAATAATCATGGCGGCAGAGTTTACAACTGATGCGAAAATACGCCCTTTCATGAAAAATCGGCGGGCAACCCAGCCCGCCCACAACAACCCGCAATCCTGCAAACACATTGGGGACTCGAATGCTCGAGAAGCTATTCAAGCTGCGTGAACACGGCACGACAGCGCGCACGGAACTGGTCGCCGGCCTGACGACATTCTTGACGATGTCGTACATCATCTTCGTCAATCCGGACATCCTGTCGTCGACGGGCATGGACCGCGATGCCGTGTTCGTCGCCACCTGCCTGGCCGCCGCGCTGGGCTCGCTGGTGATGGCGCTGATCGCCAACTGGCCGATCGGCATGGCGCCGGGCATGGGCCTGAACGCCTTCTTCGCATTCACCGTGGTCAAGACCATGGGCTACACCTGGGAGCAGGCGCTGGGCGCCGTGTTCATCTCGGGCGTGATCTTCCTGTTCCTGACGTTCTCGGGCATCCGGGTCTGGCTGGTCAAGGGCATTCCGCATTCGCTGCGCAGCGCCATCGCCGCCGGCATCGGGCTGTTCCTTGCCATTATCGCGCTATCCAGCGCCAACATCGTGGTTGCGCATCCCGCCACCAAGGTCACCCTGGGCGACCTGACCCAGCCCGGTCCGCTGTTCGCCATCCTGGGCTTTTTCATCATCGCCGCGCTGGATGCGCTGCGCGTGCGCGGCGCGATCCTGATCGGCATCCTGGTGGTCACGGTGCTGTCGATGGCGCTGGGCTACAACGAATTCAAGGGCATCTTCGCCGCCCCGCCCAGCCTGGCCCCCACGCTGATGAAGCTGGACATCCTGGGCGCGCTGCATAGCGGCTTCGTGCACGTGATCCTGGTGTTCGTGCTGGTTGAAGTGTTCGACGCCACCGGCACGCTGGTGGGCGTGGCCAAGCGCGCGGGCCTGATGCCCGAGAACCGCCCCAACCGCCTGGGCCGCGCGCTCTTCGCCGACAGCAGCGCCATCGTGGCCGGCTCGATGCTCGGCACCAGCAGCACCACCGCCTATGTCGAAAGCGCCTCGGGCGTGCAGGCTGGCGGCCGTACCGGCATGACGGCCCTGGTCGTCGCGGTGCTGTTCCTGGCCGCGCTGTTCATTTCGCCGCTGGCCGGCGCCGTGCCGGCCTACGCCACCGCGCCCGCCCTGCTCTACGTGGCCGGCCTGATGATGCGCGAACTGATCGACATCGACTGGAACGACGTCTGCGAGGCCACGCCGGCCGCGCTGACCGCCCTGGTCATGCCGTTCACGTACTCGATCGCCAATGGCATCGCCTTCGGCTTCATCAGCTACGTGGTGCTGAAGACGGCCACCGGCAAGGTCCGCGACGTGCATCCCGCCACCTGGCTGGTCGCGGCGCTGTTCGTGATCCGCTACGCGTTCTTCCCCGGCTAGGCGCAAGCCCCAAGGCCGCTCGCAAGGCGGACCAATCGCAGCAATAGCGGAAATCAATCAACCCGCCGCGCCATATGGTTGCTGGCGGGTCCGCTTGATTTCACCGATACACTCCCCATGTATAACGGCATATGGAGTCCGCCTTGCGCCTTACCCGCTTTGTTTCCGCCCCGCTGTCCTGTCCCACCGTGCATACGGAGGTTTCCGCATGAGCAGCCTGGCCCGCATCCCTTTCTCCGTACTGGACCTGGCCCCGATAGTGCAAGGTCGCGACGCGGCTGACGCCTTCCGCAACACGGTTGCGGTCGCGCAGCACGTGGAACGCCTGGGCTACAAGCGCTTCTGGCTGGCGGAACACCACAACATCAACGGCGTGGCCAGCAGCGCCACCGCCGTACTGATCGGCCACGTCGCCTCGCACACCAGCACCCTGCGCGTGGGCTCAGGCGGCGTCATGCTGCCCAACCACGCGCCGCTGATCATCGCCGAGCAGTTCGGCACGCTGGAAACGCTTTACCCTGGCCGTATCGACCTGGGCCTGGGCCGCGCGCCCGGTAGCGACGGCGCCACGCAACACGCATTGCGCCGCGGTCCGCGCAGCGGATTGGAGTTCCCGGCGCTGGTGGAAGAATTGCGCGGTTTCCTCGCGCCTTCGCGCCCTGGCCAGCCCGTGCGCGCCATTCCCGGCGAAGGCCTGGACATTCCGATCTGGCTGCTGGGGTCCAGCGATTTCAGCGCGCGGCTTGCCGCGGAGCTGGGCCTGCCCTTCTCCTTCGCGGGACATTTTTCGCCCGAAGGCATGGCGGCCATGCGCCTGTACCGCCATTTGTTCAAGCCGTCGGCAACGCTGGCGCGCCCCTACGCCATGATAGGCGTGCCGGTCGTGGCCGCCGAAACCGATGAAGCCGCCAGGCGCCAGGCCACCACCCAGCAGCTGAAATTCCTGTCGCTGGTGCGCGGCAACCGCCTGCAGCTGCAACCGCCCGTGGACAGCATGGACGGCCTGTGGAACGAATGGGAGCGCGAGGCGGTCCATCAAAGACTGGGCGCGGCCATCGTGGGCGGCCCGGATACCGTCCGGCGCGAACTGGAAGCGCTGGTGGCCGAGACCGAGGCCGACGAAGTCATGATCGTCTCGGATTTCTACGATATCGCCGACCGCCTGCGTTCCTTCGAGATCGTCGCGTCGTTGAAAAACGGCGCCTCGGCAAGCACCGCGGCCTGAGGGCCGCAGCCCGCGCCTCAGGCGCCAACCATTGCGACGCGGCCATTACCCGCTCTACTATCGTTCTTAAAGCACCGAACGCCGCCGCAACGCCCCATCGGGTCCGGGACGGGCATACCCCGGGCCTCTGACACCGCTTTTTACGCCGCTCGCCGGCAAGGATTCAAAATGAGTATTGTTGAACTCACCAAAGACAGCTTCCAGGAAGCCATTACCCCCGACGGTACGCTGATCGTCGATTTCTGGGCGCCCTGGTGCGGCCCCTGCCGCGGTTTCGCGCCGGTATTCGAACAGGCCGCCACCGAGCATCCCGACGTCACCTTCGCCAAGGTCAATACCGACGTGGAACAGGAACTGGCCGGCGCGCTGGGCATCCGTTCCATCCCGACCCTGATGGTCTTCCGCGAAAAGGTCCTGCTGTTCTCGCAACCGGGCGCCTTGTCGGGCGGCCAGCTCAATGAGCTGCTCGCCAAGATCAAGGAAGTGGACATGGAAAAGGTCCATCAGGAAATCGCAGCTGCCCAGAACGGGCAGGACGCCTGAACGCTGCGCGGGCCGTGCGCCCCCTGGGATCAGGACTCGACTTCCCAGGCCGCACGCCCGCGCGTGATGTTGGCGACGGTCACTTCCAGGTCCGCCACCGCTGCGCGCGGCACCGTGAACCGTAGCGCCACCCCTTCCTCGTTGAAGTCTTCCTGCAGGATCGCCGCGCCTGCCTGAGCCAGGCGCGACTTCAGCAACGCCAGTTCGCCAAAACCGCAAGCGCAGGCGACGGTTGCAAGATCCACGATCTCGGTCCGCTCCCCCAGCCGCAGGCAGTTGGCCGCGCAGCCCCCGTAGGCGCGCACCAGTCCGCCTGCGCCGAGCTTGATGCCCCCGTACCAGCGCACTACCAGCACCGCCACGCGATCCATGTCCTGGCCTTCGATGGCTTGCAGGATGGGACGGCCGGCCGTGCCTCCCGGCTCGCCGTCGTCATTGAAGCGGTATTCCTGGCCGATGCGGTAGGCCCAGCAGTTGTGGGTCGCTTCGGCGTCGCTATGTTCGGCAAAGAAGCGCATGGCTTCGTCCACGCCGGACACGGGCGCCGCATACGCGACAAAGCGGCTTTTCTTGATGTCTTCCTGGTAGGTGCAAGGGGCGGTCAGCGTGTGCGTCATGACCGGCATTGTATGTGCCGCCAGTCCCTAGCCGTGGCAGTCGGGCACTTCCTGGTCGAGATAGACATCGAAGGCCACGTCGCGGGCCCACTTCGCGGTCATGGCCTTCCAGGCGCCCGCTCGGTCCCAGGAGCGCATTTCCTGGCTCAGCCAGTTGCGGCTGGCGGAGTCGGAGGCCGGCAGCAGCCACACGCGTTCACGCCGCGCGCCATCGGCCGCCAGCGTCGAGGAGAACTTCTTCCATTCCGGGAAGCGCACCAGCGGCTCCCAGACCGCGTCGTCGACCAGGCCGATATCGCAGCTGCCCTCGCGCACGGCGACCAGCGCATCGGACGGCACGCGGTAGGTGCGCACCACCGCGCCCCAGCTTTCGGCCAGGGCGCGGGAAGCGCTTGCGGCCTCCGCCATGCAGACGCTGCGGCCGCGCACGTCGGCGGGCCGGCGCAGGCTGGTGTCGCTGCGGATCACGGCCTTGGGTCGGGCGGCATAGCCTGTGGCTTGCGTCGCGACCGCGTCCGGCTGGGCCGACGCGCCGTCGGCCAGGACCAGGTCGACCCGCCCCGCCGCCAGCGCGGCAGCGGCCTGTTCCTGTGGCAATTGCACCAGGCGCACCGGCAGTCCCAGGCTTTGCGCCAATCTGTCGGTCATTGCGGCGTCCAGGCCGTCCGGCGTGCGGATCTTGGCGCCGGCCGCGGGCGGCGGCGCCAGGTAAGGCACGCCCACCACCAGCTCGCCGCGCGCCCGCGCCGCCGCGAAGGCGTCGGGCTGCGCCTGCGCGAAGCCCGATGCAACCAGGCAGGCGCCGAGGACAAACAGACGGATGCGGCCAATCATGCGGGACTCCTGTCGCCCTCAGACGTACTGGTAGCGCAGCAGGCGGTGCTTGAGGTTTTCAAGCACGAACTGGTCGATCAGCGCGGCCAGCACGGCAATGACCAGGATGTTGGTCATGACGCCGGTCATGTCGGCGATTTCGCCCGAATAGGCCAGCGAACGGCCCAGCCCCTTGCCGAAGCCGATCAGCATTTCCGCCGAGATCAGCGCGCGCCAGGCATTGCCGAAGGCGAGCTGCGCGCCGGTGATGAGCTCGGGCATCACGGCCGGCAGGTAGACCCGCTTGACCAGTCCCCAGCGCGTGGCGCCCATGACGCGCGCCGCCGACACATGCACGCGCTGCACGGACTCAGTCGCGTTCATCACGCTGAGCGCGGCCGGGAAGAAAGCCGACAATGCCACCACGACGATGATGGGCGTATTGCCGAAGCCCATCACGATCAGGAACAGCGGCACCCAGGCGATCGACGGAATCGACTGCAGGATGACGATGGCGCTGCGCAGCACTTCGCGGAAGAAGAACAGCACAGCCGCCACCAGGCCGAAGCCGATGCCGGCCGCCAGCGCCAGGCCGTAGCCCGCGCCCAGCCGCCCCAGCGTGCCCAGGAGGCTCTGGTGGAAGGACTGCTTGCTCAGGTCTTCGACCAGGCGCTCGACCACGGCCGGCACGCCCGGCATCAGGAAGTCCGGCAGCGCGAACGCCGCCAGTTGCCACAAGGCCAGGATGAACAACACGCCCAGAACGCCCGCGAAATGCTTGCGGGCGCCGGTGACTCGGGTAGATGCGCTCAAAGCTTGCGAGCCTCTTGCCAGGACAGGTCGACGATGCTGGAGACGTCATACGGCTTGCCGTCGCGCGTTTTCAGCGAACCCTGGGCTTGCAGGATGTCGGCGATTTCCTGCATGCGGCGGGTGTCCTTGTCGGTCAGCTTGGGCGTGAAGACCTGCGTGCCGATGGCTTCGGCGATGACGGTCTCGCGCGGCAGTTCGCCACGGGTCAGGGTCTTGAGCGTGGGTTCGGCGATGAAGTAGGACGCGATCAGCTTGGAAGCCTGCGCGGGTTCCTTCTGCAGCAGCTGGATGGCCTGGTTCTGCGCATCCAGCGCCTTCCAGACGTCGTCCTTGCGCTTGGCCAGCGTCTCGCCGGAGGTGATCACCACCATGCACGGGAACGGCCAGGCCTGGCCCACTTCATAGATCTGCTTGACCGGCGCCACCAGTTGCGCGATGCGATCGTAGGGTTCGAACAGGAAGGCCGCGTCCACGCGCTTGCCCACCAGCGACTGGACCGCCACGGCCGGGCTTACGCCCATGACGTTGACGTCGTCCGCAGCCAGGTTGCCCTGCTTGAGCACCACGCCCTTCAACACCACGTCGGCAGTGCTGCCTTCGGCCTGGGAGGCCAGGGTCTTGCCCTTCAGCCCGGCGATGTCCTTGATGCCGGAGTCTTCGCGCACGATCAGCGAGTGGTAGCCCTGCTGCGCACCGCCCACCACCTTCAGGTCCGCGCCCTTGGAGGCCCAGGCCACCGCGTTGGTGAAGCCCAGCACGCCGATGTCCAGCTGGCCGCCGACGATGGCCTTGATCAGGTCGGTGCCCGACTTGAACTCGATCAGTTCGGAATCCAGGCCGGCCTTTTTGTAGTAGCCGCCCTCTTGCGCGACGATGGCCTGCGCATCGTCCATCACGCGCAGATAGCCCACACGGAATTTCTCGGCCGCCATCGCGGGGGCTGCCGCCAGCAGCGCCGCGGCCAGCGGCAGGGACAGCCATTGCTTCAGTTTCATGGGAAGTGCTCCAAGGTATGCAGGGCCGGCCGACGCGCACGCGCCGCCAGCAAGAATCCAGATCCGGGGGTCAGGCTGCCAGGGCCAGGTCCGCGTGCTCGCCCGAACCGTCCACCGCGATGCCGAGCAGGCGCAGGATCTCGCGCTTCTCGGCCGCCAGGCCGGACAGGTCATGGGTCTTTTCGCGGTGCGCGAGGTTGAACTCGCGCAGCACGCGCGCCGGGCGCGGGCTGAAGACGATGATGCGGTCGGCCAGGAACAAGGCCTCGTCCACGTCGTGCGTCACCAGCAGCACGGTGGGCTTTTCCTGGGCGATGAGCTGGCGCAGGACGTCCTGCAGGCTCAGCCGGGTCAGCGCGTCCAGCGCGCCGAAAGGCTCGTCCATCAGCATGGTCTGCGGCTGGGCGATGAAGGCGCGCGCCAGCGCGGCGCGTTGTCGCATGCCGCCGGACACCTGATGGGGGTAATAGTGTTCGAAGCCGGCCAGGCTGACGCGCGCCAGCCACTGGCGCGCGGCTTCACGGGCGCGGGGCTTGGGCGTGTTCTGGAATTCCAGCGCCAGCGCCACGTTGTCCTCCAGCGTCAGCCAGGGGTACAGCGCGTGTTCCTGGAACACCAGGGTACGGCTGGGATGGGGGCCGGCAACCGCCTTGCCGTCGGCCAGCACGCTGCCTTCGGTGGGCTTTTCCAGGCCGGCCGCCAGATGCAGCAAGGTGGACTTGCCGCAACCCGAGGGGCCCACCAGGGCAACCAGTTCACCGGTCTTGATTTCGCTGCTAAAGCCGTCCACCACCGGCAGTTCGCCGAAGTGCTTGTGAACGTGATCGAAGGTGAGATTCATGGAACGTATCGTGGCGGGCCAAAAATGAGCCTCCAATCTAACAATTCGTTATATGAATCCAAACTATCAATATTGAATGTCTTAACTTCTTTTCGTAATAAAGAACACATCAACAGCGTTCTGCCCGGACTGGTTACGGACATCGAACGGCGGCCCCATCCCGCCGGCAATACTCAATTCGAATCGATAACGCGTAAAACGATATTGGACCCTCGCTACCTCCGTCATTAAGGTGGACCCCAGACATAACGGGGCCCACCCCGATCGGAGCGACATGGAGCGAGACAACACCGCCGCCGCGCAGCCGCGCGGCGCGCTATCCCACCTCAAGATCCTGGACCTGACGCGCGTGCTGGCCGGCCCATGGGCGACGCAGACGCTGGCCGACATGGGCGCTGACGTCATCAAGGTAGAGCGCCCTGGACACGGCGACGACACGCGCGGCTGGGGGCCGCCTTTCCTGACCGGCGCCGACGGCGCTGAGACCCGGGACTCGTCCTACTTCCTGAGCGCCAACCGCGGCAAGCGGTCAATTACCGTGGACATCGCCACGACGGAAGGCCAGGCTCTGATTGCGGAACTGGCGAAGGACTCCGACGTGCTGGTCGAGAACTACAAGGTCGGCACGCTGGCGCGTTATGGACTGGACTACGACAGCCTGCGCGCCATCAATCCGCGCCTGGTCTATTGCTCGATCACCGGCTTCGGCCAGGACGGACCCTACGCGCCGCTGCCGGGCTACGACTTCGTGTTCCAGGGCATGGGCGGACTGATGAGCATCACCGGCGACCCCGCCGGCGAGCCGATGAAATCCGGTATCGCGATCACGGACCTGCTGACCGGCGTCTACGCCAGCACGGCCATATTGGCCGCAGTCGAACACCGCCGCGTCAGCGGCGTGGGGCAGTACATCGACATGTCGCTGCTGGACTGCGTGATCACGATCTCGTCCTACCAGGCCATCAACTACTTCCTGTCCGGGCGGGTGCCGCAGCGCATGGGCAATGCCCATTCCAACATGGTTCCGTACCAGGTATTCGCCTGCAAGGAAGGCTCGGTCATCGTCGCCGTCGGCAATGACGGCCAATACCGCGCCTTCTGCGGCGCCATCGGCCGCGCCGACCTGGCCGCCGACGAACGCTACGCCACGGCCGGCGGGCGCAATCGGAACCGCGACACGCTGATACC
The DNA here is from genome assembly GCF_003576205.1 of Achromobacter sp. K91. Classification (NCBI taxonomy): domain Bacteria; kingdom Pseudomonadati; phylum Pseudomonadota; class Betaproteobacteria; order Burkholderiales; family Alcaligenaceae; genus Achromobacter; species Achromobacter sp. K91. The sequence goes on along the minus strand of NZ_QWFB01000024.1, from coordinate 52,313 downwards.
GCCGATCGCCGAGGCGATGCTGGCGCGCACCATGCAGGAATGGGTGCAGATACTGCAGGCGGTCAACGTGCCCTGCGGGCCCATCTACAACATCGAACAGGTATTCCAGGACCCGCACGTGCGCCATCGCGGCATGCAGCTGTCGCTGCCCCATGTCTCGGGCGTGGACACGCCGGCCGTGGCCAACCCCATCCGCATGCGCGACACCCCCATGCGCTACGACCGCGCCGCGCCGGCGCTGGGCCAGCACACCGACGCCGTGCTGCGCGAGCGGCTGGGCCTGGACGAAGCCCGCATCGCGCAGCTGAAAGGCCGCGGAATCATCTGACCCCAACCGCCGGGCAGGCGGCCATGACAACAACCCAGGAGACACCACCATGCGCATCATCACCGCCGCAGTCTGCAGCGCCCTGACCCTGGCGGCCCTAGCGGCCGCCCCCGCGTCGGCTCAGGACGCGCCCGTCCGCTTCATCGTGCCCTACCCGCCCGGCGGCGCCGCCGACCAGATCGCGCGCCTGGTGGCGCAGGAAATGAGCAAGGGCGGCGGCGCGACCATCATCGTCGAGAACAAGCCCGGCGCCGCCGGCATGATCGCCGCCGACTACGTCGCCCGCGCCAAGCCCGACGGCAAGACTTTCTTCGTCGGCTCCAATGCCCCGCTGGTGGTGAACCAGGCGCTCTACGCAAAGATGACCTACGACCCGTCCAAGGACTTCGTCCCGGTCTCGGGCATGGCCAAGTCGCCGCTCTTGCTTGTGGTGCGCCATGACCTGCCGGCGCGCGACGTCAAGGCCTTGATCGCCCTGGGCAAGCAATCTCCCGGCAAGCTGACCATGGGCTCGGCCGGCACCGGGAACATCACCTATCTTGCCGGCGAATACGCCGTCAGCAAGCTGGGCTTCCAGGTCACGCACGTACCCTACCAGGGCAGCGCCCCCGCCATCGTCGGCCTGATGGGCAGCAGCACCGACATGATGTTCGACGCCCTGCCCTCCAGCATGACGCAGGCGCAGTCCGGCAAGATCCGCCCCTTCGCCGTACTCGACGACAAGCGCTTCGCCGGCCTGCCCGACGTACCCACCGCCGCCGAGCTCGGCTATCCCGGCATCGACGCCAGCGCCTGGTTCGGCCTGGTGGCGCCCGCCGGCACGCAGACCGCCGTCGTCGATCAGATGAACCGCGGCGTCAACCAGGCGCTCGCGCAGCCGGAACTGCAGCGCAAGCTCACCAGTATCGGCGCGGTGGCCATGCCGGGCGACGCCCAGGTGTTCGCCGCCTTCGTGCAGGCGGAGCGCGACCGCTGGCTGCCGGTCGCCCGCGACCTGGGCCTGAAGGCTCAGTGAAAAGAGCCCCCCCATGATCACCTTGGACTCCATCGAGGCGCTGCGCGCCTTTTCCGGACAGCCTCCCGCGCTGACTCCCTGGCAGACGGTCGACCAGGACACCATCAACCGCTTCGGCCTGGCCACCGGCGACACGCAGTGGATCCACATGGACCCGCAGCGCGCGCAAGCCGAATCGCCCTACGGCGCGGCCATCGCCCACGGCTTGCTGACGCTCTCGCTGCTGCCCAGCCTCTATGCGTCGGCGATGCGCTTTCCGAACCGCAGGCTGGCGGTGAACTACGGCTTTGACCGCGTGCGCTTCACCCAGGCGGTCAAGGCCGGTGCGCGCATCCGCGGCGCGTTTGCGCTGACTGGCGTGGACGAGCTGCCGGATGGCCAGGCGCGCCTGGCGTGGGACGTTCGCATCGATATCGACGGCGAGGAAAGACCGGCGCTGGTTGCGCGCTGGCTCACGCAGATCGCCTATCACGCAGGCAAGGAGCAGGCATGACACTGAAGATCACCCGCCACGGCGCCACCGCCGTGCTGGCCATGGACCGCCCCGACCAGCGCAATGCGCTCAGCCTGGAGATGCGCGAGGCGTTCGCGCGCGCCCTCCCGGAACTGCGCGCGGATGACGGCATCAAGGCCGTCGTCCTGACGGGTTCGGGCGGGCATTTCTGCGCCGGCGGCGACATCAAGTCCATCGCGCAGGCGCATGCCCAGGGCCTGGACGCCTTCGAGGGGCGCGCGCGCATCCGCAAGATCCACCAGTGGTACGACGCGCTGGTGGATCTGGAGAAACCCGTCATCAGCGCGGTGGAAGGCGTGGCTTTCGGCGCCGGCCTGTCGCTGGCGCTGTGCGCGGACTACGCCATCGCGCGGCGCGGCGCCACCTTCTGCGCGGTGTTCGCCCGCATCGGCTACGTGCCCGACATGCTGGGCATGTATCTGCTGCCGCGCGCCGTCGGGCTGGCGCGCGCCAAGGAACTGGTGTTCACGGCCCGGGTCTGCGACGCCGAGGAAGCACTGGATCTTGGGCTGGTGCAGGCGCTCTGCGACGGCGATCCCCTGGAACAGGCGCTGGCCATGGCCGAACGTTTTCACAACGCCCCGACGCAGGCGCTGGGCCTGGCGAAGACCATCATGAACCGGACCTTCGAATCCAGCCGCGAAGACATCTACGCGCAGGAAGCCATGGCCCAGGCCATCTGCCGCGACAGCGCCTTCCACCGCGAAGCCGCCCGGCGCTTCGTGGAAAAGCTGCCCCCCGCCTACAAATGGGATTGAACGACATGCCTACGCAAACCCAAACCGCCGAACCGGGTCCGCAGGCCCGCTACGAGGCCTATCTGAACGAAGGCCGTTTCATGCTGCAGCGCGACCGCGCCAGCGGCGAATTCTTCTTCTATCCGCGCGTAGCCGCGCCGCGCAGCGGTTCGCGCGACGTGGAATGGGCCGCACCCAGCGGACTGGGGCGGATCTACGCCGCCACCGTCATCCACCCCCGGCCGCCCGAAACGCCCTACGGCGTGGTGCTGGTCGATCTGGACGAAGGGCCGCGGCTGATGTCACGGGTGGACGGCATCCCCGCGCAGGACGTGCGCATCGGCGCCCGGGTGCGCGCCCGCGTCGTCCAGGAGGCCGGATGCGGCGTGCTGGTGTTTGAACCTGTGGCGGAGCAAGCATGACCCAAGACCGTTTCCCGCGCGGCAAGGCCGCCATCGTCGCCGCAGCCACCTACGGTATCGGCCAGACCCCGGGGCTGAGCTCGATGGACCTCGCCGTCCAGGCCAGTCTTGCGGCCCTGGACCAGGCAGGGCTGCGCCCGGATCAGGTCGACGGCCTTTTCATCGGTCTGCCCGATGACTTCATGTCCGGCCTGGGCTTTGCCGAATACCTGGGCATCTCGCCTCGCCTGACGGAGAACAACCGCACCGGCGGGTCCTCCTTTCTGACGCACGCCATGTGGGCCGCGCTGGCCTTGGAAGCGGGGCAATGCGACGTGGCGCTGATCGCCTACGGCAGCAATCAGCGCAGCGGCGCGGGCAAACTGGTGAGCTCCATGCGCCCCGCCCCCAACGAAGCGCCCTACCGCCTGGCGCGTCCGGTGGGCGCCTATGCGCTGGCGGCTTCGCGCTACGCCCACCAGTACGGCCTGAAGCGCGAACAGCTGGGCGCGGTGGCCATCGCCGCCCGCCAATGGGCCATGCTCAATCCTGAAGCCTACATGCGCGAACCTCTGGACATGGCGCAGTACCTGTCGGCCCGCATGGTGGCCGAGCCCCTGAGCGTGCGCGACTGCTGCCTGGTCACCGACGGCGCCGCCGCCGTGGTGATGACCCGCGCCGACCGGGCCCGCGACCATTGCGCCCGGCCCGCCTATCTGTTGGGCGCGGCCGCCGCCACGGACCACCGCGAAATCACCAATATGCCGGACCTGACGGTGACGGCGGCCGCGCGCAGCGGCGCGCGCGCCTTTGCCCAGGCCGGCGTGCGGCCGCGGGACATCGACGTGCTGGAGCTGTACGACGCCTTCACCATCAACCCGATCCTGTTCCTGGAGGACCTGGGCTTCTGCGCCAAGGGCGAAGGCGCGGCGTTCGTGGAAAACGGCCGCATCGCGCCCGGCGGCGAGCTGCCCGTCAACACCAACGGCGGCGGCCTGTCCTGCGTGCATCCCGGCATGTACGGCCTGTTCACCATGGTTGAAGCCTACGTGCAGCTGGCCGGCCTGGGCGGCGCGCGCCAGGTGCCCGGCGCCAGCCTGGCGCTGGCTCACGGCAACGGCGGCGAGCTGTCCAGCCAGGCCACCCTGATCCTCGGCACGGCCGAAACCCTCTGAACCCGACAAGGAAAACCATGAACCGCACAGCTTTTCTGCTAGACCAGCGCAGCATCATCGTGACGGGCGCCGCCCAGGGCATAGGCCGCGCCATCAGCGAACTGGCCATGCAATTAGGCGCGCGCGTGACCGCCGTCGACATGAACGCCGACGCTCTCGCCGCATTCGAGCGCGAGGCGCCCAAGGATCAGTTGCTGACCCTGGCCGGCGACGTGTCGGACCCGGCATTCGCGGCCGCGGCCGTCGAGCGCGCGGCGCAGCGTTACGGCGCGGTGGACGGCCTGGTGAACAACGCGGGCATCACCCGCACCGCCATGATAGAAAAAATGACCCAGGAAGCCTGGCAAAAGGTGATCGACGTGCACCTGACCGGATCCTTCCAGTTCCTGCAGGCCGTCGGCCGCCACATGCTGGCTGGGGCGCGCGAGACTGGCAAGCCCGGCGGCTCCATCGTCAACATCACCTCGGACGCGGGTCGCCGCGGCACCATAGGCCAGATCAACTACGCCGCGGCAAAGTCCGGCGTGCTGGGCCTGACGATGAGCGCCGCGCGCGAATGGGGCAAATACGGGATACGCGTCAACACCATCGGCTTCGGCGTGGTGGAAACGCCCATGACGGAGACCATACGGGGGGACAAGTTCCGCGACACCTATCTGTCGCAGATCCCGCTGGGCCGCTTCGGCCAGCCTGGAGAGGTGGCATGGCCGGTGTGCTTCCTGCTGTCGGATGCCGCCTCGTATATGACGGGGCAGCACCTCTATGCCAATGGCGGCATGACCATAGGCATGTAGGGAAAATCCAGGGCCGCGGCCAGATGCTTCTGGCGGCGGCCCGCGGCGGCCTCAGCCGTCGATGCCGCGCGAGGTCAGGTAGTCGTCGTAGCCGCCGCGGTAGTCGACGATCTCGCCCGTGGGCAGGATCTCGATCACGCGCGTGGCCAGGCCGGACACGAACTCGCGGTCGTGGGACACGAACACCAGCGTGCCTTCGTACTTTTCCAGCGCGAACTGCAGCGATTCGATCGATTCCATGTCCAGGTGGTTGGTGGGCTCGTCGAGCAGCATGACGTTGTGCCGGCCCAGCATCAGGCGGCCGAAGGTCATGCGGTTCTTTTCGCCGCCGGACAGCACCTTGGGCGCCTTGGGCAGGTCGTCCGCCGAGAACAGCAGGCGGCCCAGCACCGAACGGATCGACTGGTCGTCGTCGCCCGGTTGGCGATGGTCGCCCATCCAGTCCAGCAGGTTGATGTCGGTCTGCAGGAATTGGTCGGACACGTCCTGGGCCATGTAGCCCAAGTCGGCGTTTTCGGACCACTTCACTTCGCCCGAATCGGGCTGCAGGTCGGTGGCCAGCAGGCGCAGCAGGGTCGTCTTGCCGACGCCGTTGGCGCCGATGATGGCGATCTTTTCGCCTGCGTCGACCATGGCCGAGAACTTGCGGATGACGGGCGCGTCGTAGGCCTTGGACAGGTTTTCGACGGTGACCGCCAGGCGGTGCATGACCTTGTTCTGCTCGAAGCGGATGTACGGGTTCTGGCGCGACGAGGGCTTGACCACGACCTGGTCGGCCTTGATGCGGTCGATCTGCTTCAGGCGCGAGGTGGCTTGGCGCGACTTGGACTTGTTGGCGGCGAAGCGGCGCACGAAGTCCTGCAGTTCGGCCACGCGTTCCTTGGCCTTGGCGTTGTTGGCCACCAGGCGCTCGCGGGCCTGGGTCGAGGCCAGCATGTAGTCGTCGTAGTTGCCCGGATAAATGCGGATCTCGCCGTAATCCACGTCGGCCATGTGCGTGCACACCTGGTTCAGGAAGTGGCGGTCGTGGCTGATGATGATCATCGTGCTCTGGTAGCTGTTGAGCACGTTTTCCAGCCAACGGATGGTGTTGATGTCCAGGTTGTTGGTCGGTTCGTCCAGCAGCAGCACGTCCGGATTCGAGAACAGGGCCTGCGCCAGCAGCACGCGCAGCTTCCAGCCCGGCGCCACTTCGCGCATCGGCAGGTTGTGCTGGTCGACGGCGATTTCCAGGCCCAGCAGCAGTTCGCCGGCGCGGGCTTCGGCGGTGTAGCCGTCGTACTCGGCGAACTTGGCTTCCAGGTCGGCCGCGCGCATGTAGTCGTCTTCGGTCGCTTCCGGATTGGCGTAGATGGCGTCGCGCTCGGACATGGCGGCCCACATCTCGGTGTGGCCCATCATGACGACGTCCAGCACGCGCAGGTCTTCAAACGCGAACTGATCCTGGCGCAGCTTGCCCAGGCGCACGCCCGGCTCCAGCGACACGTTGCCCGCCGAGGGTTCCAGGTCGCCGCCGATGATCTTCATGAAGGTCGACTTGCCGGAACCATTGGCCCCGATCAGCCCGTAGCGGTTGCCTTCCCCGAACTTGACGCTGACGTTCTCGAAAAGGGGTTTGGGACCGAACTGGATGGTGAGATTGGCGGTGGAGATCACGGTATGTTTGAGTCTTTGGGCGTCCGGGGACGCATGCGGAGAAACCCGATAGTGTACCAAGCATCCGTGAATCGCTTCCAGGCCGGGCAAGCTACCTGCTGAAGCATCTGGAAATGCTGCATGGCATTTGATGTCACAACGTAAACATTTGTATTAATTGGGGTACTATTGCGGGCAACTCAGCGCCTATGGCCGCCAGGCCGGTCAGGCGGTTGCAACCCACCTCCCCCGCTACGTGGCAGACGCCAACCACTCCTCCGAGAAAGTCGAGCTTTCCTATGGCCGGTCGCTGATCGTGGCGGCCATCGTCGCGATCGTGATGTTGTGGGCGACGCCCCGGCTCACCCCCAGTTCCGACCTGCTCACCTATGCGGCGGCGCGGCTCCAGGCCCGGCTGGTCGGGGGCCACTACGACATCTCGCACCGCAACGACACCACGGTCGTCCTGATCGACGACGACTCCCTGGACCAGCAGAAAGGCGCCTGGCCGGTGCCTTACAGGACGCATGCGCGCTGGCTGCGCAACATCGGCCTGATCCACAAGCCCAAGGCCATCTTCCTGGACATCACCTTCGGGCGCGAGCGCGACGATCCGACCCTGCCCGAGCTGGCCGCCGCCCTGTGCGAGCTGCGCGACGCCAACATCCCGGTGTTCCTGGCCGCGCTGCCCGATGCGCAGGGCAACCTGAGCCTGCGTTCGGGCCTGGAAGCGCCCGCGGGCGAGAAGCCATGCTTCACCATGGTCGACGTGCGCTACACCCCCAGCAAGGTGGACCGGCTGGTATGGAGCTATCCCCTCTGGTCGGGCGAGCACGCGCGCAGCGCGGCGCTGGCCATCGCCCAGGACGCGGCGGGGGTGGCCATCACGCGCACGCACGAAGCCATGGCCTTGACCTGGGGCGTCGACAACCTGGACCAGCGCCGCTTCAGCATGGAATGCCGGCAGGCCCGCGGCGGCTACATGGAAATGCTGCCGTCCTACGTCCGCAGCCTGCTGGGCGACCCGGACGCCGCCCAGCCCATCTGCCCGTACACGCGCGCGCTGACCCTGTCCGAACTGCGCGCGCCAGAAGCCGACGGCGCCCGCCTGGCCGACATGCTCACGGGGCGCTACGTCATGATCGGCGCCGCGCTCAGCGGCTTCAACGACACCGTGCTGTCGCCCGTGCATGACGCCATCCCCGGCGTGTTCATGCACGCCATGGCGCTGGACAATCTGCTGACCTACCAGGACGACTACAAGCGCGCCCTCGAATGGGAAATCTGGCCGCCCAATGTTCTGTGGCTGTTGGGCATTCCGGTCGTCATGCTGGCCCATTTCCTGCATTGGCTGGCGCAATGGCTGCGCGGTAATACGCGCTTGGGCGGCCGGCTGCTGGCCCCGCCCGCCGAATGGCGGCTTTTTGCCGATGCGCCCGCCCTGCCGCTGCCGCCTGCCGCGCAAGCCGGCGACGGCTGGAAGGCCAAGGCCGGGCGCCTGTCAGCCCTGCTGCGCGACCGCGCCGCGCGCCTGTGGCTGGCGCGCTGGTTGACGTCCAAGCTCTGCGTCGCGGCGTTGCTGCTGCTGCGCAAGGCGGCCGCCATCGTCCTGTCCTCGCTCATCGTGCTGTACATCGTGCTGCTTGCGCAGCGCTGGCTGAACGTGGGCACCCTGCCCATCGTCGACCTGGCAATCATGGCCCTGGCCGCCCACTGGCTCGGCTGGACCAATCGCGCCACCGCCTTTCTTTTTGGCAAACCGGACCGCGCTTCCGCGCCGGCGTCCACGACACCCTCGCGGGAGCCATCCGCTACCCGCCCACAACAGGAGTAGAAACGCATGCCCAAGCCCTCCTCCCTGATTACCGCGCTGACCGCGGCCGCTCTTGCGCTGGCTGGCCCGAGCGCCTCGGCGGCGGACGCCATCGTCGGCCTGAACATCAAGCCCGTGCCGCTGTATGCCAAGTCGGACGGCGGCGCGCCCGCGGCCAAGTCCGATGGCCAGGGCATGCCCTGGCCCGTGCTCGAAGAGGCCAATGAGTTCTACCACGTCAAGGTCGACGGCAAGGACTATTGGGTGGACAGCATGCACGTGCGCATCGCGCGAGGCTCCGCCGCGCAATGCGGGCCTGTGATCAAGGGCGTGCCGCCGCCCACCGGCTCGACCGCAGGCGCGGGCGAGAACGTCTGCCGTTGAGCCGCCCATGCGATCCGCCCACATCCTGCGCATGGCCGCCGTATCCGGCGCGCTGCTGCTGAGCGCCTGCTCCACGCTTCCCGGAGGCAAGGGTTTTTCGGTCACGGCCGGCCAATTGCCTCCGCCTCCCGCCGACCGGCAATGGCCCGACGCCAACCTGGACGCGCGCAACCAGCGCGCCCAGGGCATGGGCCTGGTCGCCATGCCGGAGATGGAAACCTATCTGAACGGCCTGCTTGCCCGGATCAAGAACGCCGCGGGCGTGCCGGGCTGGCCTGGCGCGGTTCACGTGACCTCTTCATCGGCGCTGGAAGCCTACAGCACCGGCGCGGGCAACATCTACCTGTCCATGGGCTGGCTGGCCTCGGCGGAATCCGAGGACGAGATCGTCGCCATCCTGTCCCATGAGTTCGGCCACGTCTACCTCGACTACCACCAGATGGAATCGGTCAATGCCGCGGGCGACCAGGTCGCATCGTTGGCGGCCGTGGGCGTGGCGCTGGCCCGCAAGGCCGGCAGCGCCACCGGCTGGAGCCCCGTGGACAGCGTGATCGCCTCGTATACGCTGGGCAAGAACATGCTGGTGCCGGCCTGGGGCCGGCAGCAGGAAGAAAACGCCGACCGTTTCGGCGCCACTGTCAGCCTGGAACTGGGCTACTCGTATACGCAAGGCTTCAAGGCGTTCCTGGAGCGCCAGGCCACCTGGGAAGCCGAGAACGCCCAGGTACAGGCCGAAGCGCGCCAGCGCATGCTCGAGCAGATCAAACAGGCGGCGGCCGACAACACCCGCAAGCGGGAGGCGGCCAAGGGCAACAGCATCGCTCCCCTGACCGAGATGCAGGCCTCGTTGAGTTCCGGCGTGGCCGGCGCCAGCGAAGGTTTGCGCACCGGCCTGGAAGACATCTGGAACAAGCTGACCGTCAGCCATCCCGACACCGGCGCGCGCCTGGCCGCGCTGACCGAACAGGTCATGCCCCTGATGGCAGGAAAGCCGCGGCCTGCGGCCGCAATCGCGCCCTGGAACAAGGCCCGCGCGCAACGCCGCACGGCCGCGCTGCTGAAGAACTACAAGACCGCAGCCGAGGCGCAGCAGGCGCTGCAAGCTCAGGACTATCCGCGCGCCCGCAAGCTCGCGGCCCAGGCCGCTTCGGGGCCCAGCGCCGCGCACGCCCTGCCCTTGCTGACCTTGAGCATGGCGCAGGCGGAGTCCGGCGCGCGCGGGTCCGCCTTGCTGGACCGCAACCTCGCGTCCGAGCCCGACCGCGCGTGGCAGGTGTACGTGCTGCGCGCCAATAATCTGCTGGGCGCGGGCCAGTCCGGGCCGGCCTCCAAGATCATGGGCCAGGGCTTCGAGTACTTCCGTGGTTCGGCGCTGGCATGGCCTGAAGCCATCCGCTTCTATGGTCAGACCCAGGGCTGGGATCAGGCGCGCAAGCTGGCACAGGAATGCGCGTCGCGCTTCGCGAGCCATGCCGGGGAGTGCAGCAAGGCGGCACAGTCGCCCGCCGAGCAGGCCGAGGCCAAGCGACGCAGCGAGCAGAAGGCGCAATCGCTGGTCGACAGGCTGTTCAAGTAGCAATGAGAAGGGGCGCTCGGCGCCCCTTTCCTTTTTTAGTGCGTGTGTTCGTCCAGCACCAGGTGCGCCATGCCTTTCTCGGTGGCCAGGCCCACCTTCTGCCCGATCGGCAGAGTCGCCTTGGTGGCGACATGGCCGTACGGCAGCCCCGTCACCACCGGCACCTTGACCGTCTTGCGCAGCCATGCCACGACTTCGTGCAGGTCGTAGCCGTTGTCGTGCGGCGCCAGCTTGTAGTCCGAGAAGCGGCCCAGCACGATGGCCTTCTGCTTGCCCAGGATGCCGGCCTGCGCCAGCTGGATCAGCATGCGTTCGATGCGGTAGGGATGCTCGGCCACGTCTTCCAGGAACAGGATGCCGCCCCGCACCTTGGGCATGTAGGGCGTGCCCAGCAAGGACGTCAGCATGGCCAGGTTGCCGCCCCACAGGATGCCGCGGCAGTCCACCGCATCGGCGTCCTGGGTTTCGAAGCTGAGGATTTCCAGTTCGCCGCGCATGATCTCGCCGAACAGCGCTTCGGTCAGGTCATCGACCTTCTTGCCGCCGAAGTCATAGACGGCCGAGGCGCCGGTATAGCTGACCGCGCCGGTCTGTGCCAGCAGGCCCAGGTTGAAGGCAGTGAAGTCGCTCATGCCCACGAATCGCTTGCCGCTGTCGGCCATGGCCTTCCAGTCGATGGCGGGCAGCAGCCGGCCCATGCCGTAACCGCCGCGCGTCACCATGACGATGGGCAGCTTCTGCTTGGCGGCGCGCGTAAGGCTGGCCAGGCGCTGCGCGTCGGTGCCGGCAAAGCGCTGGTGCTGCGCGTACGCAGTGCGGTCCACGGCGGTCTTGAAGCCCTGTTGCTGCAGCCGTTCGCGCGCCAGTTCGACGGCGGCCGGATCGCGCACGGCAGACGACGGCGAGATCAGGTAGATGCCGCGGGCGTCGGGCAGCACGTGGGCGTGGCTGTGGTCATGCCCGCAGTCTTCATCACATTCGTGGCCTGCGTGGCCATGATCGTGGTTGTGGTCATGGTCGTGGGCGGCGGCGGCTTTCGCGCCGCGCGCCTTGGCGCCTTGGGATTTGCTCATGCTGCGGATTCCTTGCTGCGGCGTTCGCGGAAGAACCGGCGCAGCAGCTCGCCGCAAGGTTCCGCCAGCACGCCGCCGGTGACTGAGGTGTGATGATTGAGTTTGGGGACCGAGCCCACGTCCAGCACGCTGCCGCAGGCGCCGGTCTTGGGATCGTAGGCGCCGAACACGACGCGCGCGAGCCGCGCATGCAGCATGGCGCCGATGCACATGACGCAGGGCTCCAGCGTGACGTATACGGTGATGCCCGGCAGCCGGTAATTTTCCAGCGCGCGCGCGGCGCCGCGCAAGGCGACGATCTCGGCGTGGGCGGTGGGGTCGTGGTCGATGATGGTGCGGTTGTAGCCGCGCCCCAGGATGTCGCCCTGGGCCGACACCACCAGCGCGCCTACCGGCACCTCGCCGATGTCGTAGGCTGCTTGCGCCTGTTCCAGCGCCAGTTCCATGAAGCTGGCATCCTGCGCGGTCCAGGCCGGGACCGCCGCCATCGGGACTGCTTCAACCACGGTACACCCGGGACTTCAGCGCGATGCGGCCGGCCAGGCTGGTCACGGCCTCTTCCAGCCATTGGTAGAGCTCGGCGTGCTCGTCGTAGCGGGCCTGGTTCAGGTTCGATACCCGGCCCTCTTCGATGAAGCCCCAAGCCCGGCTGCGCTTGTCGCGATGCTTGGGGTCCCAGACACCGAAGGCGAAGCCGCCGGCGCGGCGGATCAGCGAAAAGCACGGGATGTCGGTGTAGCCGTCGCCGACGAACACCATCTGGTCGAACGGCACGCGCAAGCGGTCCTCGGGCACCTTGCGGTTGACCTCGAAAGGCTTGTTGCGGAAGTCGCGGCCGATGATGCCCTTCTGGATATGGAACAGGTAGCGGGTCTTGTCGGTAAAGCTGACGATGCGTCGCGGAAACGCGATGCCGCCGTCCGCGCCGTAGATGAATTCGGACGCCCAGATCTCGGTGAACTCGTGCGCGATGGGCGTAGACCTGACCACGTCGCCGATGCCGCTGGAAATCAGGTAGAACTCCAGCTGCACCTGCGGCTGTTCGGCCCGCACGGCGGCGCGCAGCCGCTGGAACAGCGTGGGCACGCCGTCGTGCAATTCCAGCCGGGCGCCCCAGTCCTTCAGGCGCTGCTGCGTGATGAGGCCGTGCTTGCCCGATTGCGACAGCTGGATCATCTGGTACAGATAGGCGGGCACGGGGTCCCAATCCTGCTGCGAGAGCAAGGGATCGACCTCATCCTTCCAGAAGGATGCCGTGTCCACGCCCATGCTTTCCAGGAAGCCGGACGTGCTGTCCGAGGCCAGCGTGTCGTCGAAGTCGAATATCAGGGCGATGACGTCGGACATGTATATGCGTGAAAAAGGGGCGACAGCCGCCATTTTGCCTGAATGTGGCGGCGGCTGCGCCCCTGGAGGCCCAAGGCGGGCGGCCCTGCCGCCCCGGCCCCGACTGTCGCTTACTGGCGCACCGGCGCGGTCATGGGCGCCGCCGCCGGCGCGGGCGCCATGCCCGGCGCGCTAGTCGCGGGCGGCACGGTATCGGCCGGCACCTGGATCACGGTTTCACGCAGCACGCCCCCGCCCTGCACGCTGCCACGCACATTGGTCGGCGAGGTCATCTGCGTGACGCAGTCCTGGCGCGAGGCGGCCGGCAGGCGATTGCAGCGGTCCAGCATGTTCTGCTGCAGTTGGTCGTTATTGCCGTCCTTGAGGTTGTTGCGGCCGCTTTCCTGGCGCGCCGCGCCGGCTTCGCGCATGCAGGCGGCCTGGTCCTGGCCGGTGGCGCCGCTCTTGCATGCCGCCACGTCCTGCTGGTACTGGGACTGAGCTGAGCCGCGGCCGGTCGCATCAGCCGCGTGGACCGCTCCCGCGGCCAACATCAGGCCAGCGGCACAAAGCGTCGCCGCGAGGCGTTTGGTATGCATGGGTCGTGTAGTCATGGTCAGCTCCTTGAAGTTGATTGAACCGTTACCCACTATCCCACGATGACGCTTCGGCTACATGTCCAGCGACGTGAAATCGTAAGACTACGTTTCAATTGACGCGACGCAACAAACCCTGCCTTTCCCCTTAACTTGCATCGCGCTCGGCGTCGGTCTTGCTCAGGCGATTACGGTAGGTTGCCGCACGCATGAGCAGCATGGCGGTCACGGGCGAAGACACGATCAGCAGCAGCGTGATGATGACTTCATGAAACACAGGCCGCGAGGACAGTGCCGAAAACACCAGGATGGACGCCGCGAGCACGCAGCCGCAACCCATGGTGTTGCCCAAGGTGGGCGCATGGATGCGGGCATAAAAGGTACGGAAGCGCAGCAGGCCGGCCGAACCGGTCAGCGCAAGCAGGCCGCCGAGCACCAGCAGGATGCTCGCGGGTATGGCGGCCCACAGCGGGATCTGGGCGTCGATCATGGCTCGATCACCTCGCCGCGCAGCAGGAAGCGCGCCATGGCGGTGGAACCGACAAAGCCGAACAAGGCGATCAGCAGCGCAATGTCGAAATACACGGAAGTGCCGGAGCGGATGCCGAACACCAGCATGGTCAGCATGCCGTTGATGTAGAGCGTGTCCAGGGCCAGCACGCGGTCCTGCGCGGTGGGACCGCGCAGCAGCCGGATGGCGGCGAAGACCATGCCCAGCGCGAAGCAGAGCAAGGCGAAGGACGCCGCCCAATAAAGTATGTTGTTCATTCGAAAATCTCCATCAGCGGGCGCTCGTAGCGTTCCTGCACCAGCTTGATCCAGTCGCCTTCGTTCTGCAGGTCCAGCACGTGCAGCTTCAGGCTGTGGTCGTCGGTCAGGTCCACCCAGACGGTGCCCGGCGTGTATGTGACGATGCAAGCCAGCATCGCCAGGCCGTGCGGGTCGCGCATGGTCAGCGGGATCATGATGAACCCGGGCGAAAAGTCATTGCGGCGCGGATTCAGGATCAGCCGCGCCACGGCGATATTGGATTTGATGATGTCCGCGGTCACGTGCAGGAACAGCGGCACCGCCTTCCACAGGCGGCGCGGCTTGGCCCTCAGCGGCCGCAGGCGCGACGCCGCCCAGGTGAACCAGAGCGCCAGCGCGATGCCCAGCGCGATCTGGCCCGCGGACGCGCTCTGGTTGAGCACCAGCCACAGGACGAACAGGTAGACGGGCAGGAACAGGAAGTAGAGGCGGCGCATCAGCTTCCTCCCTTGAGGCCGCGCACGGTCTGCGCGGACATGACGGCGTCGATATAGGACTTGGGCTGGTCCAGCGACCGTGCCGCGTCGTCCAGATAGGCCGACACGGGGCCGGCGCCGGCCGCCAGGCCCACGCACAGCAGCAACAGCACGGCCACCGGCCCGGCTTCGATCAAGCGCAGGCGCGGCGTGCTGCGGTCATCGCTGGCCCAGAACACGCGGATGCCGGTGCGGCCCAGGCCGATAAGGCCCGCCAGCCCCGACAGCAACACCGCGGCCACCAGTATCCAGGCGTCCATGGGCACGACCGATTCGTTGGCGGCCGACACCGCCGCCGACAGCAGCGACAGCTTGGCGACGAAGCCCGACAGCGGCGGCAGGCCGGTTACCAGCAAGGCGCAGGAAATGAAGGCCAGGCCCAGGAAGGCCATGGCGGCGGGAATGGCCACGCCCACCACGTCGTCGGAACGGTTGACCGAGGCCGGGTCGTCCAGGTCGAATGCGTCCAGGGTGACCGCCAGCACGTTGGCGCCGAAGCTGCGGGTGCGCTCGATCAACTCAGCCAGCAGGAAGAACGCGCCCGTGGTCAGCACGGAGCTGAGCAGGTAGAACAGCGCCGGCCCCGTCAGCGTCACGCCGGGCATGCCCAGTGCGGTCAACAGCGTGCCGGCCGACACGATCACGCAGTAACCCACCATCTTTTCCAGTTGCTGGGTCGCCAGGAGGCCCAGGCCGCCGAACAGCAGCGTGGCCAACCCCGCCGCGAACATCCAGTCCAGGCTGAAGGCCGCCGGCGCGCCGGTGGGCAGCAGCAAGGAACCGATGCGCAGCAGCGCGTAGATGCCGACCTTGGTCATGATGGAAAACATGGCCGCGACCGGGGCGCCAGCCGAGCCGTAGCCCTTGACCAGCCAGAAGTTCAGCGGCCAGGCGCCCGCCTTGACCAGGAAGGCCACGCCCAGGATGGCCGCGCCCGCCTCGAACAGCATGCGGTCCGCGCCCGCCAGGTTGCCGGCGCGCACCGCCAGGTCCGCCATGTTCAGCGTGCCGGTGACGCCGTAGATCAGCGCGATGCTGATCAGCAGCAGGAACGAGGCCACCAGGTTGACCGCAATGTACTGCAGGCCGGCGCTCACGCGCGCCACGCCCGAGCCGTGCAGCAACAGGCCATAGGACGCCGCCAGCAGCACCTCGAAGAACACGAAGAGATTGAACAGGTCGCCCGTGAGGAAGGCGCCGTTCAGGCCCATCAGCAGGAACTGGAACAGCGAATGGAAATGCACTCCGGCGCGGTCCCAGCGCGCCAGCGCATAGACCAGCGTCGCCAGCCCCAGCACCGCGGTCAGGGCCAGCATCACCGCAGCCAGGCGGTCGACCACCAGCACGATGCCGAAGGGCGCGGGCCAGTCGCCCACCAGATAGACCCCCACCCCGTCCGGCCAGACGCCAGGCACGCCGCCGCCCGCCACCACCAGCAGCGCGATGGCGGCGGCCAGTTGGCCCAGCGTCGAAACCAGCGCAATGGCGCCACGGGTGTAGCGGCGGGTGTCCGCCAGCAGGAGCATCGCCGCGCCAGCCGCCAGCGGCGTGACGATGGGCAATACGGGCAGGTGTTGCAGCCAAAAATTCAAGATTGGGACTCCCGTCCATCAACGTGGTCGGTACCCGTGAGGCCACGCGAGGCCAGCAGCACAACCAGGAACAGCGCGGTGGTGGCAAAGCCGATCACGATGGCCGTGAGCACCAGCGCCTGCGGCAGCGGATCCGCATACCAGGAAGGATCATGGGCCATTGCCGGATCGACCACGGGCGGACGGCCCGAGGTCAGCCGGCCCATGCCGAAGATGAACAGGTTCACCGCGTAGGAAACCAGCGACAGGCCCATGATGAACTGGAAGGTCCGCGGCCGCAGCAGCAGCCAGACGCCCGAGCCCGCCAAGACACCAATAGCGATGGCGTATATCAATTCCATCAGGCTTCCCCTGTTTGTGCGGCCGCCGCCTGGATTTCGACGGCAGCCTTGCGTTGCGCGCGCAGCGATTGGTGGGCCAGCGCCACCAGCACCAGCACGGTGGATCCCACGACCAGCATGTAGACGCCCAGGTCGAACAGCAGCACGCTGGACAGATGCACGTGGCCGATCAGCGGCAGCGCGACATCCCAGGCCAGCGCCGCCAGGAAAGGCTTGTAGGCGAGCCACGCGCTCACCGCCGCGGTGCCGGCGAACAACAGGCCGATGCCGATCCAGTTCTGCGGGTTGAGGCGGCTGCGCGACTCCACCCAGTACACGCCACCGACCATGTATTGCAGGATGACGGCGGTGGCGAAGATCAATCCGCCCACGAAACCGCCGCCCGGCTCGTTGTGGCCGCGCAGCAGGAAGTACACGGAAATCAGCGCGGCGGTGGGCAGCAAGAGGCGCACCAGCACGGTCGGCACCATCATCGAACCCGTGGGCACCAGAGACTTGATGTCCGGCGCGGCCGGCACGCCGCCGTCCTGGTCGATCTGCTGGCGCGGCAGGTCCGCGCTTTCGGCGGCCGGACGGAAGCGGCGCAGCAGCGCGTAGACGGTCAGCGCCACGATGCCCAGCACCGTGATTTCGCCGAAGGTATCGAAACCGCGGAAGTCCACGAGGATCACGTTCACCACATTGGTGCCGCCGCCATCGGGCAGCGCACGGTCGACGAAATACGAGGAGATGGTGTCGCCTTGCGGCCGCACCAGCACCGCATAGGCCAGTGCGGCCATGCCGGTGCCCGCGGCGCCTGCCAGCAACAGGTCGCGCAGACGCCGCCCGCGAGCCCGCAGCGTGGCCTTCAGGCTTTCGTCTTCATCCTGTGCAATGCGCCGCGGCAGCCAGCGCAGGCCCAGCAGCAACAGCACCAGGGTCACGACCTCGACCGACAGCTGGGTCAGCGCCAGGTCGGGCGCCGAGAACCAGACGAAGGTCAGGCAGGTGATCAGGCCGGCGCCGCCCGCCAGCGCCAGCGACGCCAGGCGGTGGTACTTGGCCTGGAAGGCGGCGGCCAGCGCGCAGCCCGCGCCCACCAGCCACAGCAGCGCGAAGGCCGGATCGATCGGCGTCATGCGGCCCGAGCCATCCAGCCAGCCGCCCGCGCGCAGCGGCAGCCAGGCCACGAACAGCGTACCCAGCACGATCAGCAGCATCTGCACCTGCAGGCGCGAGGACGCCAGCCAGCGCAGCAGCCAGGCCGCGGCCACGCTGGAGCCGTCCAGCAGCGCCTCGAAGCTGCGGCGGCCGTCCAGGCGGTAGATGAACGGCACCCGGCCCGGATTGGCGCGCTGATGGGCGCGCAGGGCGAGATAAAGCAGAATGCCGGCCGTGGTCGCAACCAGGCTCATGACCAAAGGCAGGTTCAAGCCGTGCCAGACGGCCAGGCTGTACTCCGGCATGTCCTGACCCAGGATGCTCTGGGCCGCGGTCGCCAGGAACGGGCCGACCGTCAGGCCCGGCACCACGCCCACCAGCAGGCAGATCGCCACCAGCAGCGCGCTGGGGAACAGCATCCAGCGCGGCGGCTCGTGCGGGGCGCGCGGCAGGTCGGTGGCCGGGGGGCCGAAGAACACCTGCAGGATGAAGCGCAGCGAATAGGCCACGCTGAACGCGCCCGCAATGGTGGCCACCAGGGGCAGGCCGATCTCGGTGATGCGGTCGCCGCTGACGAAGGTGGTCTCGGCGAAGAACATTTCCTTGGACAGGAAGCCGTTGAGCAGCGGCACCCCCGCCATCGACGCAGCCGCCACCATGGCCAGCGTGGCGGTGATCGGCATGGCCTTGTACAGGCCGGACAAACGGCTCAGGTCGCGCGTGCCGGTCTCGTGGTCCACGATGCCCGCCGCCATGAACAGCGAGGCCTTGAAAGTGGCGTGGTTGATCATGTGGAAGATGGCGGCCACCAGCGCCAGCGTGCTGTTCAGGCCCAGCAGCAGCGTGATCAGCCCCAGGTGGCTGATGGTGGAGTACGCCAGCACCCCTTTCATGTCCTGCTGGAAGATGGCGGCGTACGCGCCCAGCACCAGCGTGATCAGCCCCGCCCCGCCGATGATCCAGAACCATTCGTCGGTGCCCGACAGCACCGGCCAGAAGCGCGCCAGCAGGAACACCCCGGCCTTCACCATGGTGGCCGAATGCAGGTAGGCGGATACCGGCGTGGGCGCCGCCATGGCGTTGGGCAGCCAGAAATGGAACGGGAACTGCGCGCTCTTGGTCAGCGCGCCCAGCGCCACCAGGATCAGGACGGCTGGATACCAGGGGTCGGCCCGCACCAGATCGCCCGCGGCCAGCACGCGGTCCAGGTCATAGCTGCCGACGATATGGCCCAGGATGAGGACGCCGGCCAAGAGGCACAGCCCGCCGCCGCCCGTGACCGTCAGCGCCATGCGCGCACCCCGGCGGGCGTCCAGGCGGTGATGCCAGTATGCGATCAGCATGAAGGACGCCAGGCTGGTCATTTCCCAGAACATGACCAGCTGGATCAGGTTGCCCGACAGCACCACGCCCAGCATGGCGGCCATGAAAGCCTGGAAGAAGGAGAAAAAGCGCGGCACCGGATCTTCCGGCGACATGTAGTAGCGCGCATACAGCACCACCAGCGCCCCCATGCCGGAGACGATCAGCGCGAACAGCCAGGCGTAGCCGTCCATGCGCAGGGTGAACTGCAGGCCCAGGGCGGGCGCCCAGGGCATGTCGAAGCGGACCACGCCGCCGTTGGCGACCTCGGGATAGAGGCTGATGACCAGCACCACACAGACCAGTGCGATGAGGCCCGCCAGCCAGGCCTCGGCATTGCGGGCGTTGGATGGCAGAAGCGCGGCGCACAGGCTGCCGGCAAACGGCAGAGCGAGGATCAGGATCAGCGACATGGCGTTCCGAGAGTGTCCGGGCCCCCTCCCGCCAGCGCAAGGCAGCGAAAGACGAACAGACCGGGGATTGAAAAACGGACGGAACCCTGGCCCGGTGCGTCGCTGCACTACACGTTGCCCCGCGGGGGGCATCAACCAACGCCATTGAACGGCGCAGACAGAAACAAACGCAATAGCTTTCTTGCAAGACCGGCCAAGAATCTCATACGAAAAATATCAGATTCTTGTAAGTTATGCAGAGATTTATGTGTTTACGATGCGGATGACAGCAAGATAGATGCGCAATCCTTGCGCAATTGAAATATTCCGGAAGCTGTTCATGTCTTTGTCAGCATTGGATTTTTTCGTCTATTGCCGTCTTCTCCGGGCAACGGCGCCGTAAAAAAATAACCCTGGACAAGCCAGGGTCTATCCGGGTTGACCGACGGATATTTACTGTGTGGAATGGCGCCCACGAAGCATCCACCGCGCCAGCATCCGGGCGCGGCAGGCTTCACCGACGCCGGCCCAAGAAGCCGGCCGGGTCGGAAATTCAAATAATCTGGAGAAGACTCTTGACCATGCTGTCCCAAGCCAAGGCCGTCCTGGCCGCCGCCATCGCCGGCCTCTGCCTCACCACCGCCGCGCAGGCAGCCGACCCCTACCCCAACAAACCCATCCGCCTGATCGTCCCGTTCGCCGCGGGCGGCACCACCGACATCGTCGCGCGCATCGTCGCCGAAGGCCTGACCCGTGAGCTCGGCCAGGCCGTGGTGGTCGAGAACCGAGGCGGCGGCGGCGGCTCGATCGGCGCCGATGCCGTGGCGCGGTCCACGCCCGACGGCTACACCCTGGGCGTGGCCACCGTCAGCACCATGGCCACCAACCCGGCCACCAACCCCAAGAACCCGTACAACCCGTTGAAGGACTTCGTCCCCATCACCAATATGGTGAACGTTCCCAACGTGCTGACGGTGAACCCGGCCGTGCCGGCCAAGACCCTGGCCGAGTTCATTGCGCTGCTGAAGGCCAACCCCGGCAAGTACGCCTACGCGTCCTCGGGCGCGGGCGGCATCGGCCACCTGGACGGCGAGCTCTTCAAGTCGCTGACCAAGACCGACATGGTGCACGTGCCCTACCGCGGTTCGGGTCCGGCCCTCAATGACGTGATCGCCGGCCAGGTCAACGCCCAGTTCGACAACCTGCCCTCGTCCATGCCCCACATCCAGGCCGGCAAGCTGCGCGCCCTGGCCGTGGCCGCGCCCAAGCGCCTGCCCGCGCTGCCGGACGTGCCGACCTTCTCCGAAGGCGGCCTGCCGGAAATGGACAACATGGCCTGGTACGGCCTGGTAGCGCCCGCCGGCACGCCGCAGGCGGTGATCGACCGCATCCATGACGCCACCGTCAAGGCGCTCAAGGATCCGAAGATCGTGCAGCGCCTGGCCGACGGCGGCTCGCTGGTGGACGGCAACACGCCCGCCGAATACGCCGCCCAGATCAAGCGCGAGCTGGAACTGCGCCAACGCATCGCCAAGGAACGCAACATCCAGTCGACCAACTGATCGTCAGCGGACAGCGCGCCGGCCCGGTCCGGCGCCGCCCCAAGGCCGGCCTGTTTCCCAGGCCGGTTTTTTTTCGCGCCCGCCTTGCGCCCCCAACGTTCCAAGGGCTGCGCTTGACTGCAATCGCCCCGGTGGTAGCATGTGCGACCGTGCGATCCCATCTTTCTCCCCCTCCCTGCGCCGCCTGCGCGCTTTGCGCCCTGCGCTCGACCCTGTTGAGCTCGCAGGAAGTCGCCGCGCGCTCCGCCTACGCGCGCTCCAAGCCCGGCTAATCGCCCGCTTTTCCCCTTTCTGATTCCTGCACCGGCCCGCCGCCGGCTGCCTGCGCACATTCGCGCATCCGGCAGCCTTGCTGCCGGCCGGCGGACGCCCTGCCGCGTGGCCGGGATCCGCGTCTCGTCCCTCGATCCGCAACGCCAACGCAGGCTTGCGGCCAGGCCACGCACCGACCTATTCAAGCGCCATGCAACTCACCAAGAACTTCGTCAAAGCCAAGAACCCCTGCGCGGGCGGCTACAAATGGTTCATCCGCGACCACAACGGCCAGGGAGACTACCAGGCCGTGCTTGACGCCTTGGTCGCTGACGGCCGCGTCAGCGACGCCTGCTGGCTGCTGGACCAGTTCGGCCCCACCGACGCGGTGCTGCGGCTGGATTCGGTCGACGCCAATGCCATCGTGTTCGCCGGCACGCTGGAAGTGCGCATGGGCATCAATGTGGACAGCGTGGTGCGCGCCGGGCGCAGCATCGTCACGGGCGGCGGCATCCGCGCCGGCGAAACCATCCAGGCGGGCGAGAACATCACCGCCAACGCCAACATCGCCAGCGGCGGCAACCTGCGCGCAGGCGGTGACATCAGCGCCGATTGGGGCATCGAAACCGCCACGCGCCTGGACTGCGGCGGCAATGTGCGCGCCAAGTGGGACATCTGCGCCGGCCAGGACCTGGCCGTGACCGGCCACCTGCATGCCGGGCAGGACATCCAGACGCAAGGCGCCATCAAATGCGGCCAGGGCATCAAGGCCGGCGGCGACGTGCGCGCCGAAAAGGAAATCGACGCCGCCTGCGGCATCCAGGCCGGGGGCTCCATCCAGTGCGGCGAGCACCTCGCTTCCGGCTGGGGCCTGATCGCCGGCGAGGACATCCGCGCCGAAGGCGCGATCCGGGCAGGCGAAGGCGTGCAGGCCGAAGGCGTGATCGAGGCCGGCGCGGGCCACGGCATCTACGCCGGCCTGAGCGTCCGCCTGGACGCCTGGGCCGCCTGCGCGCGGGTGGTGGCGCAGAGCCGGCCCGAGCAATTAGTCAGCGGGCACTGGGACGGCCAGGACAGCGCCGCCTACGCATAACCGCAGCCCCGGCGCAGCCGGGGCGCAAAGCCGCCTACTCCGGCTTGATGTTCGCTTCCTGCATGCGGCGGCCCCAGGTGCCCAGTTGCGCCTCCACGAAAGCCTGCTGTTGCGCCTGCGTGTTCGGCGCGGCCGTCATGCCCAGGGCGGCGAACTTCTGCTGCACCTCGGGACGCGCCAGCGCGTCGTTCACCGCCTTGTTCAAGCGCTCCAGGATAGGCAGGGGGATGCCGGCGGGACCGGCCAGGCCTACCCATACCACCAGGTCGAAGTCCTTATATTCCGTTTCGGCAAAGGTTGGCACATCCGGCAGGTCCGGCAAGCGGCGCTCGGTGCTGATGGCAAGCGCCCGCAGCTTGCCGCCGCGCAGCAGCGGCGTGGCGACCGACAGGTCCGCCATCACGTAATCGACCTGCCCGCCTGCCAGGTCCGTCAGCGCCGGAGGCTGGCTCTTGTACGGCACGCCTTCCGCGCGCACGCCGGCAATGCGGTTGAACGCCGCCGCGCCGACCTGCCCGCCCGGCGAGCCGTAGCCGTAGTTCAAGGAACCCGAGGCCGCCTTCTTCACGAACGTGGCCAAGTCCTTGTACGGACCGTCCGCGCGCACCAGCAGCAGCATGGGCATGGTGGTCAGGCGCGACACGTGGCTGAAGTCCTTCTGCGCATCGTAGGGAAGCTTCTTGAACAGCCCCGGATTGATGGAGTTCAGCGAACTGCTGGAGATCGTCAGCGTGTAGCCGTCGCCCGGCGAACGCACCGCATACTCGGTGCCTATCAGGCCTTGGGCGCCGGGCTTGTTCTCGACGATCACGTTGGCGTTCAGGTCCTTACGCAGTTCTTCCGCGATGATGCGGGCGCTGGTGTCGGTAGCGCTTCCTGGCGAAAAAGCCGCGACGATCTTGATGGGCTTGTCGCCCGGATAGGTCTCGGCCTGCGCCGCGCCTTGCGCGGACAGGTTCAGCAGCGCGCATGCCAACAGCGCGAATCGAATCGTTTTCATGGTCTAGTCTCCTGGTTTTATGGGTACTGCCTGGTTCGCCTTACCGCTCTGACGGCGGTGTTGCGGCGTTCATTTCGCCCAAGCGCGGCGGGCCCCGGCGTATGGCCGCCGGCGTGCCGGACAGTTTTATCGGTATGCCCGGGCCGTGGTAGTCGTCGCGCCGGACCACCATCTGGCGATGCTCGGTATGGGCGGCTGCGGCCACCGATGCCATGTCCAGGATCGGCGCGGCCGGTACGTTCTGCGCCAGCAACTGCTTGCCGAACGCCTCGCCATCGACCTGCGCGAACGCCTGGGCCAGCGCCGCATCCACGGCTTCGCGGTTGACCACTCTTTGCCCGTTGGACTTGTAGCGTTCGTCCTGCGCCATGTCGGCAATGCCCAGCTGCGTACACAGCTTGGTGAAGAGGCGATCGTTGGCGACCGCGATGAATAAGGGGCAGGTCCGGGTCTGGTAGACGTTGTAGGGCACGATGTTGGGATGCCCGTTGCCGCTGGGGCGCGGCGTATTGCCCGACGCCAGGTAATTGGCCAGGAACGGATGCGCCACCGACACCGCGGAATCGTAGAGGCACACGTCCGCCATCTGGCCGCGCCCCGTGCGGTGCCGGGCCTGCAGGGCCAGCAGCACGGCGATCGCGGCGTTCATGCCGGTGGTGAGGTCCACCACCGGCACGCCCAGCCTCAAGGGTTCGCCACCCGCCTCGCCGTTGATGCTGAGCAGGCCGGCCATGGATTGCACCGCGGCGTCGTAGCCGGGCAATTCGCCCAGCGGGCCATCGTCGCCGAAGCCCGTGATGCGGCAATGGACCAGTCACGGAAAGCGCTCGGTGATGGCGGACGGTTCGGCCACGCCCCAAGCGCGCAGCGTGCTGGCCTTGAAGTTCTCGATCAGCACGTCGGCCGTTTCCAGCAATTGCCAGAACGTCTCGCGGCCGGCTTCGCTGTTCAGGTCCAGCACCATGCTGCGCTTGTTGCGGTTCACGGCGCGGAAATAGGCCGAACTGCCGTCCACGAACGGGGGACCGAAACCGCGGCATTCATCGCCTTCCGGCGATTCGATCTTGATTACGTCGGCGCCATGGTCGCCCAGCATCTGGCCGCAGAATGGCCCTGCCAGGACGCGCGACGCGTCGATGACGCGCAGGCCGGCGAGCGCGCCGCCGGTATCGCTGCTATGCATAGTCTGTCTCCTTCGATTTCAGGCTCAGGCCGAAGCGCGGGCGATCAGCCAGCTGAATTCCCTGCCCTGCGCGCCCGCCTGCGTGTTCATGCGCAGCGCAAGCCGGTGATTGTGCGCATCCAGCGCGCCTTCCAGCAGGCCGTTCCAGGCTTGCGCCACGCAGGGGTGTGCATCGGCCACAGCGTCCATCAGGTTCCAGCCGTGTTGCGTCACGCGCACGCCTTCCGCCGTTTCGCTCAACTCGCACGTGTCGCCCTGTGCTTGCGCCAGCGCCACCATGAAGCGCCCGAACTGCAGCGCGGAACTATCCTGCCCCACGCCCAGCGCCCGCGCCGTCTCGTGATAGAACTGCATGCCTATCATTCTTCCCGTCAGG
The DNA here is from genome assembly GCF_003576205.1 of Achromobacter sp. K91. Lineage (NCBI taxonomy): Bacteria > Pseudomonadati > Pseudomonadota > Betaproteobacteria > Burkholderiales > Alcaligenaceae > Achromobacter > Achromobacter sp. K91. The sequence goes on along the minus strand of NZ_QWFB01000024.1, from coordinate 27,367 downwards.
TGCAGCAGCGCGGCCGCGTCCTCCGGCCCCCACAGGTTCACCGCTACGGGCAAGGCGCTGCGCACGTACTCCATGGCGTAGTTGCGGCTGGCCTTGGCCAGGCGCGTCGCGGGCCAATCCACGGTGGGCAGCGTCGGTGCGGCAGCGGCGTCGAAATCGGGCGCGTCCTCATTGCGGCTGAAGCGCAGGCGTTCATGCGGCTGCAGGTCGCGGTCGTACTCGTAGTAGTAGCCCTCCAGCCCCGACTGGCCGTCGACAGCCTGCTTGGTGCATACGAAACCCAGCCGCGGATTGTTGAGCGACACGCCGTTCTGCGCATGCCAGCCCGCCAGCATGGCGCGCGACACCTCCGACGGTATCGCGCACAGCGCGGTGCCCGACCAGATCCAGCGCGGCGCGGAATAGCGTATCCAGGCCTTGCGGTCGGACTCGTACATGTACTGCACCGCCACGCCGCCGATATGGTTGGACAGGTAGTGGTACTGCGCCGCCGCCACCGCGGGCGGCAGATGCGCGATGCCCAGCTTCTTCAGGCCCGGCAGGAAGCGCTCGTTGCGCTGGCGGCAGAAGACTTCGTAGACCAGTTCGGCCGCGCGCGCCGTGCCGCGGCGCGTCACGGCCGACAGGACGATGCCGGTGAAGAATGCGTGATACCACTCGGAAACCGCGCGCCAGCCGCGTTCCTCGGATTGCATGTCATGCATGGCCATTCACTCCAGTGGGAACCGCCACGGAACCGGGCAGCAGGGATTGCATGGACGCGACAGCGAAATCCGCGATGTCGCGCGCGATGGCTTCGCGATCCGCTTCGGATTCGCCGGCCCTGGGGCGATACCACATGGTGGTCCAGTTCAAGGCGCCCAATAGCGGCTTGACCTGCAAGGCCGGCGGACCGCGCCGGAAGTCTCCGGTCGCCATGCCCGCCTCGACCACGCTGCGGAACAGCGACTCGTAGCGGTCGCGCTGCCGCACCAGTTCTTCCAGCTCGGCACGCTGGTTCGCCGTGGTGCGTCCGGCCAGGTGCAGTTCGACGCCCTGCACGGTGACGCGCTGGTACGGCAGGTGCGCCATCATCAGATGCGTGTGGGCATGGGCCATGTTCCAGAGCCGCTGAGGCGGCGACGCGGCCTCGTCCTCCGCCAGCGGCGTCACCGTGTCCAGGTTCAACTGCATGGCGCGCCGGTGCACGGCGAAGAACAGGTCGGTCTTGCTGCGGTAGTAGTAATAGACGCTGCCTTTCGTGACGCCGATCAGGTCGGCGACCGAATCGATCGTGGTCGCCGCGAATCCCATTTCGGTGAAGGCATGCGCGGCCGCGTCCAGCAGCTCCACTTGCCGCAGGGGCATCTCGTCATAAGGAATGGCAGTCTTGGCTTTCATGCGAACTCCCCGCGCTGCGCCGCAGCGCCTGCGCTTTTCTTGATGGCGCGGGCCAGGACCACGCGCTGGATTTCGGAGGTGCCTTCGTAGATTTCGGTGATGCGCTGGTCCCGGTAGCAGCGTTCCACCGCGCTGGGCTTCACATAGCCGCGGCCGGCGAGAATCTGCATCGCGTCGTCCACCACGCTGTGCGAGGTTTCGCTGGCCAGCAGCTTGGCCATCGCGCCCAGCGTGCCGATGTCCTGCCCAGCGTCGTAGGCGCGCGCGGCTTCGTAGGTCATCATCCGCGAGGACGACAGCGCGGTGGCGGCGTCGGCCAGCTTGAAGCCCACGCCCTGGTGGTCGATGATGCTGCGCCCGAAGGTCTGGCGCTGCACCGCGAAGTCTCGCGCCTCGGCATAGCTGCACAAGGCGATACCGTTGGCCTGGGCCGCCACCACCACGCGGCCGATGCTCAAGGTCGCCAAGGCGAGCTTCAGCCCTTCTCCCAGCGTCCCGACCACGCTTTCAGCGCCGACCCAGGTGTCCAGTTTCAGGTTCGTGGTGGTGGTGCCGCGTATGCCCATCTTGTCTTCGTAGTGGTCCACCACCACGCCGCTTGCGTCGCGGTCGACCACGAATGCGCTGATGTTGTTGCGCGCGCCCGGCTCGCCCGTGCGGGCGAACACGATGAAATGGCGCGAATGCCCGCCGTTGCCCAGCCAGCATTTTTCGCCCCGGATGCGCCACCCGTCGCCCTCGGGCACGGCCGTGGTCAACAGGGCCGCCGCATCCGAACCGGCGCCGCGCTCGCTCAGGGCGAAGTTGACCGCGTGGCCGTCGCGCGCCAGGCCGCCCAGCAGCACCATCTTCTGTTCGGCGGTACCTCCCAGGATGACCGGAAACGCGCCCAGCGACAGCGCCGCCAGGATGGCGGCCGTGGAGGCGCAGCCCTGGGCCACGGTTTCCACCACAGCCACCAGCGAGGTCAGCGATGCGCCCGCGCCACCGTACTCGGCCGGAATGAAGAGTCCCGAGATCCCGCTTTCCCGCAACGGCGCCAGGTGCTCCACGGGATAGCGTTGTTCCCGGTCTATGGCGGCGGCCGCCGGCGCGAACGCCCGCGCGGTCAGGTCGGCGGCCTTGTCGCGCCAGGCGCTTGCCTGCGGGTCGAGCGGGGGATTCCAGATCACGGACATCGTTGTCTCCAGCAACATACTAATGAGTATTTAATAAGCTGGATGAGAACATACTACTTGGTATTTTTCTTCGATACCTGGGGAAAACCCGCGACCCAATGAGTTGCCCCGCGGGCGCACTCAAATCCGCTCGCGGGGTCATGCCTCAACTGGCAACGGTCAGGTCTGCACCGCTTTCGCCGCTGGCGCCGGACTGCGCAACACCAGCATCAGGCCCAGCAGGATCGCCGCCATCCCGCCCAGACTCAACGCCGACAACCGGTTGCCCAGGATGAGGTAATCCAGGGCTGCCGTGCCGGCCGGCACCAGATAGAACAGGCTGGTGACATTGACCAGGTTGCCAGCCTGGATCATGCGGTAGAACAGCAGGGTCGCGCCCACCGAGATCACCAGGCCCATCCAGATCAGCGGCAGGATGAAACCGATCACCCACTCCACGCGGATCGGTTGGAATGGCACGAACAGCAGGCACAACGCCAGACTGACGAAGTACTGCAACGGCATGACGTCCATGGGCGCCTGGCGCACGCGTTTCTGCAGCATCGCGCCGCTGGTCATGCAAAGCAGCGCGGCCAGCGCGTAGGCCATGCCGGCCGCGGAAAAACGCGCCATGCCTATGCTCTGGTAGACCACCATCACCAGCCCGCACAAGGCAAGGCCGAGGCCCGCCACGCGCGGCAATGAGTAACGCCTTTCCATCACCGCCAACGTCAGAATGGGCTGCGCGCCCAGCAGCGTGGCCAGCACGCCCGGCGTGATGCCGTGGTCCAGCGCCAGCAGGTAGCAGATGGAGTAGCCGCCGATGAGCAGCAGGCCAGTGGCCGCGACCGTCAGACGCGTGCCCGGCTCTGGCAGCCAGCGCCGCCGCCACGCGCACAACAGCATCAGCGCGGCCAGCGCCAGGATGAAGCGCAACAGCAGGAAGCCGAAGGCGGAGGCGTGGGACAGCCCCCACTTGGCGAAAATCGCGCCGCCGCTCCACAGCAGCACGAACAAGGAAGTGGAGCCATAGGAGGTCCACGCAGATCTATCGAAAGACATGAGGTTTCTACCTGTCGGGGTATGAACAGGCTCCAGCCCCGCCCGCGCAAGCGGGCATAAGCATGCGCTAGACGGATGCAATATGCATCAGGACGTCTGACGAAGCTTTTTGAAAAAAGGCTGGAGTCGCGTTGCGGACGGCGTCAGCCGACGACGACCGCGCTAGGCGGGTAAGCACCCGAGACCACGCCGCAAGGCGGCGCGACCGGCGGCGATACCACCGTGGACACGACAGGAGAAAAACCGGGGGAAACTGCGGAGCGCCGGGACAGCACACGCGCACGCGTATCCGCTGCGCGGGCAGCGGATGCGGAATCGGCGAGGAGCGTGTGGTCAGGCATGGGGCGTAGCCTACCGGCTGCGCGCGGCGCGGTCAAGCGATGCGCCGCTGCTCCACGCCCATGTCGCGCCACGCTTCGCCATGGCAGGTGAACATGAGGATCTGATGCCGCGTGGCCGCGTCGAACAGCGCGCGCTTCATGAAGTCGCGCCGCGCGTCGTCCGTGTGGACCAGCGCGTCGTCGAGCAGCAGCAGCGTCGGCCGCCCTGCTTCGCGCAGCAGATCGGCATAGGCGAAGCGGGCCAGGATGCCCAGTTGTTCGCGCGTGCCGAAGCTGAGCGCGGACAGCTGGTCCTCGCCGCCCGCGCGGCGCAGCGCGGCGGGCAGCAAGGCATCGTCCAGTCGCAGGTCGGCTTCCGGAAACAGCAGTGCCAGGTAGTGGTTCAGCCGGCGCGCCAGCGGCGCTTGCAGGCGTTGCGTCGCCGCCGCGCGCTTGTCTGCCAGCAGCTTTTGCAGGAGTTCCAGCGCAGCGGCGCGGCGGGCGAAGTCGTCGCGCCGCCGTTCCAGGCGTTCGCAGGCGGCCTCTGCTTCAGACAGGCGTTCGCCCAGCCCTTGGGCGCCCGCCTGGTCCAGCTTGCCTTGCAACTGCAGGATTTCGCCGTGGCGCTTGTGCTGCGCCTCGCGCTCGATCGCGGCGGACTTCTCGTAGCGCTGCACATCCTGTTCGACCAGCTCGGGACGGTGGCCAGCCAATGCCGCCTGCGCCTCGCGCACGCGGCGCTCCAGTTCGTCGTGGCTGCTGCGGACCTCGGCGAGCCTGCCTGCGCGGGCCTGCCGCTGCGTCGCGCGCTCGGGCGATTGGAGCTCGGCGCTGCGCGCCGCCGCCTGGTTTTCCAGCAATTGGGCGCGCGCGCCGTCGGTGTCCATGGTGCGCTGTGCGGCGGCCAGCGCGGTCTCGGCCTGCGCCGAAACCGCCTCGGCCTCGCGCAGGGCCTGGAGCGCCCCGGGCAGATCGCCGCCGCCGTCCGCCTGCGGCGCAGCTGGCAGCTTGTCCAAACGTTCCTGCAATTGCACGCGACGCGCCAACGCGTCGTCGCGCTGGCCACGCAGAACGTCCACGCCCTTGGGCGCATGGATGCCCAGCGTCTTGCGCATGCCGTCCAGCTCGCGCAGCAAGGCGCCATGGCGGGCGTAGCGTTGCTCGGCCTGCGCCAGGCTCTCGACGTCCAGGCGTTGCAGCAAGGCCGCGCTGGCCGCCCGAGCCGCGTCGATTTCGCGCTTGAGCGCGGGCAAGTCCTTGCCGCCCGGCTCGATGCGCAAGCGCCCCACGCCCGGCAGCTCCAGTTCGGCGGCCGCCGTCAGCAGGACCTCGTCCGCGCCGCTCAGCATCCGGCCGTCCAGCAGCGCCCGGCCGCCCGCTTCCAGCTGATAGGACAGGCGCGTGGCGCTGGCCTGCTGCTGCAATTGCAGGTTGGCCAGTTCCCGTTCGCTTTTGCGCAGGGCTTCGATGTCGGCGTCGGCGATTTCGATCCGCATGGTCTCGGCCTTGAGCGCGGAGCCCTGCTCGATCAATGCGGTGACTTCCTTCAATGCGCCGTCCAGGCGTTCGATCTCCACGCCCAGCTGGAGCAGTTGATGCTCCAGGTCGCGCCGGTCGGCCACGGCCTGCACCGAAGTAACGCGCTGGCGCGCCGCGTCCACCGCGGCCGCATGCGCCTGGCGCTGCTGTTGGGCGCGCGCCAGCGGTTCGCGCGCGGCCTCGACCCGGGCGCGCGCGGCGCGGGCCTCGCTGGCCAGCGACTGGAGTTCGGCCTCGTCCTGCTGGTCGCGCCGGACCTGGTCCTGCAACAGCGCCAGCGTTTGCGCGGCTTGCGCCTGTTCGCGGCGCAGCCCTTCGAAGGCTTCGCGCTCCTTGGCCAGGGCCGCCAGGCGCGCACGCGCCTCGGCCGCCTTGGCTTCGAAGTCCTTCCAGGGCTCGCCGGCCTGGGCGCGCTCGTGGTCGCGGCGCAATTCGGCCAGGCGGTCCACGTCGGCGTTCAGCTGCGCCATGGCCTGCGCGCACTCGTCGCGTTCGGCCGCGGCGCGCGTCAGCGCATCTTCGGCTTCCTTGTAGACGCCCTTGGGGCGGCCATTGCGTGCGTCCAGCAGCGCGCCGCGTTCGGCGGCCACGCGCTCGTACAGGCGGTCGCCATCGCCCGAAGCCAGCTCGCCGGACAGCTGCGTCAAGGCCTCACGCAGATGCGCGCCCGCATGGCCGGCCGCTTCCTGCAGATTCTGGCCGTCGCCCTGCTGGATCCACAACAGGCCCGGTATGCCCGCCAGGTCCGGCTTGCTCTGGCCGCGTCCCGGCAGTTCAAAGCCCAGCAATGCGGCCAGCGCGTTCTCGGCCTCTTCGCCGTCCAGCCGTTGCGCGCCGCCATCGATCAACAGTTCGCAGCGGGCGCGCGACAGGAATTGCTTCTTCAGCACATAGCTGTGTCCGGCATGCGTGAATTCCAGTTCCACGCTGGGTCGCGCGCCGGACTCGCCGTGCGGCGCCAGGTCAGCGACCTTGCTGGTGCTGTAGCGTTCAAGAAAGGCGGAACGGATGGCCGCGGCCACGGTGCTCTTGCCGGCTTCGTTCGGGCCCACGAACAGGTTCAGGCCGTCCTGCAGCCCTTCCAGCGCCATGGGCTGGCGGAACTTGCGGAATTCTTCCAGGGCGATGCGCGAGAGCTTCATTTGGCGGCTCCCGGCGCGGCGCTTTCGCGCTGGAACCGCAGCAGCAGCCGCAATGCCTCGCCCGCAACCGCAGATTGTTCCGGGTCGGCTTGCAATGCCTGCAATTGCGCCGCAACTTCGCCCACGTAGCCGCTGGCGCGCAGTTCGGCCAGGTCGGCTTCGTCCGGTTCCAGCATGAGGCCGGACAGGTCCGGCAGCAGCGCACGCACCTGCGCCGCGGCCTGGTCCACGGCGCGTTGCAGCGCTTCCCAGGTTTCCATGTTGACGTGCCCTTGCAGGTCCAGCCGCAGCACATCCTCGGCGCGCAGCTCGGCCATGCGCGCGGCCAGCGCCTGCGCGTCCGAGGGCAGGCTCAGCGTTTCCGACCAGGCCGACCAGCGGTACTTGCCCGTAGCCAGCCGCTCGACGGCGGGCGTGGCGCCCGGCGCCTCGATGCGCACATGCAGCGCGTACCCCGGTTCGTTGCCGCGGAAGCGGTCCTGCTCCGGCGTGCCGGCGTACCAGGTGCGCTCGTCGATGGACAGACAGCCGTGCCAGTCGCCCAGCGCCAGATAGTCCAGCCGCGCGCGAACCGCGCGGTCCGGGGCGATGGGATTGGTGGCATCGATGGTGTCCGGCAGGCGGCCCGCCACGCTGCCGTGCGCCAGGCCCACGCGGATGCGGCCGGCTTCGGTTTCCAGCGCGTCGAAGGCCTGGGTCACGTCGTCGTAGGTATGGCGTTGCGTCAGGGGCGCGGCCAGCACGGCGAGATTGATCGCCGCCAGATCGACCACGCCGGTGCGCAGCGGAACATGCACGTTGGAAGGGATGCAGCCCAACTGCATCGCCCGGCTCCAGACGCTGTCGGCCAGCGCGGCGTCGTGGTTGCCGGCGATCATGACCCAGGGGCCGGTGTAAGCGGCCATGGCCGCGAACAGGCGGCGTATCGTGCGGTCCGACACGCCCTGCGTGTCGAACACATCGCCCGCCACCAGCACGGCGTCCACGCCGCGCTCCGCGGCCAGCGCAGCGATGCGGGCGACGACGTCGAAGCGGGCCTCGGCCAGCATGGCGGCATCGTCGGTTTCAAACTGGCCGTATTGTCGGCCGATCTGCCAGTCGGCGGTGTGCAGGAAATGGATCATGCGGGCCATTGTAGATGGCCCATGCGCAGTCCCGGCGGCGATATCCGGAAGAATCGCCGCCGGCTTGCCGCAAGCGGAATCAGGCGCTCTTGCCGTCCAGCACCAGCGACTGGCTGGACGCCGCCTTGCGGTCATAGCGCGACAGGCCCAGGCCGTCGGTGCGGATGGCGGGACGCTGGCCCATGACCAGGTCGGCCACCAGCTTGCCCGAGCCGCAGGCCATGGTCCAGCCCAGCGTGCCGTGGCCGGTGTTCAGGTACAGGTTGCCGTAGCGGGTCGCGCCGACCACCGGCGTGCCGTCCGGCGTCATGGGACGCAGGCCGGTCCAGAACTCGGCCTGGGCCACGTGGCCGCTGCCCGGGAACAGGTCGTTGACGACCAGTTCCAGCGTCTTGCGGCGGGCCTCCTTCAGGCGCAGGTCGAAGCCCGCGATCTCGGCCATGCCGCCCACGCGGATGCGCTGGTCGAAACGCGTGACGGCGATCTTGTAGGTTTCGTCCAGGATGGTAGAAACCGGCGCGGCCGATTCGTCCGCCATGGGGATGGTCAGCGAGTAGCCCTTGAGCGGATACACCGGCAGGTCCAGATCCAGCGGCTTGAGGAAGTCGCGCGTGTAGCTGCCGAAGGCGGCGACATAGCGATCGGCGGTCAGGACTTCATTGCCCACGCGCACGCCGGTGATCTGGCCGCCGGCCGTGTTCAGGCCCGACACCGTCTGGCCGTAACGGAATTCCACGCCCAGGCCCTTGGCCATTTCGGCCAGACGCGTCGTGAACAGTTGGCAGTCGCCGGTTTCGTCGTTGGGCAGGCGCAGGCCGCCGCTCAGCTTGTGCAGCGAGCGCGCCAGGGCGGGCTCGGCCGTCACCAGGCGGTTGCGGTCCAGCAGTTCGTAGGGTACGCCCACTTCTTCCAGCACCGCGATGTCGCGGCGCGCGGCTTCCAGCTGGGCCTCGGTGCGGAACAGCTGCAAGGTGCCGCGGGTGCGTTCTTCGTAGTGGATGCCGGTGGACTGGCGCAGTTCGCGCAGGCAATCGCGGCTGTACTCGGACAGGCGCAGCATGCGCTCCTTGTTCACCGAGTATCGTTCGGCAGAACAGTTGGCCAGCATGGACGCCATCCATTTCAGCTGGAACAGGCTGCCGTCCAGGCGTATGGCCAGCGGAGCGTGTTTCTGGAACAGCCACTTGATGGCCTTCAGCGGAATGCCGGGCGCGGCCCACGGCGTGGAATAGCCCGGCGAAACCTGTCCGGCGTTGGCGTAGCTGGTCTCTTGCGCCGCCGAAGGCTGGCGGTCCAGCACCGTGACTTTGGCGCCTTGACGGGCCAGATAGTAGGCGGTGGTGGTGCCGATGACGCCGCTGCCGAGGACGATGACGTGCATGATTCTTTCCGGTGATTGGTTTTGTTCAGGAATTTCGGTAGTCTATGGGCCTCTCAGCAGTGAAAAGCACTGAAGATTTTGCTTTGCCAGTGCTTTTTCCCGGCCACCTCCTGTTTTTCGATCGCCAAAAGTGAAATGCGCGAGCTAGACCGTATCGACCTGAAAATCCTGGATATCCTGCAGCGGGAAGGCCGTATTTCCGTGACCGAACTGGCCGACCGGATCAGCCTGTCCGCCACCCCCTGCTCCGACCGCGTCAAGCGCATGGAGCGCGAAGGCGTCATCACGGGTTACCATGCGCGCGTCAATCCGGCGGCGCTGGGCAAGAACCTGCTCGTCTTCCTGGAGATCAAGCTGTCGGCCAAATCCGGCGACGTGTTCGACAAGGTCAAGAAAGAGCTGCTGTACGTGCCCGAAGTCATGGAATGCCATCTGGTGTCCGGCGACTTCGACTACCTGGTCAAGGCCCGCCTGACCGAAATGAACGAATACCGCCGTCTCCTCGGCGAAATCCTCAAGCGCCTGCCCGCGTCCGCCGAATCGCGCAGCTACGTGGTCATGGAGGAGATCAAGGAGACCCTGTACCTGCCCGTGGACCGCTAGGCGCGCGCCGCTTCCGCTGATCGCACGCCGATTGTTACCGGTCGGGCCCGCGCCGGCTGCTATGCTGGCGGCCCTTCGGCGCGTGCCTTTGCCGCGTAATCCGACCCTAATTTATTTGCCTATGTCTATGACTCGCCTCTATAAATACTTCTTCCGCGGCCTGATTACCGTCCTGCCGCTGGCCCTGACGATCTACCTGCTCTATATCTTCCTGGCGTGGACCGAAGCCGTGGCGCTGACCTTCCTGCGCCCCTTCATCGGCGGGTTCTATGTGCCGGGCATGGGCCTGGCGCTGGGCATCCTCGGCATCCTGGCCATCGGCTACCTGGTGTCCAAGGAACGCGTGCAGCGCGTGCTGGTGCTGCTGGAAATGCCGTTCACCAACCTGCCGGTGGTCAAGAGCATCTATTCGTCGCTGAAGAGCTTCGCGGACTATTTTTCGCCCAGTTCCAAGAACACCGCCCAGCAGGTCGTGATCCTGCGAGTGCCGGGCCAGCAGCTGGAACTGGTCGGCCTGGTCACCCGCCGCAACATGGAAGGCTTGCCCGAAGGGTTCACCCAGGGCGAGCGCGTGGCCGTATACCTGCCGATGGGCTACATGATCGGCGGCTATACCGTGTTCGTGCCGCAGGAATGGGTCCAGCCCATCCAGATGTCGGTCGAGGAAGCCATGCGTTCGTCCCTGATCGCCTGGATGGCTCGCGCCGAAACCAGCAACAACCGTCCCGCCGCGCAGGAGCCCCCCGCCCCTGCCCAGGACGGCGCCAACGGCGGCGGCCAAGCCTGAGCGCCCCGCCCCCACCTCTACCAGACTCTCGCTATGCCCTTCATCGAATTCACGCTGGCCGAAGGCAGCCCCTATATTGAAGTGAACCAGCTGCTCAAGGCCACCGGCGTGTGCGACAGCGGCGGCGCGGGCAAGATGCTGGTGGCCGAAGGCCACGTCAGCGTGGGCGGCGTGGTCGAAAGCCGCAAGACGGCCAAGATCCGCGCCGGCCAGATCGTGACCTGCGGCGACGTGCGCATCGTCGTGCGCGGCCCCGACGCCGGCGACGCAGACGCCTGAAGCCCTCCACACCACGCATCACCGCGAGCCGCCATGAAACTCAAGATGTCCCAGAACTCCATTTTTGCGGTGCTGCTGCGCTCGCCCTGGTGGATGAGCGCCGGCGTGGCCGTGCTGCTGTCGGCCGCCGGCTTTGCCGCGCTGCCGCTGGAGTACGCCGCGATGGGCGTGTTCGCCGCGGTGCCGTTCGCGGTCATCGCCATCATGGCGGCCTACAAGCAATTGCGCGCGCCCTCGGGCGCGCGGGTGCAGGCCGTGGCCGAAGCCGCCGCCGGCATGTCCTGGGCGGAATTTTCCAAAACCGTCGAAGCGGGCTTTCGCCGCGACGGCTGTGAAGTGCAGCGCCTGCAATTGCCCGGCGCCGATTTCGCGCTGAGCAAGGACGGCCATGTCGCCATGGTCAGCGCCAAGCGCTGGAAGGCCGCCCGCGTCGGCGTCGAACCCTTGCGCGAACTGCAGGCGGCGCGCGAGAAGCGCGGCGCGCGCGAAGCCATCTACATTGCGCTGGGCGAGGTCTCGGACAACGCCCTGCAATACGCCAAGTCGCAAGGCGTGTCGCTGATGACCGCGCCTGAACTGGCCAAGCTGCTGCGGGACCTCAAGCCCTGAGGCGGACACGGCCATGAGCTATCGACTGCTCGCCGACCTGGTGCTCATCGTGCACGGCCTCTTCGTTGCCTTCGTCGTATTGGGCGGCCTGCTGGCGTTGTGGAAGCGCTGGATCGCCTACCTGCACCTGCCCGCGCTGGCCTGGGGCGCGCTGGTGATAGGCATGGGCTGGATCTGCCCGCTGACGCCGCTGGAGATTTCGCTGCGCCAGCAGGCCGGCCAGCAAGGCTATGGCGGCGGCTTCATCGAACACTACATACTGGCGCTGATCTACCCCGAAGGCATCACCCGCGGCACGCAGATCGTACTGGCGGCCTTGCTGATCGCGGGCAACATCGTCGTCTACACGCTATGGGCGCGGCGCGGCCGGCGCCTGCCGGCCTAGCGTTTCGTTCACAGGGCCCGGGCGATCACCAGGCGCTGGATGTCGCTGGTGCCTTCATAGATCTGGCAGACGCGCACGTCGCGATAGATGCGTTCCACCGGAAAGTCCTTCAGATAGCCGTAGCCGCCCAGGGTCTGGATGGCGGCGGAGCAGACCTTCTCGGCCATCTCGGAGGCGAACAGCTTGGCCATGGACGCTTCCGTCAGCGCCGGCCTGCCGGCCTCGCGCAAGGCTGCCGCGTGCAGCACCATCTGGCGCGCCGCATGGATCTGCGTGGCCATGTCGGCCAGCCGGAACGCGACCGCCTGATGCTCCATGATGGGTTTGCCGAAGGCCTGCCGGTCGCGCGCATAGTCGCGCGCGCACTCGTAGGCCGCGCGCGCCATGCCCACCGACTGGGACGCGATGCCGATGCGCCCGCCCTCCAGGTTGGACAGGGCGATCTTGTAGCCTTCGCCCTCAGCGCCCAGCCGGTAAGCCGCCGGAATGCGCATGTCCTCGAACGCGATCTGGCAGGTGTCGGACGCATGCTGGCCGAGCTTGTCTTCCACCCGCAACACCTTGTAGCCCGGGGTATCGGTGGGCACGATGAAGGCCGAGATGCCGCGCTTGCCGGCATCCGGGTCGGTCACGGCGAATACGATCACCACCTGGCCGCTGCGCCCCGACGTGATGAACTGCTTGGCGCCATTCAGGATGTAGTCGTCGCCATCGCGGCGCGCCCGGGTGTGCAGGCTGCTGGCGTCCGACCCCGCCTGCGGCTCGGTCAGCGCGAAGGCGCCGATATGCTCGCCCGTTGCCAGCGGACGCAGGAACTGTTCTTTCTGCGCGTCGGTACCGAACTTCAGGATGGGCATGCAGGCCACCGAATTGTGCACGCTCATGATGGTGGAGCAGGCGCCATTGCCGGCCGCGATTTCCTCCAGCGCGACCGCATACGAGATATAGCCGCTGTCATTGCCGTCCCAGGCTTCGGGCACCAGCATGCCGAAAAAGCCCAGTTGCGCCATTTCGGCGATGGCGTCGGCGGGATAGTGATGGTCGCGGTCCCAGCGTTCCGAGTTGGGCGCCAGGCGCTCCTGCGCGAAGCGGCGCGCCATTTCCTGGACGCTGAGCTGTTCGTCGGTCAAAAGCATGCTTGTCTCTCCTGGATGCGGTGGCGGCCGATGCGCGGCCTGCTCTGTTCTGCGGTTCGGCGCCCGACTTGGGGCGGCCGTCAGATCGCCAGAATACACCGCGCCGGCAGGCGCTGGACGCCGCCGCGCGGCCTATTCCCGCGGCGCGTCCTGCTCGCTGCGCTGACGCGCCGGGCCGCTCGCCCGGCTCAGGTTGTAGGCGGTATTGACCAGCCCGATGTGCGAGAACCCCTGCGGGAAATTGCCCACCAGGCGGCGCCGGCCTACGTCGTATTCCTCGGCCAGCAGGCCCAGGTCGTTGCGCAGCGCCAGCAGCCGCTCGAACAGGCGTTCGGCGTCATCGATGCGCCCCTGCATGACGTAGGCGTCGGCCAGCCAGAAGCTGCAGGCCAGGAACACGCCTTCGTCGCCCGGCAGGCCGTCGCTGGCATGCTGATTGGAGTAGCGCAGCAGCAAGCCATCGCGCAGCAGTTCGCGCTCGATGGCGCGCACCGTCCCCGCCACCCGCGGATCGTCCGCGGGCAGGAAACCCACCTGGGGGATGAGCAGCAGGCTGGCATCCAGCTCATCAGATCCATAGCTCTGCACGAAGCTGCCGCGCGCCTGGTTGTAGCCGTGCTTGCAGATGTCCGCCCGGATGCGGTCGGCAAGCCGCTGCCATTCATCGCGCGGCCCGCGCAGGCCGAAGCGATCACAGGATTGCACCGCGCGGTCGAAGGCCACCCAGCACATCAGGCGCGAATGGGTGAAGGCGCGGCGCTCGCCGCGAACTTCCCAGATGCCGTGGTCCAGGTCCTGCCAACGGCGCTTCAATGGCTCCAGCAGCACGTTCTGCAGGCGCCAGGCCTCGGCCAGCGGCGCCAGATCCGCGGCGCGCGCCGCATACAGGGTTTCGATGAGTTCGCCATAGACGTCCAGCTGGCTCTGGCCGGCGGCGCCGTTGCCCCGGCGCACCGGCAGGCTGCCCTCATAGCCCGGCAGCCAGGGGATTTCCAGTTCGGGCAGCCAGCGTTCGCCCGCGATGCCGTACATGATCTGCAACTGATCGGGATGCCCGGCCACCGCGCGCAACAGCCATTGGCGCCAGGCCTCGGCCTCCTCGCGGTAGCCGGCATTGAGCAAGGCGTAGAGGGTCAGCGCCGAATCGCGCAGCCAGCAATGCCGGTAGTCCCAGTTGCGGCTGCCGCCCAGGGCCTCCGGCAGCGAGGTGGTAGGCGCGGCAATGATGCCGCCGGTGGGCTGGAAGGTCAGCAGCTTCAAGGTAATCAGCGAGCGCACCACGGCCTCGCGCCCTTCTTCGCTGCCCTCCCAGCGACAGCGCTTGGCCCATTCCTGCCACCAGGAAATGGTGCGGTCCATGCTTTCCACGCGATCCGGCACGAAGTGCGGCGTGCGGTGCGAACGGTGGTAGGACAGCGTAAACGGCACCACCCGGCCCGGATGCACGGTGAAGCGCGCCGTGGTGGTGAGTTCGTGCCCCGCCAGGTCCACCGGCGTGTGCAGTTCGACCGCGTCGGGGCCCGCGATGGCGCTCAGGCCATAGTCGCGCCGGCGCACCCAGGGAACGGCCTGCCCATAGTTGAAGCGCAGCGCCATCTCCATGTCCATCTGCACGTGTCCGGATTCGCCGCGCACGATGCGCACCACGTCGGCGCGCTCGTCGTCGTCGCTCAAGGGCATGAAGTCGTACAGCAGCGCCGTGCCCGAGCCGGTTTCGTAGCGCGTTTCCAGCACCGCGGTATCCGGCACATAACGGCGCGACACCGTGCAGCGCTGCGCGTGCGGCGCGATGCGCCAGCGCCCGTGCCGTTCATCGCCCAGCAACGCCGCGAAGCAGGCGGGGGAATCGAAGTGCGGCAGGCACAGCCAGTCGATGGAGCCGTCGCGCGCCACCAGCGCAGCCGACAGCATGTTGCCGATCAAGCCATAGTCTTCCAGGGGCTTGGACATGGCCTAGCCCGCGCCCCGGAATTCGGGATACAGCGTCATGCCGCCGTCGACGAACAAGGTCGTGCCGGTGACGTAATCCGAGGCGTCGCTGGCGAGCCAGACGGCGGCCCGCGCCACGTCTTCGGGTTCGCCGATGCGGCCGTAGGGAATCAGCTGCAACAGCCTGGCCAGGCTTTCCGGCGTATCCCAGGCCGGCTGGTTGATAGCCGTGCGTATGGCGCCCGGCGCAATCGAATTGACGCGTATCCGGGCCGGCGCCAGCTCCTGCGCCAGGGATTTCATCAGCATCGATACGCCGCCCTTGGACGCCGCGTAATTCACCTGGAAGGCCCAGGGTATGACCTCGTGCACGGAACTGATGAAGAGGATGTTGCCCGCCGCCCATCCCTGCCGCGCCGGGTCGACCGGCTGTGACTGGAACTGCTGCGCAGCGGCGCGCGCGCACAGGAACTGCCCCGTCAGGTTCACGTCGATGACGCGCTGCCAGTCGGCCAGCGTCATGTCCGCAATCGGCGCGGGATGCTCTATGCCCGCGTTGTTGACCAGGATGTCCAGGCGCCCGTAATGCTGCAGCGCCTGCGCAAACAGGTGCTCCACCTCGGGCTCCTTGCTGATGTCGGCGGCCGCGGTGACGGCCGAACCGCCCTGCCGCTGGATCGCTTCGGCGACGGCGGCGGCCCGCCCCTGAGAATCGCCGCCCGCGCGATGATTCACCACCACCTGCGCGCCAGCGGCCGCCAGCCCGATCGCGATGGCCCGGCCTATGCCGGAAGATGCGCCTGTCACCACGGCCACCCGGCCGCGCAGTTCGCTCGCGTGATGCATGCCTGCCTCCCTGGCGGCCGCTACGCATCGAGCCCGGCCGCCGCGTGTAGAACGTCCAGCGTAGTCCCGCGAGCGGGTTACATGCAACCCGCGGCACAGCGTGCATAATGGCGGACATGCGCGGCCCGCGCTCCTCACGGAGCGTCGGGCCGCAGGTTCATATGCCCACCCGTATGCCCATGCTTCCTGGAGACGCCGTGCTGGATCCAATACTTGCAGAACTGTCGACCACCCTGCCCGAGGCCAAGTCGGTCGAACAGCTGACGCGACCGCTGCTGGACATGCTGGGCGCGGTGACCGGACTGGAATCCACCTATCTCACGTCCATCGACCTGAAGGCGGATCTCCAGAGCATCCGCTACGCGCGCAACGCCGGCACACTGCAAATCCCCGAAGGCCTGTCCGTGCCCTGGGACGACACCCTGTGCAAACGCGCGCTGGACGAAGGCCGCATGTGCACCAGCGATGTCTCCAGCTGCTGGCCGGATTCCGACGCGGCCCGGCAACTGGGCATACAAACCTATCTGAGCGCCCCGGTGCGCACCGATGACGGCGTGCTGTTCGGCACCCTGTGCGCCGCCAGCGCCACGCGACACCAGATCGAACCGCAGGCCGAATCGGTGCTGAAACTGTTCTCCAGCGTGATCGCCCGCTTCCTGGAACGCGAAATGCTGATGGAGCAGCTGCACGCGGCCAACGTCCAGCTCATGTCATATGCGCTGACCGACACCCTGACCGGCCTGCCCAACCGCCGCGCGCTTTACGAGGCGCTCGACCGCTTGCAGGCGCGCGCCATCCGCGAAGGCGGCAGCGTGCTGGTCGGCGTGATCGACCTGGACGGTTTCAAGGGCATCAACGACGTCTACGGCCACCAGCAAGGCGACGTGTTCCTGCAGGAGGTATCGCGCCGGATCTCCGCGGCCCTGCGCGGCTCTGACATGCTCGGCCGCATAGGCGGCGACGAATTCGTGCTGATCGGCCCCGGCCCTGCTTTGGTGGCGGGTGACGGCCCCCATGGCGTGCACGCGCCGCGCGGCGACGCCGAAGAAGCCGCCCGCTCCCTGGAAGAGCGCGCCACCGCCGCCACCGTGGGCCGCTACCAGCTCGGCGAGGCGACCGTCCCGTACGAAGGCGCCAGCGTCGGCGTGGTGGCGCTGGATCCGCGCGGCCTGGACGCTGAAGCGGCGGTACGCCTGGCCGATGCCCGCATGTATGAAGTCAAGCGCGCGCGCAAGGCGGCGCGCGTCATACACTGACGGGCAAAAAAAGGACCCGGCGCGATGCCGGGTCCAGGCCGTGCGCAGCGTTCGGCCGGCTTACCTCACCTTGCCCTGCTTCCACGCATCCAGCAGCTTCTCATAGGCGATCGTCTCGCCCTTGGGCTTTTCGTTGGCCAGCTTCTTCCACGGCGCGTGCTGGTCCGACAGCCACTTTTTGGGGTCGCTCTTGGGGTTGAGCTTGGGCGCGCACTGCGCCATGCCGGCGCGCTCCAGACGCGCCATGACCTGATCCATTTCATTGGCCAGGTTGTCCATGGCGGCCTGCGGAGTCTTTTCGCCCGTGACCGCGGTGGCGACGTTCTTCCACCACAGCTGCGCCAGCTTGGGATAGTCAGGCACGTTGTTGCCGGTGGGCGTCCACGCCACGCGCGCCGGGCTGCGGTAGAACTCGATCAGGCCGCCGTAGTTCGCCGCGTTCTTGGTGAAGAACTCGCTGTTGATGTCGCTGTCGCGGATGAAGGTCAGGCCGGTGATGGACTTCTTCAGCGACACCGACTTGGACGTGACGAACTGCGCATACAGCCAGGCCGCGGCCATCTTGTCGGGGTTGGTGGACTTGAAGAAGGTCCACGAGCCCACGTCCTGGTAGCCGTTCTGCATGCCGTCCTTCCAGTACGGGCCGTAGGGCGACGGGGCCATGCGCCACTTCGGCGTGCCGTCGTCGTTGACCACCGGCAGGCCCTTCTTGGTCATGTCGGCGGTGAACGCCGTGTACCAGAAGATCTGCTGGGCGATCTGGCCCTGGGCCGGCACCGGGCCGGATTCCGAGAAGGTCATGCCCATGGCCTGCTGGGGCGCGTACTTCTTCATCCAGTCCACGTACTTGGTCAGGGCATAGACCGCAGCCGGACTGTTGGTGGCGCCGCCGCGCGCGACCGACGCGCCGACCGGGGTGCACTTGTCGTCCGCCACGCGGATGCCCCACTCGTCCACCGGCATGCCGTTGGGCAGGCCCTTGTCCGCGGCGCCGGCCATGGAGAGCCAAGCGTCGGTGAAGCGCCAGCCCAGCGACGGGTCCTTCTTGCCGTAGTCCATGTGGCCATAGACCTTCTTGCCGTCCAGTTCCTTTACGTCGTTGGAGAAGAAGTCGGCGATGTCCTCATAGGCGGACCAGTTGGTGGGCACCCCCAGCTCGTAGCCATACTTGGCCTTGAACTTGTCCTTCAGGTCCTGGCGCGCAAACCAGTCGGCCCGGAACCAGTAGACGTTGGCGAACTGCTGGTCGGGCAGCTGATAGAGCTTGCCGTCCGGAGCGGTGGTGAACTTGGTGCCGATGAAGTCCTTCAGGTCCAGGTTGGGGTTGGTCCACTCCTTGCCCGCGCCCGCCATGTAGTCGGACAGCGGCAGGATGGCGCCGTAGCGGTAGTGCGTTCCGATCAGGTCGGAATCGGAGATCCAGCCGTCGTAGATGGACTTGCCCGACTGCATCGAGGTCTGCAGCTTCTCGACCACGTCGCCTTCCTGGATCAGGTCGTGGTTGACCTTGATGCCGGTGATCTCGGAAAAAGCCTTGGCCAGCGTCTTGGACTCGTATTCGTGCGTGGTGATGGTTTCGGACACCACGCTGATTTCATTCACTCCCTTAGCCTTGAGCTTGGCGGCGGCCTCGATGAACCACTTCATCTCGGCCATTTGCTGGTCCTTGGACAGCGATGAAGGCTGGAACTCCGAATCGACCCACTTCTTCGCTTCCGGTTCGCCAGCCCAGGCCGCCGACGTCCCGATCAGTGCGATGGCGGCTGCCATGGCGTGCATGCGCAATTTCATGACCTGTCTCCTCGATAAGTCTTCCCCATCGTTTGCTGCGGACCGCTGGCCGGGGAAGACGCTGGCCGATAGTCCTTACCAACCGCTTGAATACGCGAGGGGTCTGGCGCCCCTCTTCAACCTTTCCTCATGACGAAAGCCAGCAGCAGCATGGACGCGATGAAGCTGATCCACACCGATGGCGGCTCGTCCAGCGAAAACCATTCCGCTGCCTTCTGGCCGAACCCCAGGAACGCCAGGTTGAGCCAGGCCGCAGCCATCAGGCCGATGAAGAGGCGGTCGCCGCGCGTGGTGCGCAGGGGCAGGAAGCCCTTGCGCTCGGCCGTGGGCGATTTCAGTTCCCATACCGTCATGCCTACCAGCATCAGCACGATGCAGGAAAAGAACACAGCGACGGGAGTGGTCCATACCATCCAGCTGAACATGAGCGCGCCCTCCTTGCCTCTACACCCGGCCCATCGCGAAGCCCTTCGCGATGTAATGCCGCACGAACCAGATGACGATGCCGCCCGGCACGATGGTCAGCACCCCCGCCGCAGCAAGCACGCCCCAGTCCATGCCGGAGGCCGATACGGTACGGGTCATGGTGGCGACGATGGGCTTGGCGTTGACCGAGGTCAGCGTGCGCGCCAGCAGCAGCTCCACCCAGCTGAACATGAAGCAGAAGAACGCCGCCACGCCCACGCCCGATTTGATCAGCGGCAGGAAGATCGTCAGGAAAAAGCGCGGGAAGGAATAACCGTCGACATAGGCGGTCTCGTCGATCTCGCGCGGCACGCCGGACATGAAGCCCTCCAGGATCCAGACCGCCAGCGGCACGTTGAACACCAGGTGCGCAAGCGCCACGGCCAGGTGCGTGTCCATCAGGCCGAAGGAGCTATAGAGCTGGAAGAACGGCAGCAGGAACACCGCGGGCGGCGTCATGCGATTGGTCAGCAGCCAGAAGAACACATGCTTGTCGCCAATGAAGCGGTAGCGCGAAAAGGCGTAGGCGGCCGGCAGCGCCACGGCCAGCGAGATCACCGTGTTGATGACCACGTAGATCAGCGAGTTGATGTAGCCCGAGTACCAGGCCGGGTCGGTGAAGATGGTGCGGTAGTGCTCGAAGGTGAAGTCGCGCGGCCACAGCGTCAGGGTGCTGACGATTTCGGTATTGGTCTTGAACGACATGTTCAGCATCCAATACAGCGGCAGGATGGCGAAGACCAGGTACAGGGTCAGGAAGACGCCGCGCCAGCGGGAATTTTTCTCACGCATTTGAGCGCTCCTCGTCAAAGCCGCCGGTGGTGCCGGCGCGTTGCATCCAGTTGTAGAGGATGAAGCACAAGAGCAGGATGATGAGGAAATAGATGATGGAGAACGCGGCCGCCGGCCCCAGGTCGAACTGGCCCACCGCCTTCTGCGTCAGGTACTGCGACAGGAAGGTGGTGGCGTTGCCCGGCCCGCCGCCCGTCAGCACGAACGGCTCGGTGTAGATCATGAAGCTGTCCATGAAGCGCAGCAGCACCGCGATCATGAGCACGCCCCGCATCTTGGGCAGCTGGATGTAGCGGAACACCGCCAGGCGCGACGCGCCGTCGATGCGGGCGGCCTGGTAGTAGGCGTCGGGTATCGCGCGCAAGCCCGCGTAGCACAGCAGCGCCACCAGCGGCGTCCAGTGCCACACGTCCATGACCAGCACCGTGACCCAGGCGTCGACGTCGTTGCCGGTGTAGTTGTAGTCCACGCCCAGCCAGGACAGCGTGGCGCCCAGCAGGCCGATGTCGGTGCGCCCGAACACCTGCCAGATGGTGCCCACCACGTTCCAGGGAATCAGCAGCGACAGCGCGATGATGACCAGCACCGCGGAAGCGCGCCAGCCGCTGGCCGGCATGGACAGTGCCAGCAGGATGCCCAGCGGGATCTCGATGGCCAGCACGGCCAGCGAAAAGCCGATCTGGCGGAACAGCGCGCCATGCAGTTCTTCATCCTGCAGCACGGCGGCGTACCACTCGGTGCCGACGAAGACGCGGCGCTCGGGCGAGATGATGTCCTGCACCGAATAGTTGACGATGGTCATCAGCGGCAGGATGGCCGAGAACGCCACGCACAGCACCACGGGCAGGACCAGGAACCAGGCCCTGTGATCTATGGGTTTCATCGGATCAGCTCCTCGTCGCGGTAAAAGCAGGTGTGCGGATTCAGCGCCGACAACCAGACCGTGCCGCCAGCCGCGGCCGGGACGATGTTGCTGGCCAGCCGGGCGCGCACCGGCGTGCCTTCGAAGTCCGCCACCAGCAGCGTGTAGGTGCCCACGTCCTGCACCCGCTCCACGCGCATGGCCAGGGCGCCGGGCGCGCCCGGCTCGGTAATGCGCAAGTACTCCGGACGCACGCCCAGCTTCACGGGGCCCGCGCCGTCCAGCTTTGCCGCCATCTCCGCCGGCACCCCGGCGACGCGGCTCTTGCCCACCTCCAGGCCGCCGTCGCGCCATTGCGCCGGCAGGAAGTTCATGCCCGGCGAGCCGATGAAATGGCCCACGAAGGTATGTGCCGGCCGCTGGAACAGGTCATCCGCGGTCCCGACCTGCACCGCCCTGCCGCGCGCCATCACCATGACCTCGTCGGCAAAGGTCAGCGCCTCGGTCTGGTCGTGCGTCACGTAGATCAGCGTCAGCTTGAACTCGTGGTGGATTTCCTTGAGCTTGCGGCGCAGCTCCCATTTGAGCTGCGGATCAATCACGGTCAGCGGCTCGTCGAACAGGATGGCCGACACGTCGCTGCGCACCAGTCCGCGCCCCAGCGAGATCTTCTGCTTGGCGTCGGCGGTCAGGCCGCTGGCGCGCCGGTCCAGCACATGCGACATCTCCAGCATCTCGGCGATGCGCCCGACCCGCTCGCCGATGAGCTTGGGCGCCATGCCGCGGTTGCGCAGCGGAAACGCCAGGTTCTCGGCCACGGTCATGGTGTCGTACACCACCGGAAACTGGAACACCTGGGCGATGTTGCGCGCCTGCGGCGTCTTGTCCGTGACGTCCTGGCCATCGAACAGGATGCGCCCGTGCGACGGCCGCAGCAGGCCCGACACGCAATTGAGCAGCGTGGTCTTGCCGCAGCCGGACGGACCCAGCAAGGCGTAGGCCCCGCCGTCCTTGAAGGTGAACGAAAGCGGCAGCAGTGCGTAGTCCTCGTCGGTCTTGGGGTCCGCCACGTAGGAATGGGACAGGTCCAGCTCGATCTGCGCCATCAGGCCGTCTCCCCAGCGCCCGCCGGCTGCCGCGGCGCCGCCAGCAGCGCGCCGCCCGCGCCGAAGGCATAGGTCTGCGCCGGGTCGAAATAGAACTGTACGCGGTGGTCCAGCGTGTAGCGGTGGACCCCGGGCAGTTGCGCCACCACGTCGCCCGCCGCCGTCTGCGCATGCACGAAGGTGTCGGATCCGGAGATCTCGGCCAGCTTCACCACCCCGGGCAGCGCGATGTGGCCGGGTCGCGGCTCGACATCGAGAGCGCCGGCGCGCAGGCCGGCGGTGATCTCCGCATCGGCGCCTTGCGGCAGCGCCCGCTCCACCGCCAGGTCTCCCTGCAGCACGAAGCCCGACCCCGTACGGCGCGCGGGAAACAGATTCATGGGCGGGTCGCTGAAGGCGCGGGCCACGCGGATGGAATTGGGGCGATGGAAGACCTCGGCCGTGGGGCCGTATTGCAGCAATTCGCCCGCATCCAGCACCGCGGTGTGGCCACCCAGCAACAGGGCCTCGCCCGGCTCGGTCGTGGCATAGACCACCGTGGAGCGCCCTTCGGCGAACAATTCGGAAAGTTCGTCGCGCAGTTCCTCGCGCAGCTTGTAGTCCAGGTTGACCAGGGGCTCGTCCAGCAGGATCAGCGGCGCGTCCTTGGCCAGCGCCCGGGCCAGCGCCACTCGCTGCTGCTGCCCGCCGGACAGCTCCGAGGGGTAGCGCTCCAGCAGGTGGTCGATGTGCAGCCGCGCCGCCATGGCGCGGACTTTTTCGCTGATGTCCGCCGCCCCGCGCAGCTTGAGCGGCGAAGCGATGTTGTCGTAGACCGACATGGACGGGTAATTGATGAACTGCTGGTAGACCATGGCGACGTTGCGCTGGCGCACCGGCACGCCGGTCACGTCGGCGCCGTCGACCAGCACGCGGCCCTCGGTGGGCCGGTCCAGCCCGGCCATGATGCGCATCAGCGAGGTCTTGCCCGCCAGGGTGGCCCCCAGCAATACCGTCATGGCGCCCTCGACGGGGGCCAGGCTCATGGGATACAGGAGCGTCTGCGAGCCGGCCCGCAAACCTACCCTGTCCAAGTTCAGCTGCATCTGGTCTCCTCTACCTACTTATACGTCCCTGTTTTTACGGCGGACTTCGGTATTCGGTACAGCGGTCTCGGCCTGCATTCAAGCGAACAACAGGATGAGCATACTCTTTCAGATAGCTTTCGTTTATTGTGCGTTTTACTCAAGAAGCGAACAAAAAACAATCTTGCGGCGCGTCATTATTTTTCGCTTTTGTTGTTTTACTATACGAACATGACACTGAATCCCAGACAGAGCGCCCTGATCGAAATGGTGCGGGCCCAAGGCTCGGCCTCGATCGAGGAACTCGCCAAACGCTTTGACGTCACGCTGCAGACCGTGCGGCGCGACGTCAATATTCTTTCCGAAGCGGGCCTGCTGTCGCGCTTCCATGGCGGCGTGCGCATCGAAGCGTCCACCATCGAGAACATCGCCTACCGCAAGCGCCAGGGCCTGCACGCCGCCGGCAAGCAGCGCATCGCCGAGGCCGTGGCCCGCGCCGTGCCCGACGGCTGTTCGCTGATCCTGAACATCGGCACCACCACCGAAGCCATTGCGCGCGCCCTGCTGCGCCATCGCGGCCTGCGCGTCATCACCAACAACCTGCACGTGGCCGACATTCTCTCGGACAACCCGGACTGCGAAGTCATCGTGGCCGGCGGCGTGGTGCGTTCGCGCGACCGCGGCATCGTCGGCGAAGCCACCATGGACTTCATCCGCCAGTTCAAGGTCGACATCGGCCTGATCGGCATCTCCGGCATCGAGGCCGACGGCACGCTGCGCGATTACGACTTCCGCGAAGTGCGCGTGGCGCGGACCATCATCGAACAGTCTCGCGAAGTCTGGCTCGCCGCCGACAGCAGCAAATTCAAGCGCCAGGCCATGGTGGAACTGGCGCACATCTCGCAAATCGACCGCTTCTTCACCGACGCGCATCCGCAAGAGCCGCTGGCGCAAGTCCTGCTGGACGCCGGCGTGCGCTGCGACGTGGCGGCCGCCCCGAATACCTTGAAGCAAACACCTTGAATCCCATGAACCAACCCCTAGCCTCCGTCGCCCCGCCCGACCGCAACCGCCTCCTGAACACGCTGGACAACACGCACTCCTGGGACGTGATCGTCATCGGCGGCGGCGCCACCGGCCTGGGCACGGCGGTCGATGCCGCTTCGCGCGGCTATCGCACCCTGCTGATCGAAGGCGCGGACTTCGCCAAGGGCACGTCCAGCAAGGCCACCAAGCTGGTGCACGGCGGCGTGCGCTATCTGGCGCAGGGCAACGTCAGCCTGGTGCGCGAAGCGCTGCATGAACGCGGCCTGCTCAACCGCAACGCGCCGCACCTGGTGTGGCCGCTGGGCTTCGTGGTGCCAGCCTACAACCTGTTCGACCAGCCCTTCTACGGCATCGGCCTGAAGATGTACGACATGCTGGCCGGCAAGCTGAACCTGTCGCCCAGCCGCTGGCTGTCGCGCCGCGACACGCTGGCCAATGCGCCGACGCTGGCCGAGAACGTGCAGGGCAAGAATCTCAAGGGCGGCGTGCTGTACTACGACGGCCAGTTCGACGACGCCCGCCTGGCCGTAAGCCTGATGCGCACGCTGTTCGACCTGGGCGGCACCGCGGTGAACTACATGCGCGCCACCGGCCTGACCATGACGGGCGGCAAGGTCGACGGCGTAACGGTGCAGGACGCGATCGGCGGCGCCAGCTTCACGTTGCGCGCGCGCTGCGTGGTCAATGCCACCGGCGTGTGGGTGGACGCGGTACGGCGCATGGAAGACAAGAACGCGCAGACCATGGTGGCACCCAGCCAGGGTGTGCACCTGACCTTGCCGCAGGATTTCCTGCCGGGCAAGCGCGCCATCCTGATCCCCAAGACCGACGACGGCCGCGTGCTGTTCGTGGTGCCATGGAACGGCCACACCATCGTCGGCACCACCGATACGCCGCGCGACGATCTGCCGCTGGATCCGCAGGCGGGCGCGCAGGATGTGGATTTCATCCTCAGCACCGCGGCGCGCTATCTCAGCCGCAAGCCCACGCGCGACGACGTCACCAGCGTCTGGGCCGGGCTGCGTCCGCTGGTCAAGGCCACGGGCGAAGCCTCCACCAAGTCCTTGTCGCGCGAGCACACCATCCTGGTGTCCAAGGCCGGGCTGGTGACCGTCACCGGCGGCAAGTGGACCACCTACCGCCGCATGGCGCAGGACGTGGTCGACACGGCCATCCAGCACCAGCTGCTGACGCAGGCCACCTGCCGCACGGAATCGCTGCCGCTGCATGGCGCGGCGGGCCTGGCGCCGTCGCAGGAGCATGCCGGCACGCCGGACAGCTACTACGGCAGCGACCTGCCGGCCCTGAAGGCGCTGCCCGGCGCGGACCGCATGCTGGTCAGGAGCAGCGGCTTGTCGGAGGCGCACGTGCGTTTCGCCGCACGGTACGAACTCGCGCGCAGCGCCGAGGACGTGCTGGCGCGGCGCAACCGCGCCTTGTTCCTGGACAGCGAGGCCGCGATGCTGGCGGCGCCCGAAGTGGCTCGCATCCTGGCCGAAGAGCTGGGGCATGATGCCGCGTGGCAGCAGCGCACGCTGCAGGAATTGGCGGTGGTGGCAGCGAATTACCGCTTGAAGTGACCGCCCATCCGGAGTGCCCGACCCGTCGGCGATGCTGACGGGATCTGCGCTACGGAACCCTTAGGGGGCTCTTCGCGATCATCGCTTCGAACGTGCGCAACAGGGCCGGGTCGCATTTGGCGCCGGCTTCCTGGTTCAGGATGCGCATGATCTCCGCATGCGTGCGCGCAGGATGGTAGGGACGCGCATCGCCCAGGGCGTCGTAGGAATCTGCCAGCGAAATGATGCGCGAATGCAGCGGAATGTCCTCGCCCGCCAGTCCTGCGGGATAGCCCGAACCGTCGAAGTGTTCGTGATGATGGCGCACCGCCCGCGCGATCAGCTCGCGTTGCGGAATGTCGCTGTGCATGATGATGTCGGCGCCCACTGCGGCGTGCGCCTTCATGATTTCCCAATCGTCCTTGTCCAGCCGCTTCGGCGAATACAGCACACGATCCGGCGTGCCGATCTTGCCGATGTCATGCAGGCGGGCAGCGACCGCGACCGCCTCCTGTTCGGATTCCGGCAGGCCGCAGGCCCGGGCCAGCGCCACGCTCAGCGCAACAACTCTTTCGGAATGGCGGCCGGTGGCCGGGTCGCGCGCCCGCATGGCGGCAAACAAGGCCGCCACGCAGGAGCCAGCGGGATATTCGGGTACGTCTGGAGGCATCGGTCATCGCGCGCAATGGGCTCTTGCCGCTTTGCGCTGTAGCAAAAGGTCGCGATTCTGACACATTGCGCAGCAATCCTTGCCGATCAGATGCCGCGCGCCAGGGCAAAGCAGAGCCGGACCCGCCCCCGCATCCCGCGGGAACCGGGTCCGGCCCGCCAGCGCTCAATCCTTCAACCTGTCCAGCAGCGCCTGCGCCACGCCGACGGAAGATGCAGGATTCTGGCCCGTGACCAGCAAGCCATCGCCGACCACGTGCGGCTGCCAGTCCGGGCCGCTGCTGTACTGCCCGCCCAACTGCTTCAGCTCGTCCTCGACCAGGAAAGGCACCACGTCGCTCAACTGCACGGCCGCCTCTTCGGCATTGGAAAAGCCGGTGACCTGCCTGCCCTGCACCAGCGGCTTGCCGTCGGCCGTCTTGGCGTGGCGCAGCACGCCGGGCGCATGGCATACGGCCGCAACGGGCTTGCCCGCCGCCAGCATGGTCTCGATCAGCGAGACCGAATTGGGATCTTCCGCCAGATCCCACAAGGGGCCGTGGCCGCCCGGGTAGAACACGGCGTCGTAGTCGGCCGCCTGCACCTGCGCCAGCCGCAAGGTGGCGGCCAGTTGCCGCTGCGCGTCCTTGTCCTGGCGAAAGCGCCGCGTGTCGTCGGTCTGGGCGTCGGGGTCGTCGCTCTTGGGGTCCAGCGGCGGCTGGCCGCCTGCGGGCGAAGCCAGCGTGACCTTGGCGCCCGCGTCGACGAAGGCGTAGTACGGCGCAGCGAATTCTTCCAGCCAGAATCCGGTCTTGCGGCCGGTGTTGCCCAGCGTGTCGTGGGAAGTCAGCACGATCAGGATGTTCATGTGGCGCTCCTTTCGTCCGGGCCGACGCGCACAATGCGCTTGCCGGCGTTTTCACCCCTGAGCAGCCCGATCAGGCCGCGCGGCGCGTTCTCCAGTCCATCGACCACGTCCTCGCGATACTTGATGCGGCCTTGCTTGATCAAGCCTTCCATCGCCTCGCGGAATTCGCCGTAGCGGTGCGCGTATTCGTTGAAGATGATGAAGCCCTGCATCTTGAGGCGCTTGGTGAG
>NZ_QWFB01000050.1:0-102859 GCF_003576205.1 Achromobacter sp. K91 | reverse complement strand
GATATTACGGACGCGCCCCCGCCCGCCTACGCCGGCGGCAACGCATCATCATCGTCTTACGGCTTGCGCCCATCGCCCGCGCCGCAGCGCCCGCACACCCAGGTGCCGTTCCGCCTGCACGCCGAACCCGCCGGCATTCCGGCCGCGGACTGGCAATCGCTCTACCGCCCGCTGGATGACGACTCGGCCGCCAAGACCGCGCCGCTGCGCGAACCCGTGCCTGCTCCCGTCGCCGCCCTGCCCGCGGACGAAGAACATCCGCTGGGCATGGCGCTGGCGCAGCTGCACGGCATCTACATCCTGGCGCAGACCCGCCGCGGCATCGTGCTGGTGGATATGCATGCCGCGCACGAGCGGGTGGTCTACGAACAGCTCAAGCAAGCCCTGGACGCGCGCAGCCTGCCGCGCCAGGATCTGCTGGTACCCGTGGTGTTCCATGCCCAGGAAAAGGACGTGGCGCTGGTCGAGGAATACGAAGAGCAGCTGAACGAACTCGGCTTCGAAATGCGCCCGTCCGGCCCCACCTCGATCGCCGTGCGCTCGGTGCCGGCCATCCTGGCCCGCGGCGACATCGAAACGCTGGCCCGCGCCGTGCTGCGCGACCTGGGCGCCGTGGGCGTGTCGCGCCTGCTGACGGAACAGCGCAACGAGCTGCTGTCCACCATGGCCTGCCATGGTTCCGTACGCGCCAACCGCAAGCTCACCATCGAAGAAATGAACGGCCTGCTGCGCCAGATGGAAGCAACCGAACGCGCCGACCAGTGCAACCACGGCCGCCCCACCTGGATCCAGTGGTCGGTGTCCGACCTGGACAAGCTCTTCCTGCGCGGACAATAAGCTTGTCGCCGTCCTCCTCCCCCAACGCGACGCCGCTGGTCATCTGCCTGGCCGGCCCCACCGCGGCCGGCAAGAGCGCCTCCACCCTGGCGCTGGCCGAGCGCTGGCCGCTGGAAATCGTCAACGTCGATTCCGCCACGATCTATCGCGGCATGGACATCGGCACGGCCAAGCCCTCGCCCGAGGAACAGGCGCAGGTGCCGCAGCATCTGCTGGACATCCTCGACCCCATCCAGTCGTACTCCGCAGCCGACTTCGTCGCCGATGCGCTGCGCCTGATAGACGAGATCCGCGCACGCGGACGCATCCCGCTGCTGGCGGGCGGCACCATGATGTACTACAAGGCGCTGCGCGACGGCCTGGACGATCTGCCGCAGGCCGATCCGGCGCTGCGCGCCGAGCTGGAAGCGCGCGCCGCCGTCCAGGGCTGGCCCGCGCTGCACGCCGAACTGGCGCAGCTGGATCCCGTCACTGCCGCACGCCTGGCCCCCAACGACAGCCAGCGCATCCAGCGCGCGCTGGAGATCTGCATGCTGTCCGGCCAGCCCATGTCGGCCCTGCTGCTGCGCAGCCAGCGTCCGCGCGACGCGACGGGCAACCAGTACCTCACCATCAGCCTGGAGCCTTCCGACCGCGCCGCGCTGCATGCCCGCATCGAGCAACGCTTCGACGCCATGCTGAACCGCGGCCTGCTCGACGAAGTCCGCGCCCTGCGCGCCAGGGGCGACCTGCATACCGGCCTGCCCTCGGTCCGTTGCGTGGGCTACCGGCAGATGTGGGCGCACCTGGACGGCGAGGTCGACCTCGCCACCGCCCGCGAACAGGGCATCGCCGCCACGCGCCAGCTGGCCAAGCGCCAGATCACCTGGCTGCGCGCGCAGCCCGAGCGCGTCATCGTCGACTGCCTGGCGGCGGATGCCGTGGCGCAAACCATAGACGCGATGGCCGTCGCGCTGGCGGGACGCGCCTAGCCAGGCGCCAGACACAAAAAAACCGCGCCGTGGCGCGGTTCTTCGTTGCAGATAGCGTGGCTTACACCACGAAGGTTTGCGCCATGCCTTCCTTCTGCTCGACGATCTCGCCCAGCGTGCTGACGGTCTCGCCCTGCTCGCGCAGCGTGGCGGCGATGGCTTCGGCCTGCGCCGGATCCACCACCAGCACCATGCCGATGCCGCAGTTGAAAACGCGGTACATCTCGGTGTCTTCGACCTGGCCCTGCTCTTGCAGCCACTGGAACAGCTTGGGCATTTCCCAGTTGGCGCGGTGCAGCTTGGCCGACAGGCCGGGCTGCAGGATGCGCGGCACGTTGTCCAGCAAGCCGCCGCCCGTGATGTGGGCCAGGCCCTTGATGCTGGTGCCGTGCTTGGCCAGGGCGGCCAGCACCTGCTTCACGTAGATGCGCGTCGGCGCCATGACCACGTCGACCATCGGCTGGCCGTGGAAATCGTCGTCGGGCTTGGCGTTGGCGCGTTCCAGGATCTTGCGCAACAGCGAATAGCCGTTGGAGTGCGCGCCGCTGGAAGCCAGGCCCAGCACCACGTCGCCGGTCTTGATCGACTGGCCGGTGATGATGGCGGACTTTTCCACCGCTCCCACCGCGAAGCCGGCCAGGTCGTACTCGCCGTCCGGATACATGCCCGGCATTTCGGCGGTTTCACCGCCGATCAGCGCGCAGCCCGACAGCTCGCAACCCTTGGCGATGCCGCCCACCACGGCCGCCGCCGTATCCACCGAAAGCTTGCCGCAGCCGAAATAGTCCAGGAAGAACAGCGGCTCCGCGCCCTGCACCAGGATGTCGTTGACGCTCATGGCGACCAGGTCGATACCCACGGTGTCGTGGCGGTTCCAGTCGAACGCCAGGCGCAGCTTGGTGCCCACGCCGTCGGTGCCCGAGACCAGCACGGGTTCCTTGTACGACTTCGGCACTTCAAACAGGCCGCCAAAGCCGCCGATACCGGCCAGCACCCCGGGACGCATGGTGCGCGCCGCAAGCGGTTTGATACGGTCGACCAGGGCGTCGCCTGCGTCGATGTCGACACCGGCATCGCGGTAGGTCATAGGGGCGGTAGGTTGATTCGTCATGAGAAATGCCGTGGGGTATGTAACAATTGCTGGGATTTTGGTGGAACGCCCTGCATTTTACGATGTTGCGGGGACTAGCAGGGATCGGCGCCGCCAAAGCGGTCCGGACGGCGACCGCGCCGGCTCGCCCGGCCAGGGCGGGCAAGAGGGGCCGGATCGGCGCAAACCCAAGCCAGCCCAGGCCCATCGACGCGACACCCTGGCCCCAGGTGGTTTAAAGTGTAGGGTTGGCCGGTATTGATTTTGTCGGTTCCGTGGTGCAAACCCCGGAGTTTCGCGCCCGGCCAGCGACGTTTTGACCCGCTGTACTGACCTGTAGCCGTATTGACCCGTACTACCCGCCTCGTTTCGGCACCCTGTAAGCTCCCATGAACCGCCAGCTGCTGCTTGACGTTCTTCCCGCGCCAGCGCCATCGCTGAACAACTATATCGCCGGCCCCAACGGGGAAGCGCTGGCGGCAGTGCGCGCGCTGCTTCCTGGCCGCGCCCTGTACATCTGGGGCGCCGCGGGCTGCGGCCGCAGCCATCTGCTGCGCGCGCTGACCGCCCGCCCCGACGCCGTCTATATCGACGCCGAGACTGGCGAAAACATGCTGCGCCGCCTGGCCGAAGCCGATTCCAAGTCGCCCATGCCCAAGTTCGTGGCGGTCGACGACGTGCACCGCATGAACGACAGCCGCCAGGCCGCCCTGTTCGCGCTCTACAACCGCTGGCGCGAATCCGCCGCCACCGGCCGCGCCTTCGCGCTGGCGCTGGCGGGCGACCGCGCTCCGCTGTCGATGCCGCTGCGCGAGGACTTGCGCACGCGCCTGGGCTGGGACCTGGTTTTCCGCCTGGACCCGCTGTCCGACGCCGACAAGCTGGCCGCCCTGTCGGCCCAGGCGGCTGCCCGCGGCATGCACCTGGCGCCCGAAATCATCAATTGGATGCTCACGCACCACGAGCGCGACATCCGCAAGCTGGCGGAGCTGATCGACGCGCTGGACCGCTATTCCCTGGCCACCGGCCGTCCCATCACCCTACCTCTGCTGCGGGCCATGCTCGCAGATCCTGATTCACAACGCACATGACCTCCCGACGTCTCGCCCTGTTCGACCTGGATCACACCCTGTTGCCGCTGGATAGCGACTACCAATGGGCCGACTATCTGGCACGCACGGGCCGCGCCGGGGATCCCGCCGAAGCCCGCCGCCAGAACGACGATCTGATGGATCGCTACAACCGCGGCGAGCTCACCGCCGAGCAGGCGGCCGAGTTCATGCTCGGCCTGCTGGCCGCGCACACGCCTTACGACCTGGCGGCCTGGCATGAAGCCTTCATGGAAGAAGTGATCCGCCCGTCCATGACGCCCGCCGCGCGCGACCTGGTGCAATCGCACCTGGAAGCCGGCGACCTGTGCGCGGTGGTCACGGCCACCAACAGCTTCGTCACCGCTCCCATCGCGCGCGCCTTCGGCGTGCCCCACCTCGTGGCCACCGACGCGGAATACCTGCGCGGGCGCTACACCGGCCGCATCCTGGGCACGCCCAGTTTCAAGGAAGGCAAGGTGGTGCGCGTCAACGACTGGCTGGCCGGCATGGGTTTGGGACTTGCGGATTTTTCGGAATCGTTTTTCTATAGCGATTCGGTCAACGATGTACCCCTGCTGGAGAAAGTGACCCGTCCGATCGCAGCCAACCCCAGCCCCACCCTGCGCGGCATCGCCCAGGAGCGCGGCTGGCAGGTGATCGACTTGTTCGACCACATGGAAGATTCGAAGTCCTAAATGATCACTGAAACCATAAAAAAATTCGTCGGCCGACTATTCGCGCCGGCAGCCCGGGGGCCGTTGCGCATCACGCGCGACAAGCACGGCATCGACCGCCGCAACGTCTCGCGCCACGCGATCAAGGTCTGCGAGGTGCTGCGCCAGCACGGCTATGACGCCTACATCGTCGGCGGCGCCGTGCGCGACCTGATCGTGGGCCTGGAGCCCAAGGACTTCGACGTGGCCACCAACGCCACGCCCGAGCAGATCCGTCCGCTGTTCCGCCGCGCCCGCATCATCGGCCGCCGCTTCCAGCTGGTGCACGTGGTCTTCGGCCAGGAAATCATCGAAACCTCCACCTTCCGCGCCCCCGCCTCGGAAGACCAGGAGACCGACGAACACGGCCGCATCCTGCGCGACAACGTGTTCGGTTCGCACGAAGAAGACGCGGCGCGCCGCGACTTCACCATGAACGCGCTCTACTACGACCCGCACAACGAGGAAGTCATCGACTTCCACAACGGCGTGGCCGACCTGAAAAAACGCCAGGTCCGCATCATCGGCGACCCGACCAAGCGCTACCGCGAAGACCCGGTCCGCATGCTGCGCGCCGTGCGCTTCGCCGCCAAGCTGAACGGCACCATCGACCCGGCCACGCGCCAGCCCATCAGCACCATGGCCGAGCTCATCGAGAACGTGCCGGCCTCGCGCCTGTTCGACGAAATGCTCAAGCTGCTGACCTGCGGCCATGCCATGGACTGCCTGCGCCAGCTGCGCGCCGACGGCCTGCACAAGGGCCTCTTGCCCCTGCTGGACGTGGTGCTCGAGCAACCCGGCGGCGAGCATTTCGTGGAGCTTGCGCTGGAACGCACCGACGCGCGCGTGCGCTCGGGCAAGACCATCAGCCCCAGCTTCCTGTTCGCCGCGCTGCTGTGGCAACAGGTGGAAGCGCGCTGGAAGCAGCTGCGCGCGCAGGGCGAGCACACCATCCCCGCCCTGTCGCAAGCCGCCGATTCGGTGCTGGACGAACAGACCGAAAAGCTCGCCATCCAGCGCCGCTTCTCGTCCGACATGCGCGAGATCTGGTTCATGCAGCCACGTTTCGAGCGCCGCATGGGCAAGACCATCTACCGCATGATCGAACAGCCGCGCTTCCGCGCCGCCTGCGACTTCCTGCAACTGCGCGCCGCCGCCGGCGAGTTCGACAGCGTGCTGGCGCAATGGTGGATGGACCTGGCCAACGCCGACGACGTCACCCGCAGCGAGATGATCGAAGAGGTGTCCCGCCAACCGCGCGATGCCGGCGACGCCCCCTCCGCCCCGCGCAAGCGCCGCCGTCCCCGCCGTTCGCCCTCGCGCGGCACGCCGCCCGCAGCGGGTTAAGTCATGACCGCTCCTGTGCGCGCCTACGTCGCGCTGGGCGCCAATCTGGGCGACGGCGAAGCCACGCTGCGCAGTGTCCTGGCTGAATTGCAGGAAACCGGCGGCATCGCCGCAGTGGCGGCATCGCCGTTCTACCGCAGCGCGCCGGTCGAAGCCACCGGCCCCGACTTCGTCAACGCCGTGGCGGCGCTGGACACGCATCTGACCCCGCTGGCCCTGCTGGATGCGCTGCAGGCGCTGGAAAACCGGCACGGCCGCGAGCGCCCCTACAAGAATGCGCCGCGCACGCTGGATCTGGACCTGCTGCTGTACGGCGACACCGTGCTGGACCATGAGCGGCTGACGCTGCCCCACCCTCGCATGCACCTGCGCGCCTTCGTGCTGCTGCCCCTGCGCGACCTGGCTCCAGGCCTGGCGCTGCAAGGCAAGCCCATCGGCGACTGGATCGCCGCGATCCACGACCAGCCGATAACGCGCATCGCGGACTGAACGCCGGCGGCCAAGCCCGCCCGCTATTCCTTCGGCGCGTAGGCCATCAGCACGCGCTCCACGTCCTCGACCTGCGGCAGGCCCGCTTCATTGCCCAGATGCTGGATCTTATGGGCCGAAGCCGCGCGCGCAAAGGTGAAGTGCTCCGCCCACGGCAGTTCCGGCCGGTTCAGATAGGACCAGACGTAGGCGCCGTGGAACACGTCCCCGGCCCCCGAGGTATCGACAATGCTGGCGGCCGGCACGTCCAGCGCGGGCAGGACATCCACCGTTCCCGTCTCGTCGTACCAGAGCATGCCGCGCTCGCCCATGGTGACCGCGCCGATGCGGCAGCCGCGCGCCTTCAGCAGTTCCAGCAGGCCTGACGGCGCAAGCCCCAATTGTTCGCACATGCGCTCCGCGCAGACCGCCACGTCGACGTGGCGCAGCAGCTCGTCGGTGTTCTCGCGCACGCCGCCGCCATCGAGCGAGGTCAGCGCGCCCGCCTGCCGACACGCCTGCGCGTAATGCAGGGCGGCGTCGGGCTGATGCCCGTCCAGGTGCAAGGCACGGTAGCCGCCGATGTCCAGCCGCGGAAAGTCGTTCAGGTAGTCCACGTCGCGCGCACGCACGATGGCGCGCTTGCCGTGATTGGGCATGATGAAGGACAGGGACGAACGGCTCACTTTGCGCGCATGCAGCGACACCCCGTGCGCCGCCGCCATGTCCGTGTACATGTGGCCCAGCCAATCCGATGCCAGCGAGCAGATCAGGTCCGGCGGCGTGCCCAGCCGCGCGCAGGCGAACGCGGCCGTCACCGCGTTGCCGCCGAAGGACACCGCGTAGTCGCGCGCCACGCTTTTTTCATCGCCCGTAGGCCATTCGTCCGCCAGCACGGTGACGTCGATATAAGTGTGTCCGATGAAGAGCGCTTCGCCCATGGAGCTGCCGGAAAGAAGTGATCGGAACCGGCCTAGATGCCGGTGGTTTCGCCCGCCTGCGCCAGCACCAGTCGCGCGCGTGCGATGACTGGAGCGTCGACCATCTTGCCGTCCAGCATGAAGGTGCCGGCCGAAGTGTCGCGATGCGTGGCGATGACGCGGCGCGCCCAGGCCAGTTCCTGCGCCGCGGGCACGAAGGCCGCGTGGATCACCGGCACTTGCGTGGGGTGGATGCACAGCATGCCGCCAAAGCCCATTTGCTGCGCGCGGCCGGCGGCATGCGCCAGCCCGGCCTGGTCCTGGATGCCCGGAAACACGCCATCCAGCGCGGGCGCCAGTCCGGCTGCGCGGCTGTGCAGCAGCACCTGCACGCGCGCCTGGTCCAGCACGGTTTGCGCCCCCGGCGTATCGGGCGTCAGTCCCAGATCCAGGCCGTAGTCCAGACTGCCGAAGGCCAGGCGCTCCACGCCGGGCGTGGCGGCGACTTCCGCAACGTTGAGGATGCCCTGGGCGGTTTCCAGGATGGGAATCACCCGCAGGCCCGCCTGGACCACATGGCGCACCTGCGCCAGGCTCTCGGCCTTGGGCAGCAGCACGCCGGCCACCCCGGGCTTGCCGCGGCAGGCCTTGAGATCGTCGTCGTGCCAGGAGGTGGAGGCGTCGTTGATCCGCACCCACAGCCGGGCGCGCGGATTCGTCCCCAGGAAATCGCACAGCGCTTCCCGGGCGGCCGCCTTGGCCAGATGCTCCACCGCGTCTTCCAGATCGACGATGACGGCGTCGGCGCCGGCGGCCAGCGCCTTGGGGATGCGCTCGGGGCGCGACGCCGGCACGAACAGCGCGCTACGGACAACGGGATGCGTCACACGACCTCCGATGCATGGAACTGCGCCACCTGATCGGGCGCGTATCCCAATGATGCTAGCACCGCATCGGTGTTTTGGCCCACCGCGGGCACCGCGGCCATGCGCGGCGCGAAGGCGTTGCTGCTGGCCGGAGGCAGCAGCGCGGGCAGCTCGCCGGCGGGGCTGTCCACCTGGCTCCAGCGGCCTCGGGCCTGCAATTGCGGATGGGCCCAGACGCCGGCCATGTCGTTGACGCGCGCATTGGCGATCTGCGCGTCCTCCAGCCGCTGCGTCACCTGTTCGATGGACAGGTCGGCGAAGGCGGCCACGATCAGCGCGCGCAGGTCGTCGCGGTTGGCGGTGCGCAGCGAATTGGAGATGAAGCGCGGGTCTTCCGCGAGTTCCGCCTGGCGCAGCACTTGGGCGCAGAACACGCGCCATTCGCGCTCGTTCTGCAGGCCCAGCATGATGGTGGCGCCGTCGCCCACGGGGAACGGCCCGTAGGGATAGATGGAGGCGTGGGCCGCGCCCGCGCGCACGGGCGGCGTGGCGCCGTCGAAGGCGTAGTACATGGGAAACCCCATCCACTCCACCATGCTCTCCAGCATGGAGACGTCCAGGCGGCTGCCCAGGCCCGTTTTCTGCCGCAGCAGCAATGCGTTCAGGATCGCGGAATAGGCGTACATGCCGGCCGCGATGTCGGCGATGGAGCAACCGGCCTTGACCGGATCGTCCTTGGTACCCGTCACGGACAGGAAACCGCTTTCGCTCTGGATCAGCAGGTCGTAGGCCTTCTTGTCCTGATAGGGCCCGCCTTCGCCATAGCCCGAGATATCGCAGACGATCAGGCGCGGATACTTCTTGTGCAGGGCGTCAAAAGACAGTCCCAGACGCGCAGCGGCGCCGGGCGCCAGGTTCTGCACCAGCACGTCGGCCGTCTCCAGCAGGCGCTCCATGACGCCACCCGCCTCTTCGCGCTTGAGGTCCAGCGTCAGGCTTTCCTTGGACCGGTTGGTCCAGACGAAATGCGAGGACAGGCCGCGCACGCGCTCGTCGTAGCCGCGGGCGAAGTCCCCGCCGCCGGGACGTTCGATCTTGATGACGCGCGCGCCCATGTCCGCGAGCTGGCGGGTGCAGAACGGCGCGGCGATCGCGTGCTCCAGGCTGACGACGGTGATGCCGTCCAGGGGACGGGGGGCCTCTATGCTCATTCTGTAAACCTCAGTTCAGCTTGGTGGGCCAGCGTGCCGTCCTGCTCAGCCCAGAGCTGGGCCACGCCCGGCTCGGTCAAGCGGCCGGCCACCTGGAAGGGTGCGGGCGCAATCAGTGGACGCAGGCCGCGATACGACAGGTGGGTCAGGCGCGCCTGCGGATGGGCGCGGGAGAAGGCGGCAACCATCTCGGTGGCGATGAGCGGGCCGTGCACCACCAGCCCGGGATAGCCCTCGGTGCCCGTCACGTAGGGATGGTCGTAGTGGATGCGATGGCCGTTGAAGGTCACCGCCGAGTAGCGGAACAGCAGCACCGGCGACGGCTCAACGGTATCGCGCCACTGCGCCTGCGGCGCGGGCTCGCTGCCCGTGAGCTTGGGCGGCGTCGGCTGCCGATAGACGATGTCCTGCTCCTCGTGGATGGCGACCTCGCCTTCCTGGCGGAACTCGTGGCGCACGGTCACGAACAGCAGCGCGCCAGTGCGCCCTGCCTTTTCCTTGACATCGATCACCGTGGATTCGCGCTCCGCGGGCACGCCGACCAACAGCGGCCGGCGGAACTCGACCCGGCCGCCCGCCCACATGCGGTTGCGGTCCTGGGCCGGCGGCAAAAAGCCGCCGCGCGCCGGATGGCCATCCGTCCCCAGCCCGCCCATGTCCACCGTGGAAATGAAGAACGCCCATTGCCACAGCGGCGGCAAGGCATCGCCCTGGACCGGCGCCGGACCGCCCAGGGTTGCCGCAATGCGCGCGGCGTGGCCCGGATCCATGGCGTCCGCCCTGCGTTCGCCGCTGCCGATCCAGGCGGCCGGATCTGTAGATGTCATGCCGATATCCTCTGCTGGGGTTTTTACAGACTGAAGCATGCCCGCAAGCCGTCCCGCTTGTGAATTCGTTTTTGCTCAAGGCGGGGTTTGCGCTGCCTGAATCGCACCCCTGCCTCCCGGCCCGACGCCTCGCGCCGTAATATATGGCCCATGCACTTCGACCTCGCCGACCTACGCCTGTTCATCCACATCGCCGAATCCCCCAGCCTGACCCAGGCTGCCAAGCGGGCGCACCTGTCCCTGGCAGCCGTCAGCGTGCGCATCAAGGCGCTGGAGAACCAGCTCAATACCCGCCTCCTGTACCGCGACAGCCGCGGAGTGGAGATCACGCCTGCGGGCCAGAAGCTGCTGCAGCACGCGCGCGTCATCATGCGCCAGGTGGACCACCTGAAACATGACTTCCAGGAGCAGGCCGACGGCGACGCCGGCCACATCCGCATCTTCGCCAACACCACGGCGGTCACGGAATTCATGCCGGACATCCTGGCGCAATTCCTGTCCGGCCACCCTGGCGTCACCGTGGACCTGCAGGAACGCCTGACCCGCGACATCGTGCGCGGCGTGCTGGACGGCACCACCGACCTGGGCATCGTGGCCGGCCCGGTGGATGCGCCCGAATTGCAGACCATCCACTTCAGCACCGACAAGCTGGTGCTGGTGGTGCCCAATGGCCACCCGCTGCAGGATCAGGAAAAGATCAAGCTGGCCGAGGCGGTGCGCTACCCCTTCATCACCATGCACGAAGGTTCCACCCTGGTCGCCTTCCTGCGCGACCAGCTGGAACAGGTGGGCCAGCGCCTGCCCCAGCGCATCCAGCTCTACAGCTTCGATTCCATCTGCCGGATGGTGCAGGCGGGCGTGGGCATCGGCGTCATCCCCGACTCCGCCGCGCGGCGCTATGGCGCCGACATGAAGCTGCGCGTGGTCGAATTGGACGAGCCCTGGGTGGTGCGCGAACGCAAGCTGCTGGTGCGCGACATCGACGCTCTGCCGGGTTGCGCGCGCGAACTCATAGAACAGATCCAGGCGGCGCGGACGCCCTGACGGCCGTCTGCAAAGCTCAGGTGCCGGTGAACGCCGGCGGGCGCTTCTGCGCGAACGCCCGCATGCCTTCCAGGTAGTCGTCGGTGTAGCCCAGTTCGCGCTGCAAGCGGCATTCCAGATCGAACTGCTGCGCCAGCGTGTTGCCGCTGGACGCGTGCAGCGCCGCCTTGGTAGCCGCATAGGCGCGCGTAGGTCCGGCCGCCAGCGTATCGGCGACTTCGGCCAGCGTGTCCGCCAGCGCGGCGTCTGGCACCACACGCCAGATCAGGCCCCAGGCTTCCGCCTGCCTGGCGCTGAGCGCTTCGCCGAACAGCGCGGCGCCCATGGCCCGCGCAGAGCCCACCAAACGCGGCAGGAACCAGGTGCCGCCGGCATCCGGCAGCAGGCCGATCTTGCTGAAGGCCTGAATGAAGCGCGCCGACTCCACTGCGAACACCACGTCGCAAGCCAGCGCCAGGCTGGCGCCTGCGCCGGCCGCGACGCCGTTTATCACGCACACCACCGGCACCGGCAAGTTACGCAGCCGGGTGATCAGCGGTCGGTAGCACTGCTCAAGAATCAGGCTCAGGTCGCGGCGTGCTCCGTCCTCAGCCGGCTTGCGCTCGCCCAGGTCCTGCCCAGCGCAAAAGCCCCGGCCCGCGCCCGTGATGATCAGTCCGCGCAGGCCGCTGTCCGCCTCCATGGCATCCAGCGCCCGCGCCAGCTCGGCATGCATGACTTCCGTGAAACTGTTCAACCGGTCGGGCCGGTTCAGTGTGATGACGCCCACGCCCCGCTCCAGCGTGAAGCGGATCTGGGTGTAGCCGCCTTCGACCTGAGTCGTCGCCGCTGCGCTCATGCCAGTTCCTCCAGCACCGCCAGTTGTTCGGCCGTATCGCCCAGCAGCTGGTCCACGACGGTCAGCCGTTTGAAGTAATCGCCCACGTCCAGCTCGTCGGTCATGCCCATGCCGCCATGCAGCTGCACCGCCAGTTGCGCCACCAGGCGTCCGGCGCGCGCGGCTTCCAACTTCGCGGAGGCGATCATGCGGCGGCGCTGCGCTGCGTCGGTTTCGGTCAGCGCCGCCACCGCCACATAAGCCATGGACAAAGCCAGTTCCTTGGCCACCAGCATTTCCGCCAGGCGATGCTGCAAGGCCTGGAACGAGGCCAGCGGTTGGCCGAACTGCTTGCGCGCCTTCAGGTAGTCGACGGTGATCTCCAGCAGCCGCTCCATTGCGCCCGCGGCGTGCGCGCATAGCGCGGCCGTGCCCCATTGCAAGGACTGCGCCAGCGCCTGGTCGGCGGCGGTCCCTTGCGCCAGCAAGGCCTCGGGCGCCAGATTGACCGCGTTCAGATCCAGCCGGGCGCAGCGCGCGCCGTCCAGCGTGGGCGTATCGGTGATCCTCACGCCTGCCGTATCCGCCGGCACCGCCAGCAACAGGGTCTCGCCCCCGTCGCCGCGCGCGCTGACCAGCCACGCGGTGGCCGCCGCGCCGTGCCAGACCAGATGCTTGGCGCCGTCCAGCCGCCAGCCATCGGCAGTCTTGCTGGCGCGGCAATCGCGCGGATCGGTGTCGTA
Source organism: Achromobacter sp. K91 (assembly GCF_003576205.1). Taxonomy (NCBI): domain Bacteria; kingdom Pseudomonadati; phylum Pseudomonadota; class Betaproteobacteria; order Burkholderiales; family Alcaligenaceae; genus Achromobacter; species Achromobacter sp. K91. The sequence goes on along the minus strand of NZ_QWFB01000050.1, from coordinate 89,914 downwards.
GCGGCGGCCGGGCTCCTGGTACGCCACGCTGACCACGGCGTCGCCCGAGGCGATGGCCGGCAGCCACAAGCCGCGCGCTTCGCCGCCGCAGGCTTCGATCAGCGCCGCGCCCATGACCGCGCTGGGAATGACCGGCTCGGACACCAATCCGCGTCCCAGTTCCACGTGCACGGGCAGCAGGCTGGCGGGCACTTCGCCGAAGCCGCCGAAATCCTGCGGGATGGTCAGGCCCAGAACGCCCAGTTCAGCCAGCGCGGCCCAGGCGTCGGCATCCAGCTTGCCCGCCGCCTGCCGGGCCCGGCGGCGCGCGTGCGTCCATTCCTGGTCCACCAGTCGCCGCAGGCTGTCGGCCAGCATGCGTTGTTCTTCGGTATAGATGAAATCCATGCGTCGTCTTCCTGTCGGGTTGCGCGAGGCCGGGCCTACAGGCCCAGCACCAGGCGGGCGATGATGCCCTTCTGCACTTCGGTGGTGCCGCCGTAGATCGAGGTCTTGCGCATGTCGGCATAGCCGGCGCCGGCCGCAGCCGCCAGTTCCGGCCCAGGACCGCTGTATCCATGGTCTGCCTGCAGCCAATCGGGGTCATAGGGCCAGGCGTCCGGCCCCGCCACCTCCATCTGCAGCATGGCCAGGTCCTGCTGGATCTCGGAGCCGCGGATCTTCAGCACCGACGCTTCCGGCCCCGGCGTGCCGTCGTTGCTGGAGGCCACGCGCAGCAGCAGCATTTCCAGCGCCATGATGTCCACCTCGATGCGCGAGATGCGGTCGCGGAACCGGCTGTCGGCCAGCAGGGGCTTGCCCCGGGACTGCGCCTGCACCGCCATGTGCTTGAGCACGCCCAGTTCGCGGTGGCAATGGCCCAGGCCTGCGATGCCGGTGCGCTCGTGGCCCAGCAGGTACTTGGCATAGGTCCAGCCCTGGTTCTCCACGCCCACCAGGTTGGCCACGGGCACGCGCACGTTCTCCAGCCAGACCTCGTTCACGTCGTGCCCCCCATCCAGCGTGCGGATGGGGCGCACGGTCACGCCCGGCGTACGCATGTCCAGCAGCAGCATGGAGATGCCGCGCTGCGCGCGGGCCTCGGGGTCGGTGCGGACCAGGCAGAACATCCAATCGGCGTACTGAGCCAGGGTGGTCCAGGTCTTCTGGCCGTTGACGACGTATTCGTCGCCGTCGCGCACGGCGCGGGTCGAGAGCGAGGCCAGATCGGACCCCGACCCCGGTTCGGAATAGCCCTGGCACCACCAGTCCTCCACGCGGATGATGCGAGGCAAGAGGCGCGCCTGCTGCTCGGCGCTGCCGTACTTCATCAGGACCGGGCCGATCATGGACAGGCCGAATGGCAACAGGCGCGGCGCGCCGGCCTTGAAACATTCGACCTCGAAGATCAGCCGCTGCAATGCATTCCAGCCGGTGCCGCCATGCTCGACCGGCCAGTTCGGCGCGCCCCAGCCCTGGTCGGCCAGGATGTTATGCCAGCGTACGTAGTCCTCGCGCTCCAGCCGCTGGTGGCGCAGCACCTTGTCGCGTATGTCCTGCGGCAGCTTGTCCGTGGCGAAGGCGCGCACTTCTTCGCGGAATAGCCGCTCCTGCGGCGTCCAGGTCAGATTCATGGTCGGGCTCCTTTTCCGATATCTAGCCACGCGGGGGCACGCCGGACAATCTGCCTCTTCCGAAGACGGGCTTCGCGCAGGACATAGGGCGCCCCACTACGGGCCGGCAGAAGGCCAGCTTCAGCAATGAAGAATGGCCGAACCCGCCGCCAGTGCCGACACTTGCAAGCGTCATCCACTGGAACCCGTAGGCATCATGACCGTTCCCGATCAGCAGGCCGTCGCGCCGCAAGGCGTCGAGGCGCAATACCGCCAGGCGCTGGACCAAGGCCGCTTCCTCATCCAGCATTGCGCGGGCTGCAACCGCGCCGTGTTCTACCCCCGCATGATCTGCCCGCATTGCGGCGCGGACAAACTCGCCTGGACCGAGCCCGACGGGCGCGGCGAGGTCTATTCCACCACCGTGGTGCGCCGCAAGCCCGAGGCGGGCGGCGACTACAACGTGGCGCTGATAGACCTGCAGGAAGGCGTCAGGCTGATGAGCCGCGTCGAAGGCGTGGCGCCGGACGCCGTGCATATCGGCATGGCGGTGCGCGCGCAGGTGGCGCAGCAGGACGGCCGCGGCCTCCTGATCTTCCGACCCAACCAGGAGGCGCAATGACGCTGAACGATCTGCGCGGCGCCGTGGCAGTGGCCGGCGTGGGCCACGCGGGCCTGGGCCAGGCCGCGGGCTACACCGAAATGGAAATCCTGGTGCAGGCCGCGCAGCGCGCGGTGGCAGACGCCGGCCTCACCATGCGCGACATCGACGGCATCTGCACCGCCAGCGTGGCCGCGCCCATGTGGGCCATGCCGGTCATCGAACACCTGGGCATCCGCCCCAGCTTCATCGACAGCACCATGCTGGGCGGCTCCAGCTTCGTCGCGCACCTGCTGCCCGCGCTGCACGCGCTGGCATCCGGCCAGTGCAACGCGGTGCTGGTCTGCTATGGCAGCACGCAGCGCACTTCCACCTTGAGCCGCGCCGAGATCGGCCGGGTCCGCAAGCAGTTCGATCCACAGCCGTACGAAACGCCCTACGAGCCGCTGAGTCCCCTGTCCTCCTACGCGCTGGCGGCCGCGCGCCACATGCATCAATACGGTACGCGTCGCGAGCACCTGGCACAGGTGGCGCTGGCCGCCAACCAATGGGCCCAGCTGAATCCCGAAGCGCAATTGCGCGAACCCGCCACGCTGGACCAGATCCTCTCGGCCCGCATGGTGTCCGATCCCTTGAGCGTGCGCGATTGCTGCCTGGTCACCGACGGCGCCGGCGCCTACGTGCTGGTGCGCGCCGAGCGCGCCCGCGACCTGCCGCGTCCGCCGGTCTACGTGCTGGGCAACGCCACCGCGGTCTGGAACCGCCAGATCTCGTCCATGGAAGACCTGACCGTGACCGCCGCGGCCGAGTCCGGCAAGCGGGCCTTCGAGATGGCAGGCGTTGCGCCCCGGGACATCGACGTGGTGGAACTGTACGACGCCTTCACCATCAATACCCTGCTGTTCCTGGAAGACCTGGGCTTCTGCGCCAAGGGCGAAAGCAAGGACTTCATCGCGGGCGGCGCCATCGCCCCTGGCGGCGCGCTGCCGGTCAACACCAACGGCGGCGGGCTGTGCTGCGTGCATCCCGGCATGTACGGCGTCTTCATCATGATCGAGGCCGTCCGCCAGCTGCGCCGCGAATGCGGCGCGCGCCAGGTCGCCGATGCGCATCTGGCCTTGGTGCACGGCAACGGCGGCACCCTGTCCAGCCAATCCACCGCCATCCTGGGCACCCAGGCCACGCTTTGAGCGACGCAACCATGTCCCCGGCAGCCCCTCTTACCCGCATCCATCAATTGCTGGCGCAGCAAGCCGGCCAGCGGCCCGACGCCACCTTTCTGTACGAGGAAGGCGGCGGCAAACTGAGCTACGCGCAGTTCTGGCGGCGCGTGCAGGCCGCGGCCGCATGGCTCGAAGAACAGGGCGTACGTCCCGGGCACCGCGTGCTGATCGCCGGTGAAAACTGCGCGGCCATGGTCGCCGCGTTGTTTGCCTGCAGCGTGGCGGGCGCCTGGCCGGTGGGCGTGAACGCGCGCCTGTCCGCGCGCGAGATCGACGCCATCCGCGTTCACGCGCAGCCCGAACTGCTGCTCTACACCAGCGGCGTCTCGCCCGCCGCCGCAGCCCATGCCGAGCACGCCGGCGCCGCCGACGCCGACCCGGACGTCTGGGGCCCAGGCATGCAGACCGCAAGAGCGGATGCGCCCACGCAGGCCGAAACGGGCGACACGGCCGCGGAAGTGGCCACGGTGATCTACACGTCCGGCACCACGGGCGCGCCCAAGGGCGTCCTCGTGCCGCACCGCGGCCTGCTGCATTTCGCCCGCGTGTCCGCCGCCTCGCGCCGCCTGACGCCGCAGGACATCGGCTACGCCGCACTGCCCATGTCGCACATCTTCGGCATCGCCACCGTGCTGATGGCCACGGTGCACGCCGGCGCCAGCCTGGTGCTGCGCAGCCGCTTCGACGCCGCCGACGCCTTCAAGGCCCTGGCCCATCCCGGCGTCAGCATCCTGCAGGGCGTGCCCACCATGTTCAGCCGCATGATGGCCGTGGCGCCGCCGCGCGCGGAGCTGCGCGCCCCTGCCCTGCGCTACCTGTACACGGGCGGCGCCGCGCTGGATCCCACGCTAAAGCGCGACGCCGAGCGCTATTTCGGCGTCGCCATGCACCACGGCTACGGCATCACCGAATACGCGGGCTCCATGTTTGTCACCCGCATCGATGCGCCGCGCAGCGACTGCTCGGCCGGCCATGCGGTCGAAGGCGTGGAAATGCGGATCGGCAACCCCGACAACGGCGCGCCCGCACCCGGAGAGCGCGGCGACATCCTGATCCGCGGCCCGGGCGTCATGCTGGGCTACTACCGCAATCCCGAACAAACCGCGCAGGCGCTGCTGCCCGGCGGCTGGCTCAACACCGGCGACATCGGCTACGTCGACGAACAGGGCGCGCTGTACATCGCAGGACGCTCCAAGGACTTGATCATCCGCTCCGGCTTCAATGTCTATCCGCTGGAAGTCGAATCCGTCATCAACGCGTTCCCCGGCGTGCGCCTGTCGGCCGTGGTCGGGCGCCCCACCGCCGACCAGAACGAAGAAGTCATCGCCTTCGTCGAGCCCTTGCCCGGCGCCACCGTGGACACCAACCTGCTGATGCTGCATCTGCGCGCGCAGCTGGCGCCGTACAAGCGGCCCGCCCGCATCATCCCCATCGACACCATTCCCACCACCGTCAGCGGCAAGATCCTCAAGCAGCCGCTGAAAGAAAGGCTGGCGTAGCCGCGGCTAGCTGTTCCGCTGCACGACCCGCCACTTACCCACAAGGAGACTACAGCGTGAACATCAAGACCCTGCTCGCCGCGGCCGCCGCCACGGCGGCGCTGGCCACGGCCTCAAACGCCTGGGCCGACGCCTATCCCGAACGCCCCATCCGGCTGCTGGTGGGCTATGCCCCCGGCGGCCCCGTGGACACCACCGCCCGCGTCTTCGCCAAGTACCTGGGCGACAAGCTGGGCCAGTCCGTGGTGGTGGAAAACCGCGCCGGCGCCAGCGGCATGATCGCCTCCGACGCCACCGCCAAGGCCGCGCCCGACGGCTACATGCTGGGCTTCGCCGCCAGCCCCACCCTCACCATGTCGCCGCTGGTACAGCGCAGCACGCTGTTCGATCCGCGCAAGGACTTCTCGTTGATCGGGCTGGTGGTGGACTACGCCAACGTTCTGCTGATCGGCCCGCAGATCCCAGCCAAGAACGTCAGCGAATTGGTCACCTACGCCCGGGCCCATCCGGATGCCGTGTCGTTCGGTTCCGCCGGCATCGGCGCGTCCAACCACCTGTCGGCCGAGCTGCTGAAGAAGCAGGCGGGCGCGCCCATGCTGCACGTGCCCTACCGCGGCAACTCGCCTGCCATGGTCGATGTGATCAGCGGCAAGATCACCTTCATGTTCGACATCACCAGCACCGCCATCCCCTTCGTCAAGAGCGGCAAAGCGCGCGCCCTGGCGGTCACGTCCAAGACCCGCAACCCCGAACTGCCCGACGTGCCCACCATGGTCGAAGCCGGCATGAAGGACTACGAAGTGGTCGGCTGGTACGCGCTGGTTGGGCCGAAGAAACTGCCCGACGCCGTCGCGGCCCGCCTGACCCGCGCGCTGAACGAAGTCTCCAGCGATCCGGCCTTCCGCCAGGCCATGATCGATGGCGGCTACACCATCAACACCGGCGACTCCAAGGCGCTGCAATCGCGCATCGACCGTGAATACGCCTTGTGGTCCGACGTCATCCAAAGCGCCAACATCCAGGCCAATTGAGTACCACCGGAGCATCCAGATGAATCCCCCGCTCGCGCTGCACGCCCACACCCGCCTCCCCGTCATCGGCGCCCCCATGTTCCTGGTCTCCGGACCGGACCTGGTGGTGGCGCAATGCGCGGCGGGGATCATCGGCACCTTTCCGTCGCTCAACGCCCGTCCGCAGGAGCAGCTGCACGACTGGCTCACGCGCATCGAGAACGGCCTGGCCGCGAAGCGCCAGGCCGCACCCGACGCGCAAATCGCGCCCTATGGCGTCAACCTGATCGTCCACCCCAGCAATCCGCGTTGGCAGGGCGATCTGGCCATCTGCGCCGAGCGCCGCGTGCCGCTCATCATCACCTCGCTGCATGCCCCCGAAGCCGTGGTGGCCGCCGCGCACGGCTATGGCGGGCTGGTATTCCATGACGTCACCAATGTGCGGCACGCCAAGCGCGCGCTGGACGCCGGGGTCGACGGCCTGATCCTGGTGGCGGCGGGCGCAGGCGGCCATGCAGGGCAGATCAGCCCATTCGCGCTGGTCAACGAGATCCGCGCCTTCTACGACGGCCCGCTGGCGCTGTCCGGCTGCATCAGCCACGGCAAGGACATTTTGGCCGCGCAGGTGCTGGGCTGCGACTTCGCCTACATGGGTACACGCTTCATCGCGACGCAGGAATCGCTGGCCGGCGACGCCTATCGCGAAATGGTGCTGCAGGCGCAGGCGGCAGACGTGACCTACACGCCCTACTTCTCGGGCGTGCCCGCGAACTACCTGTCGGCCAGCATCCGGGCAGCCGGCCTGGATCCCCTGGAACTTGCCAGGAACGGCGTAGCCCCGCCCGCGAACATGGACAAGAGTTCGCGGCCCAAGGCCTGGAAGGATGTGTGGAGCGCGGGCCAGGGCGTGGGCGCGGCGCAGGAAATCCTGCCTGCCGCGATGCTGGTGGATCAGCTGGAATCCGAATATCTCGCCGCGCGCGAAGCTCTGCGCCAGCTTTAGTCCAGCTTGATGTTGGCGGTTTTGATGACGTCGCGCCATTTCGCGATTTCATCGCGGACGAACTCGCCGAACTGTTCTGGGGTGCCGGGCTTGGGCTCGGCGCCTGCGGCGATCATGCCCTGCGCGGTGGCCTGGTCAGACAGGACCTTCACGAGATCCGCATTCACGCGTTTCACGATGTCGGGCGGGGTGCCTTTGGGCGCCATCACGCCGCTCCACGAGTATGCCTCGTAGCCTGGCAGACCGGACTCGGCGATGGTAGGCACGTCGGGCAGCATGCTGGAACGCGTGGGATTGCCTACCCCCAGCGCACGCACCTTGCCGCCCTTCAGATGCGGCACGGCGGATGGACCGTCGGCGAACATCACCTGCACCTGTCCGCCCAGCAGGTCTTGCATGGCGGGCGCGCTGCCGCGGTAGGGCACGTGCTGGATGCGCACGCCGGCCATGGCGTTGAACAACTCGCCGGCCAGGTGCGTGCCGCCGCCCGTGCCTGACGAGCTGAACGAGAGCTTGCCCGGATTGGCCTTGGCATAGGCGATCAGCTCGCTGACCGAATTCACGGGCAGCGTCGCGTTCACCACCAGCACGATGGGAAACACCGCCGCCATGCCGACCGGCACGAAGTCCCGCGTAATGTCGTAGCTCAGATTGCCGCGCAGGCTGGGCAGCACCGCATGGTGGATGGAGGCAAAAAAATAGTTGTAGCCGTCGGGCTCGGACTTGGCCGCGAACTGCGCGCCCACGATGCCGCCAGCGCCCGACTTGTTGTCGACCACCGTGGGCACCGACCACAGCTGTCCCAGCGGCTGCGTGGTGAAGCGCGCGGTCGTGTCCACGGGGCCGCCCGCAGGAAACGGCACGATGAAGTTCACGGCATGCGCCGGCCAGGCGGCGGCGCGGGCCATCTTGGGGAACAGCGCGGGCAGCGCGGCGGCGGCGCACGCGGCGCCCAGCCGCGCAACGGCGCGGCGGCGTAGTAGATCGGTCACGGCAGTCTCCTGGTTCTCGGTTTTATGGGCGGCCAAGCTCTAGGACTGCTGCCTGACGCCTTTTTTATTATTTGCCGAACCTGCGGAGCTACCGCTACATATTTGCAAAAGCCCCTCTTCGGAACGCGCTACAGACCGCGGGCCGCACGCTGCACATGTTCGATGAAGCATTCCGCGAAACTGGGCAGGTCGCGGCCGCGCTGGCGGCACAGCAGACGGTCGCGCAACGCCCAGGGGTCATCCAGCTTGAGCACGTGCAGCGCATCCGGACGGCTGTAGCGCGCCGCGCAGGCGCGCGGCACCACCGCGATCCCCGCGCCCGCCTCCACCATGCGGCACACGGCCTCGAAGCTACCCACGTGCACGCGCTGGCAGATGCGCTTGCCCAGGCCGCTGGCGATATCTTCCAGGAAGGTCTGGATGGCGCTGTCGGGATGGATGCCGACGAACTGGTAGGCATCGACCAAGTCGGCGAAATGCGCGGACTCCGTGGCCGCCAGCGGGTGGTCCAGCGACGTGACCACGGTGAGCTCATCGCGGAACAGCGGCGTGACGTCCAGGCCCGACACGTCGATATTGCCCGCCACCAGCCCCAGGTCTCCCTGGCCTGCGCGTATGGCGATGACGATATCGCCAGATATTTTTTCTTCCAGTTCCACGTCCACGTCAGGGTTTTCCGCAAGAAACGTGGACAAGGCGTCGGCCAGGAACGAATTGGTGGCCGTGGTGTTGGCCAGCAGGCGCAGGCGTCCCTTCAGGCCGCTGGCATAGGGCTGCAGGTCCGCGTTCAGGCATTCCAGCTGGCGGAACACGGCGTTCGCATGCTTGAGCAGCACCTCGCCCGCCGGCGTCAGCGCCACGCCCGTGGCCATGCGCACCAGTAGCCGGGCCTTGAAGGCCTCCTCCATGTTCTTCACCCGCGCGCTTGCCGCCGGCAGGGACAGGAAGGTGCGTTCCGCAGCCCGGGTCAGATTGAGTGTTTCCCCCACGTTCAGAAACAAACGCAGGTCCGTCAGATCGTGTCTCATGTTCCACCACGCAGAAGGGGGGCATATCTAATTTTGAATTCTTCGCATGCCTCGTCGAATCTACCATGGTGCATCCCCTCGAACCAGAGCGTTCGATGCGGAACTGTTTTCCACACGGCGCGCGCGCCGCAGCACAGGAGTCAGCTTCAATGAGCGGCATAGTTTCCGGAAAAGTGGTGATCGTGACTGGCGCGGGCGGCGGCATCGGCCGCAGCATTGCACTGGCCATGGCGCAGGCCGGCGCCAAGGTGGTGGTGAACGACATCGGCGTATCGCTCACCGGCGAAGGCGGCGCGGATGGCCCCGCGCAAGCGGTCGTCAAGGAGATCGTCGCGGCGGGCGGCCAGGCCGTCGCCAACACCGACAGCGTGGCCGCGTACGACAGCGCCAGCCGCTGCGTGCAGACGGCAATCGACGCCTTCGGCCGCATCGATGCCGTGGTCAACAATGCCGGCAATCTGCGCGACCGGGTTTTCCACAAGATGAGCGAAGAGGAATGGAGTCAGGTGCTGGGCGTGCACCTGAACGGGTCCTTCTTCATGAGTCGCGCGGCGGCGCCCTACTTTCGCGAACAGGAGTCCGGCGCGTTCGTGCACATGACCTCCACGTCCGGACTGATCGGAAACTTTGGCCAGGCCAACTACGCGGCGGCCAAGCTGGGCATCGTGGCCCTGTCGAAATCCATCGCGCTGGACATGGCGCGCTACAACGTGCGCTCCAACTGCATCGCGCCGTTCGCATGGAGCCGCATGACCAGCTCCATTCCCGCCGAAACCGACGAAGAAAAAGCCCGCGTCGAAAAGCTGAAGAAGATGGAAGCCGGCAAGGTCGCGCCCATGGCCGTGTATCTGGCCAGCGACGCGGCCAGCGAGGTCACCGCGCAGATCTTCGCGGTGCGCGCCAACGAGATCATGCTGATGAGCCAGCCGCGCCCGCTGCGCACCGTGCACCACGGCGAAGGCTGGACGCCCGAGCGCATCGCCGAGATCGCCGTGCCCGCCATGCGCAAGCACTTCTACGCGTTGGAGCGTTCGCCTGACGTCATCGACTGGGATCCCATCTGAGGCCGCCATGCCCCTGGACTACGCAACCGTGAAGAACTGGCGCTTCGACGAAGTCCGCCAGCGCTACGACGAAAAAGACACCATGCTGTACGCCCTGGGCATAGGCCTGGGGCAAGACCCCGAAGACGCCGGCCAGTTGCGCTACGTGTACGAAAAAGGCTTGCAATCCTTCCCCACCATGAGCGTGGTGCTGGGCTATCCGGGCTTCTGGGTCCAGGATCCGCGCGCCGGCATCGACTGGGTACGCGTGGTCCACGGAGAACAACGGCTGACCATGCATGCGCCCCTGCCGGCGGCGGGCGTGGTCACCGGCAGAAGCCGCAACACGCACGTGATCGACAAGGGCGCCGACAAGGGCGCCATCATCATCACCGAACGCACCTTGCACGGCGAAGACGGCGCCTGCCTCGCCACCCTGCGCCAAAGCACCTTCTGCCGCGGCGACGGCGGCTTCGGACAGGGAGACGACAGCCCCGCCGCCCTGCCCGCAGCGCCCGACGGCGCCCCTGACCTGAGCTGCGAAATCCGCATCCCCGCCAGCGCCGCCCTGCTGTACCGACTGAACGCCGACCGCAATCCGCTGCACGCAGACCCCGAGGTCGCACGCGCGGCCGGCTACCCCAAACCCATCCTGCACGGACTGTGCTCCTACGGCGTAGTCGCGCACGCCATCGTCAAAAGCTGCTGCGGCTACGACGCCTCGCGCCTGGTCAGCCTGAACACGCGCTTCTCGGCGCCGGTCTATCCCGGCGAAACCCTGCAGTGCGACATCTGGCGCCTGCCCGACGGCCAGCTCCGCTTCCAGGCCCGCGCGCAGGAGCGCGGCGTGGTGGTCATGAGCCACGGCACCGCGGAGCTGAAGCCATGAACCGCCCGCCCGCATTGACCGGCATCCGCGTACTGGACCTGTCGCGCATCCTGGCCGGCCCCTGGTGCACGCAGAACCTCGCCGACCTGGGCGCCGACGTCATCAAGATCGAACGCCCGCGCGTCGGCGACGACACCCGCGCCTGGGGCCCGCCGTTCCTCAAGGACGGCGCGGGCCAAGACACCGAGGAATCCGCCTACTACCTCAGCACCAACCGCAACAAGCGTTCCGTCGAAGCCGACATGGCCACGCCCGCAGGCGCCGCGCTGATCCGCGAACTGGCGGCCGCCAGCGACATCCTGGTCGAGAACTTCAAGGTGGGCGGCCTCGCCAAGTACGGCCTGGACTACGACAGCCTGAAGCAGATCAACCCGCGCCTGATCTATTGCTCCGTCACAGGCTTCGGCCAGGACGGCCCCTACGCGCAACGCCCCGGCTACGACTTCATGATCCAGGGCATGGGCGGCCTGATGAGCATCACCGGCGAACGCGACGACCTGCCCGGCGGCGGTCCGCAAAAAGCCGGCGTGGCGGTCACCGACATCGTCACCGGCATGTACGCCACCGTGGCCATCCTGGCCGCCCTGCAGGAACGCCACAACAGCGGCCTGGGCCAGCACCTGGACATCGCCCTGCTGGACAGCCACGTCGCCCTGCTGGCCAACCAGAACTCGAACTACTTCAACTCCGGTGTGGCGCCCCAGCGCGCCGGCAACGCCCACCAGAACGTCGTGCCCTACCAGGTGTTCGCCGCCAGCGACGGCCACCTGATCGTGGCCACAGGCAATGAATCGCAGTACCGCGCATACTGCCGCGCCATCGGCGCACCCGAACTGGGCGACGACCCGCGCTTCGCCACCAACCGCATGCGCCTGGCCAACCGCGAGCTGCTGGTCGGCCTGCTGACCGAGATCATGCGCCAGGGCCAGCGCGACGACTGGATCGCCAAGCTCGAGGCCGTGGGCGTGCCCTGCGGGCCGATCAACGATATCGCCCAGGCCCAGGCACATCCGCAAGCGCTGGCACGTCAGCTGCGCCGCGATATGCCGCATCCGGCGGGCGGCATGGCGGCGGTGACAGCCAGCCCGTTGCGGCTATCGGCCTCGCCGGTGGAATACCGTCGCGCGCCGCCGCTGCTGGGGGAACACACGGAGGAAGTGCTGCGGGAGGTGCTGGGGAAGACGCAAGAAGAGATCGCCGTGTTTCGCGAGGGATTAAAGACGACGAACTGACGAGGGCCGCGCCTACAGCGAAGACTCCAGTCACAGGACGACGATGATCCCCACACGCCACTCACCGCATGCGCGCTAGCGACCACCACAGCAATCAAATAAATCACGTATGTCATTATTGGCCGCCCGGGCGGCCAATAATGACGGGCAAATCAAGCCTCTCCCCCGACCACGGCTCCAGCAGCGCACCAGTCCAAGACACTCGTAGCCCGTCGGCGCGGGCGTCTGGGTGGCGAGCAACCTTGATGCGCCCGAGGGAATCCGTAGGAGTCGCCGAAGGCGAGGACGAGGATGACAACGGGGCAGTCCGGAGCGAACGCTCCGGACCGCAATCGTGGGCGCTCGCCACCCAGGCGCCCGCGCCGACGGGCGGCCTACGAAGCACTAAGCACTAAAGCCAAAAAAAACGGCCACCAGTCCCCTGGCAGCCGGTTTTCTCACAGCCTACGGAATCAAGCCACAGCGACAGGAATCTTCCCGATCTTGGCCTGCCATTCCTTGGGCCCCGTGGTATGGACAGAGGTACCCTGAGCGTCAACCGCCACAGTCACCGGCATGTCCTTCACGTCGAACTCGTAGATGGCTTCCATGCCCAGGTCCGCAAAACCCAGCACCTTCGCGCCACGGATAGCCTTCGACACCAGGTAAGCCGCGCCACCTACCGCCATCAGATAAGCCGAGTTGTGCTTCTTGATGGATTCGATAGCCACCGGACCGCGCTCCGACTTGCCGATCATCGCGATCAGGCCCGTCTGCTCCAGCATCATGTCCGTGAACTTATCCATGCGCGTAGCGGTAGTGGGGCCCGCCGGGCCAACCACTTCGTCGCGCACCGGATCCACCGGACCCACGTAGTAAATGACGCGATTCTTGAAATCCACCGGCAGCGGCTCGCCCTTGGCCAGCATGTCCTGGATACGCTTGTGCGCCGCATCGCGGCCCGTCAACATCTTGCCCGACAGCAGCAGCGTCTGGCCCGGCTTCCAGCTGGCCACTTCTTCCTTGGTCAGCGTATTCAGGTCCACCTGCTTGGACTTGTTGTAGTCCGGCGCCCAGTGCACTTCCGGCCACTCCGACAGCGACGGCGGATCCAGGCGAGCGGGGCCCGAGCCGTCCAGTTCGAAGTGCGCGTGGCGCGTCGCCGCACAGTTCGGGATCATCGCCACGGGCTTGGACGCCGCGTGCGTCGGGAACGTGCTGATCTTGACGTCCAGCACCGTCGTCAAACCGCCCAGGCCCTGCGCGCCGATACCCAGCGCGTTGACCTTCTCATACAGCTCGATACGCAGCTCTTCCAGCTTGTTCTGCGGACCGCGGGCCAGCAGCTCGTACATGTCGATGTCTTCCATCAACGACTGCTTCGCCATCAGCATGGCCTTCTCGGCCGTGCCGCCGACGCCGATGCCCAGCATGCCCGGCGGGCACCAGCCCGCGCCCATCGTCGGCACCGTCTTCAGCACCCAGTCCACCAGCGAATCGCTCGGATTCAGCATCGCGAACTTCGACTTGTTTTCCGAACCGCCGCCCTTCGAAGCGACTTGCACGTCGACCTTGTCGCCCGGGACAAGCTCGACGTGCAGGATACAGGGCGTGTTGTCGCGCGTGTTCTTGCGCGCAAACAGCGGATCGTCCAGCACCGAGGCGCGCAAAGGATTGTCCGGGTTCAGATAGCCGCGGCGCACGCCTTCGTCACAGAGTTCCTGCAGCGTGCGCTTGGTCTCGAAACGCACGCCCATGCCGACCTTCAGGAACACGTTGACGATGCCCGTGTCCTGGCACAGCGGACGCTTGCCCTCGGCGCACATGCGCGAGTTGGTCAGGATCTGGGCCATCGCGTCGCGCGCGGCGGGGCTTTCCTCGCGCTCGTAGGCGCGGGCCAGGTGACGGATGTAGTCGACCGGGTGGTAGTAGCTGATGAACTGGATGCCATCGGCTATCGACTGGATGAAGTCTTCTTCTTTGATGATGACTGACATGGCGATATCGGGTCTAGATGAAAAACGTGAAAACGCGGCCGGCGTGACTAGCCCGCCGCGATGGAGAAAGAACTATTTTTGCCGCCGGGCCGCCCCAAGGCAAACAGCGCCCCCTCGGGGGGCAGCTAGCCCCGCAGGGGCGCGGCGTGGGGGCATTTCCTATTTGCCTTGCCAGACCGGTTTGCGCTTCTCGGCGAAGGCGGTCGCGCCTTCCTTGGCGTCGGCGGACGAAAAGATGTGCGCAATCAGCGGACGCTGCTGGTCGAACATGCTGGCCTGATCCCAGTCGCCCGACTGCGCCACGATGCTCTTGGCGGTCTGCACCGCCAGCGGGCCATTCTCGACGATGGCGCGGGCCAGCTCCAGAGCGCCCGCCAGGGCGGCGCCCGGCTCGGTGATGCGGTTGACCAGCCCGAAGGAATGGGCGCGCTCGGCCGTCAACATTTCGCCGGTCAGGATCACTTCCATGGCGATGTGGTACGGCAGGCGGCGCGGCAGGCGCAGCATGCCGCCAGCGCCCGCCACCAGGCCGCGCTTGACTTCAGGCAGGCCGAACTTGGCGTTGCTGGCGGCCACGATCAGGTCGGAAGCCAGCGCCATTTCGCAGCCGCCGGCCAGCGCATAGCCTTCCACCGCCGCGATCAGCGGTTTCTTGGGCGGCCGCTCGTTCAGGCCCGCGAAGCCGCGGCCTTCCACGTAGGGACGCTGCCCCGACTTGGCGAAAGCCTTCAGGTCCATGCCCGACGAGAACGTGCCGCCGCCGCCCGTCAGGATGCCGATGCGGATGTCGTCGCGGCTGTCCAACTGGTCCAGCGCCGCGGCCATGGCCTGCGCGGTCTCCAGGTTGATGGCGTTCTTGGCCTCGGGACGGTTGATCGTGATGATCTGGATGCCGTCGGTGACTTCTACCTTGATCAGGTCTGACATGGGACTGCTCCTTCCGGGAATTCTCGGAATCAGGTTCCGGGTTTTATATAAGACTTGGTACGCAACCTGGAATCATACGATCATTGGTTTCCAGGCGCAGCGACAGGCCCGCGGGGCGTCCACCAGCGGCACACTGTCCCCCTGCGAACCGCCCCGAAGGCCCAGATGTAACCGTCCGCCCGGCATTCGGGAACCGGACCGCCCCAGGCCAGTTAGAATGTCGGGTTTCCCACGCCCAGGGCAAGCCTTGCCCGGCGGCCGAATTCCAAGAATCCTATGCTCACCTTTCAGCAAATCATCCTTACGCTCCAGGAATACTGGGACAAGCAGGGTTGCGCCCTGCTGCAACCCTACGACATGGAAGTCGGCGCCGGCACCTCGCATACCGCCACGTTCCTGCGCGCGATCGGCCCGGAGCCCTGGCGCGCCGCCTACGTGCAGCCCTCGCGCCGCCCCAAGGACGGCCGCTACGGCGAAAACCCCAACCGCCTGCAACACTATTATCAGTACCAGGTCGTGTTGAAGCCCGCGCCTCCGGAAATCCTGGACCTGTACATCGGTTCGCTCAAGGCGCTGGGCATCGATCCCACCCAGCACGACATCCGCTTCGTAGAGGATGACTGGGAGAACCCCACCCTCGGCGCCTGGGGCCTGGGCTGGGAAGTCTGGCTGAACGGCATGGAAGTCACCCAGTTCACCTACTTCCAGCAAGTGGGCGGCCTGGACTGCACGCCGACCACCGGCGAAATCACCTACGGCCTGGAACGCCTGGCCATGTACCTGCAGGACGTGCAAAGCGTGTACGACCTGGTCTGGACCGAAGGCGCCAACGGCAACCGCGTGCTGTATCGCGACGTGTTCCACCAGAACGAAGTGGAACAGTCCACCTACAACTTCGAGCATTCGTCGGCCGAGATGCTGTTCTCGCACTTCAATGACTACGAAGCCGAGGCCAAGCGCCTGATGGACGTGCCGCTGGCGCTGCCCGCCTACGAGGCCGCGCTGAAGGCCGCGCACACGTTCAACATGCTGGACGCGCGCGGCGCGATCAGCGTCACCGAGCGCGCCGCCTACATCGGCCGCATCCGCAACCTGTCGCGCGCCGTCGCGCAGGCCTACTACGATTCCCGCGAACGACTGGGCTTTCCCATGCTGGGCCGCGACAAGGCCGCCGGGGAGGCTGCATAAATGACGACGAACATCCGCCCGCTGCTGGTCGAACTGCTGACCGAAGAACTCCCGCCCAAGGCCCTGCAGAAGCTGGGCCAGGCCTTTGCCGAAGGCGTGCGCGCCACGCTGGAGCGCCACGGCCTGCTGGCCGCCGGCTGCGCCGCCACCGCGTATTCCACGCCGCGCCGACTGGCCGTGCACCTGTCCGCCGTGCTGGCTCAGGCGCCCGACCAGCCCTATGCCGAAAAGCTGATGCCGGTGAAGATCGGCCTGACCGAAGACGGCCAGGCCACGCCCGCGCTGCAGAAGAAGCTGGCCGCCAAGGGCCTTGAGAACATCGACCTGTCGACCCTGGAACGTGAATCCGACGGCAAGCAGGACTACCTGGTCGCGCGCGGCACCGCTCCCGGCGCCCAGTTGGCCGCCGGCCTGCAGGAAGGCATCGACGCCGCCATCAACGGCCTGCCCATTCCCAAGGTCATGCGCTACCAATTGGCCGACGGCGTCACCACCGTCAAGTTCGTGCGTCCGGCGCACGGCCTGGTCGCGCTGTTCGGCGCCGACGTGGTGCCGGTGTCCGCGCTGGGCCTGGCCGCCGGCCGCGACACGCTGGGCCACCGCTTCATGAGCGCGGGCCCCGTATCCTTCGCCGACGCCGACGCCTACGCCGCCACCCTGGCCGAAAAGGGCCGCGTGGTGGCCTCGTTCGAAGGTCGCCGCGACGAGATCCAGCGCCAGTTGCTGGACCATGCCGGCCGCCTGAACGCCACCCTGGGCGACGATCCCGAAGTGGCCGCGCTGCTGGACGAAGTCACGGCCCTGGTCGAACACCCAACCGTCTACGTGGGCCAGTTCGAAGAGCAGTTCCTGCAAGTGCCGCAGGAATGCCTGATCCTGACCATGCGGCTGAACCAGAAATACTTCCCGCTGTTCGATCCGGCTACCGGCCGCCTGACGCACCGCTTCCTGATCGTCAGCAACATGCACACCGACAATCCGGTGAACATCATTGAAGGGAACCAGCGCGTGGTGCGCCCGCGCCTGGCCGATGCGCAGTTCTTCTTCGAAACCGACCGCAAGACGCCGCTGGCGGCGCGCGTCGAACAACTGGGCTCGATCGTCTACCACAACAAGCTGGGCACCCAGCTGGAACGCGTGGAGCGCGTGCGCGCCATCGCCCGCGGCGTGGCCGAGCAACTGGGCGGCGAGGTCTCCGCCGCCGACCGCGCGGCCATGCTGGCCAAGGCCGACCTGGGCTCGAACATGGTGGGCGAATTCCCCGAGCTGCAAGGCGTCATGGGCGCCTACTACGCGGCCGGCGACGGCGAGCCCGACAGCGTGGTGCAGGCCCTGCGCACGCAGTACCGCAACCGCTGCGACGCGCCCGTCACCGCCGACACGCTGACCGCGGCCACCCTGTTCATCGCCGAGCGCGTGGAAACCATGGTCGGCATCTGGGCCATCGGCCTGGCGCCCACCGGCGAGCGCGACCCCTTCGGCCTGCGCCGCGCCGCGCTGGGCCTGATCAGCGCCTTCGAACAACTGGCCGCAGGCGGCTGGCTCAAGATCAGCGAGGCCGGCCCCCTGTCGCTGGACGGCCTGCTGGAACTGGCCGCAGGGACCTTCCCCGCCGGCAAGATCCCCGCCGACACGCTGGCCGAAGTCCGCGCCTTCATCTACGAACGCTACCGCAACCAGCTGATCAATGACTTCGACCGCAATGCCGTCGAAGCCGTGATCGCGCTGACCCCGCCGTTGCACCAGGTGGCCGAGCGCGTGCGCGCGGCCGCCGCCTTTGCGCAGCTGCCCGAGGCCGCCAGCCTGGCCGCCGCCAACAAGCGCATCGGCAACCTGCTCAAGAAGGCCGAAGGCGAGATCGGCGCGGTGAACGACGCCGCGCTCGTGGAACCGGCTGAAAAGGCCCTGGCCGCCGCCGTTTCCGCGCTGCGCCCGAAGGCCGAGGCGCAACTGGCCGCGGGCGACTTCGCCGGCAGCCTGAGCACGCTGGCCCAGGTCCGCGAAGCCGTGGACGCCTTCTTTGCCGACGTCATGGTCATGGCCGAAGACCCGGCCGTGCGCGCCAACCGGCTGGCCCTGCTGGGCCAGTTGCATGGCCTGATGAACCAGGTCGCTGACATCTCCAGGCTGGCACAGTGAAACTCATCATCCTAGACCGCGACGGCGTCATCAATCAGGACAGCGATTCGTTCGTCAAGAATCCGGACGAATGGATCGCCCTGCCCGGCAGCCTGCAGGCCATCGCGCGGCTGACGCAGGCGGGCTGGAAGGTGGTGGTCGCCACCAACCAGTCGGGCCTGGCGCGCGGCCTGTTCGACATGGACACCCTGACGGCCATCCATACCAAGATGCGTCGCGAACTGGCCGCCGCTGGCGGCAGTATCGACGCGGTCTTCATGTGCCCACACGGCCCCGATGACAATTGCTCCTGCCGCAAGCCCAAGCCCGGCATGTTCGAACAGATCGGACACCGCTACGACGTCGACCTGGCTGGCGTGCCGGCGGTGGGCGATTCGCTGCGCGACCTGCAGGCCTCGTCGTCGGTCGGCTGCTCGCCCTGGCTGGTGCTGACCGGCAACGGCAAGAAAACGCTGGCCAAGGGCGGTTTGCCTGACAACACCCGCGTCTGCGACGACCTGTCGGCCGTGGTCGACGCGCTGCTGCAGGACCATTGATCCAATGGCCCGCCTACGTTCGCTGCTGTACTTCCTGTTCCTGGCCGTCACGGTCATTCCCTATGCCTTCGCCTGCATCCTGTGGGCGCCGCTGCCGCTGCACTGGCGCTACAAGCTGACCGTGGGCTGGCCGCGCCTGGCCATCTGGGGCGCGCGCTTCTTCTGCGGCATCCGCTGGCAGGTCAAGGGCTGGGAAAACCTGCCCGACGGCCCGGCGGTGCTGCTGTCCAAGCACCAGTCGGCCTGGGAAACGCTGTTCTTCCCGGCCCACATGCCGCGCGAAGTCTGCTTCGTCTACAAGAAGGAACTGCACATGGTGCCGTTCTTCGGCTGGGGCTTGGCGCTGCTGCGCATGATCCCGATCGACCGCGCCAAGGGTCGCGATGCCTTCGATCAAGTGGTCAAGCAAGGCCAGACGCGCCTGGACGAAGGCCGCTGGCCCCTGCTGTTCCCCGAGGGCACCCGCGTGCCGCCCGGCAAGACCGGCCGCTTCAAGATGGGCGGCGCGCTGCTGGCCTCGCGCACCGGCGCGGTCGTCATCCCCGTGGCGCATAATGCCGGCGAATGCTGGCGCCGCAACGCCTTCGTGAAGTATCCGGGCATGGTTACCGTGTCCATCGGTCCCGCGATAGAATCCAAGGGACTCTCCCCCGAGGAACTGAACAAAAAGGTTCAGGACTGGATCGAAGGGGAAATGCGGCGTCTCAATCCAGAAAGGTATGGCCAGCACTGATCAGCTCGAACTCCTGTTCGACGAACAGCAGCACGACGCGCCCACGGGCGCGCCGCCGCTGAACGCCGCGCCAAAGGCTCCGACCGCGCCTGAGGCGGCCTCGCCCAAGCCGGTCCCGCCCAAGCCCCTCTTCCCCGATCTGCCGCCGGCCGCCGCCCCTGCCGGCGAACCGCTGCTGACGCTGTCGCCCAACGCGGCCTCGCTCGTCCCCACGCCCTGCCCCGACCCGCTGCCGCCCGGCGCGCGTTGGCGCGAGGTCGCGACCGAGCAGCAGTCCATCGGCTTCGTGCTGCTGCGCTCGCGCCGCCGCAGCATAGGCTTCGTGATCACTGACGACGGCTTGCGCGTCACCGCCCCGAACTGGGTGACGCTGACGCAGGTGGACGACGCCGTGCGCGAGAAGGCCCGCTGGATCCTGACCAAGCTGCGCGAATGGCATGCCCGCAAGCAACAACTGGCCATGGCGCACACCCGCTGGCAGCCGGGCGGCGAGCTGCCCTACCTGGGCAAGCGCATCGTGATCGGCGTGGGCGGCGACAGCCGCCAGGCCAGTTTGTCGGGCGACGCCGACGCCCCCCAGGACGGCGACACCCTGTGGCTGGCGCTGCCGTCCTCGGCGGACCAGGGCCGCATCCGCGATTCGGCCCAAGCCTGGCTGCAGCAGCGCGCCGGCGCCTGGTTCGGCGCGCGCCTGGCCCACTTCCTGCAAGTCAGCGGCCTGAAGATCCGGCGCTGGCGCCTGTCGTCGGCCGCAACCCGCTGGGGCTCCTGCACCAGCGACGGCAACATCATGCTGAACTGGCGCCTGATCCATTTCGCGCCCGCCATCATCGACTACGTCATCGCCCACGAGCTTGCCCATTTGCGCGAAATGAACCACAGTCAGGACTTCTGGCGCGAAGTGGGACAGATCCTGCCCGATTTCGAAGACGCCAAGAACATCCTGCGACGTCACGACCCCGCATCCTTGCCTCAGTTCTGAGGCATTCTGGAGACACGAAAATGTTGCTGCTGATTCCGGGCCCGGTCACGACCGACGCGCGGGTGAAGGCCGCCATGGCGCAAGACTATGCGCCGTGGGACAACGATTTCCGTCAGACCTACCGGCAGGTCTGCGATGGCGTCCTGCGGGCGGCGCAGGCGTCGCCCGACGAGCACGCCGCGCTGGCGCTGCCGGGCTGCGGCCACTTCGCGGTGGAAGCCGCCATCCGCAGCTTCATCCCCGCCGCCGGCCGCCTGCTGGCGCCCTCCACCGGCGCCTACGCCGCCCGCCTGCAGAAGCTGGCCGGCGATGCCGGCCGCGTCGCCGTGCCGCTACCCGTAGGCTCCACCGAGCGGATCGATCCGCAAGCGGTCGCGCAGGCGCTGGAACAGGATCCCACGCTCACGCACCTGGCGCTGGTCTACAGCGAAACCGGCAGCGGCATCTGCCACGACGTGCCCGAACTCGCGCGCATCGCGCATGCGCTGGGCCGCCGCGTCATCGTCGACGCCGTATCCGCCTTCGGCGCGCTGCCCCTGGAGCTGCACGCCCTGCCCGCCGTGGAGGCAGTGGTGCTGACGGCCAACAAGTGCCTGGAAGGCATGCCCGGCGCCGCCTTCGTGGTGGCGCGGCGCGACAGCCTGGAAGCGGCGCGCGGCATCGCCGGCAGCTGGTCGCTGGACCTGGCCGACATCTACCAGCAAAGCCAGCAGCCCAATGCCGGCCCGCGTTTCACGCCGCCCGCGCCCACGCTGGCCGCGCTGGCCGTGGCGCTGGAGCTGCACCGCGAAGAAGGCCGCGAAGCCCGCCTGGCGCGCTACACCGCCAACATGCACACGCTATATGATGGCGTCAGGGAACTGGGCCTGGCGCCTTACCTGCCGCCCGCGCTGCAGGGGCCCATCGTCGTCAACGTCCGCGCCCCGGATGCGCCGACCTGGAACCTGCAATTGTTCGTGGACGCCCTCAAGCGCCGCGGCTACGTGCTCAGCAACTTCTACAACACCGAACAACCTTCGTTCCGGGTCGGCTGCATCGGCGCCTTCGGGCCAGACCAGATGCGGCAGGCAGTCGACGCCATGGGCGGCGCGCTGCGCGACATCGGCATCACCCGGGAAGCCGCCGGCAACGGCGGATTCTTCCCGTTCCCCCTCACCGCTTAAGGAAACCATCCCATGCGTATGCTCCACACCATGCTGCGAGTCGGCAATCTCGACAAGTCCATCGACTTCTACACCAATGTGCTCGGCATGCGCGTCCTGCGCCGCAACGACTACCCCGAAGGCAAGTTCACGCTGGCCTTCGTCGGCTACCAGGACGAATCCGAAGGCGCCGTCATCGAACTGACCCACAACTGGGACACGGACAAGTACGACCTGGGCACCGGCTACGGCCACATCGCCCTGGAAGTGGACAACGCCTACGAAGCCTGTGACAAGGTCAAGGAAAAAGGCGGCAAGGTCACGCGCGAAGCCGGCCCGATGAAGCACGGCAAGACGGTCATCGCCTTTGTCGAAGACCCCGATGGCTACAAGATCGAGTTCATCCAGAAAAAGGGCCGCCAGGACTGAGCCCCGCGCGGCCAAAGCCAGGAAGACACTTCCATGATCCACACCATCCTGAAAATGGGCGATCCGCGGCTGCTGCGCGTGGCCGCGCCCGTGGAGCGCTACGACACGCCCGAGTTGCATGCGCTGATCGACGACATGTTCGAAACCATGGCCGCCGCGCAAGGGGTGGGCCTGGCCGCGCCGCAGATCGGCGTGGATCTGCAGCTGGTGATCTTCGGCTTTGACCGCAACGAGCGCTATCCCGACGCCCCCGCCGTGCCGCAGACCATCCTGTGCAATCCCGTCATCACGCCGCTGTCGGACGAGACGGAAGACGGCTGGGAAGGCTGCCTGTCGGTGCCGGGCCTGCGCGGCCTGGTGCCGCGCTACCGCCGCATCCGCTACAGCGGGCGAGATCCCTACGGCCAGCTCATCGAGCGCGAGGCCGAGGGTTTTCACGCCCGGGTGGTGCAGCACGAATGCGATCACCTGATCGGCCGGCTCTACCCGTCGCGCATCCAGGACTTCAGCAAATTCGGGTTCACTGAAATCCTGTTCCCGGACATGGATCCGAATCAGGACGACTAAGGCCCCGCTCCCGCCTTGCGGGGCTTGCGTCCCTACCCTAAGCCTCGCCGGAGTCCGCCTTGGCGGCCTGCGGCGACAACTCCTCGGGCGCGAAATCGTCCACCTGCAACACCCGCGAGACCAGGGCTTCGGCCTCTTCCAGCGAGGCCGCCTGCGCGTCGGTAATGGCGCCGCGCTGATGGGCTTCGCGCCAATCGCGCACGCCGGACTGGCGCAGGCGGTCGCGCAGGGGCTGCACGGCGTCCGCCAGCGCGAAGGCGCGGGTCAGAAGGCCTACCGGATCGTCGCCGGCAGCGCCGGCCTCGCGATGCAGGTCGGCCGCCAGGCGCACATGCGTGGGCGAAGGCTTGAGCAGCAGTTCAGCGCATTCCCGGGTCAAGGCGTCGCTCGGCCCCTTGGCCAGGCGCAGCGGCAGGATGGCCGCGCGCAGTCCCCACGACAACACGCGGCCCGGCAGATTGCGCAGGACCTGATCCATGCTTTTCTCGATGCTGGCGTAGCCCTGCTCCAGGCACCACTGCACCAGCGGCAGATCGTCGTGCTTGCGGCCCTCGTCTTCCCAGCGTTTGAGCACCGCCGACTGCAGATACAGTTCGGACAGGATGTCGCCCAGGCGGGCGGAAATCATTTCCCGGCGCTTCAGGCCTCCGCCCAGCTGCGCCAGCGTGGCATCGGCCAGCAGCGCGAAGCCCGAGGCATAGCGGCCCAGCCGCCGGTAGTGGCCGGCCACGGGACCGGATGAAGGCGCAGGCGCCAGCACCCCGCCAGTCCAGGCGCGGCCGATGGCCCGCAGCGCGTTGATGCCTGTGTGGCGCAGATGCCGCCAGAACACGTCGTGGAAGACCTCCATGCCACGGTCTTCGTCGGGGTTGCCCAGCGCCAGGATTTCCGGCATCAGATAGGGATGGGCGCGGATCGCGCCCTGGCCGAAGATGATCAGGTTGCGCGTCAGGATGTTGGCGCCCTCGACCGTGATGGCGATGGGCACGGCGCGGTACAGCGCGCCCAGGTAATTGCTGGGACCGTCGATGACGGCGCGGCCGGCATGGATGTCCATCGCGTCGTTGACCGAGCCGCGCATGCGCTCGGTGGCGTGGTACTTCATGATGCCCGAGACCACAGCCGGCTTGACGCCCTGGTTCAGCGCGGCGCAGGTCAAGCGCCTGGCGGCTTCGACCAGATAGGCATTGCCCGCCAGCCGGGCCAGCCCTTCCTGCACGCCTTCGAACTTGCCGACGGGAATGCCGAACTGTTCGCGCACGCGGGCATACATGCCCGTGGTGTGCGCGCACATCACGGCGGCCGCGGCCGACAGCGACGGCAAGGAAATGCCCCGCCCCGCCGCCAGCGCGCTCATCAGCATCTGCCAGCCATGCCCGGCGCGCTCGGCGCCGCCGATCAGCGCGTCCAGCGGCACGAACACGTCGCGCCCGCGGTTGGGGCCGTTCTGGAAGACCTGCATGGCGGGCAGGTGGCGGCGCCCGATCTCCACGCCGGGCGCTTCGGTCGGCACCAGCGCGACCGATATGCCAATATCCTTGGCGCCGCCCAGGATGCCGTCGGGGTCCGATAGCTTGAAAGCCAGCCCCAGCACCGTCGCCACCGGCCCCAACGTGATGTAGCGCTTGTGCCAGTTCAGCCGGATGCCGATCAGTTCGCGCCCGTCGATCACCTGGCGGCAGACCACGCCCGTGTCCACCATGGACGCGGCGTCCGAACCGGCCTCGGGGCTGGTCAGGCCGAAGCATGGCACCTCGCGGCCGTCGGCCAGCCGCGGCAGCCAGTAGTCGCGCTGCGCCGGCGTGCCGAACTGCATCAGCAATTCGCCGGGGCCCAGCGAATTGGGCACCATGACGGTGACGCCCGCGGTGATGGAGTAGGCCGAAATGCGCCGCACGACCTCGGAGTGCGCATAGGGCGAAAAGCCCAGGCCGCCGTAGCGCCGCGGAATGATCATGCCGAAGAAGCGTTCGGCCTTCAGGAAGTCCCATACCTCGGGCGGCAGATCGCGCCGGTTCCAGGTGATGTCCCATTCGTCCAGCATGGCGCAAAGCCGCGCCAGCGGGCCGTCTATGAAGCGCTGCTCGTCCGCGGTCAGCGTGGCCGCCGGCACGTCCAGCAGCTTGCGCCAGTCGGGATTGCCGGTGAACAGATCAGCATCCCACCAGGTGTCGCCGGCCTCGATGGCTTCGCGCTCCGTCGCCGACATGGCGGGCAGCGCGTTGCGCGCCCAGCGGTAAGCGGGTTCCGAGATGCGGCGCCGGCGCCATGCGTTGAAGTCCATGAGTTTTCCTCACTGTTATGGCCCCAGGCCCCAGGGCGTATCAGGTCAAAGTACCAGAATTGGCGGCGTCGGGCCAAGCTGCGGCCTGCCGACTCTGCGACAATGGGCCTCGGCGCGCAGCGCGCAATCCATCGCTATCCGGGCAGTCTCCGCATGCTGAACAAACTCTGGCTGGGCTTTTTCCTTACCGCGGCCGCGGCGGCGCTGTACCGCTGGCTGGTCATCGGCGACCCCGATGTCTTCCGCATGATGGTCGCCAGCCTGTTCGACATGGCGCGCGTGTCGGTGGAAGTGATGGTGCTGCTGTTCGGCACGCTGACGCTGTGGCTGGGCTTTCTGCGCATCGCCGAGGGCGCGGGCCTGGTGGAAAAACTGGCGCGCGTGCTGGGACCGCTGTTCGCGCGCCTGATGCCCGGCGTGCCGCGCAACCACCCGGCCATCGGTCTGATCACGCTCAACTTCGCCGCCAACGGACTGGGCCTGGACAACGCCGCCACGCCCATCGGCCTGCGCGCCATGCGCGAACTGCAGTCGCTCAACCCCACGCCCGAAACCGCCAGCAACGCGCAGATACTGTTCCTGGTGCTGAATGCGTCATCGCTGACCCTGCTGCCGGTGACGCTGTTCATGTTCCGCGCGCAGCAGGGCGCGCCGGACCCGACGTTGGTGTTCCTGCCCATCCTGCTGGCCACCAGCGCATCGACCCTGGCAGGTTTCCTGGCCGTGGCGGCCTGCCAGCGCCTGCGCCTGATCGATCCGGTCGTGATGCTGTGGCTGGGCGGCGCGGCGCTGCTCATGGGCGGATTCATGGCGCTGCTGGCCAGCATGTCGGCGGCGGCCATCGCCGCGCTGTCGTCGCTGCTGGGCAATCTGGTCCTGTTCGGCATCCTGATCGCCTTCCTGGTGGCGGGCGCCTGGAAGAAGGTGCCGGTCTACGAGGCCTTCATCGAAGGCGCCAAGGAAGGCTTCGACATCGCCAAGAGCCTGCTGCCCTATCTGGTCGCGATGCTCTGCGCGGTGGGCGTGCTGCGCGCATCGGGCGCGCTGGATTTCCTGCTGGACGGCATCCGCTGGCTGGCGATGCAAGCGGGATGGGACACGCGCTTCGTGGATGCCCTGCCTACCGCGCTGGTCAAGCCATTCTCGGGCAGCGCGGCGCGCGCCATGATGCTGGAAACCATGACGCATTTCGGCGTGGACAGCTTCCCCGCGCTGCTGGCCGCGGTGGTCCAGGGCAGCACCGAGACCACCTTTTACGTGCTGGCGGTGTACTTCGGATCGGTGGGCATATTGCGGGCGCGCCACGCGGTGGGCTGCGCCCTGATTGCCGACCTGGCCGGCGTGCTGGCGGCCATCGGCGTGTGCTACTGGTTCTTCGGCTGAAACCCGCCGCGCGGCAAGGAGCGCCAGGGCGGCGCTCCTGCCCCGCCGTATCAATCCACCAGCAGGATCTTCATGCCGTTGGTGCCACCGCTGTCGCGGTAGAAGTCGCCCTTGGTCAGGATCACCCAGTCTCCGGTCTGCACCAGGTTGCGCTTGCGCAGTTCATCGATGGCGGCGTTGCTCAGGTCGGCAGGCTCGTAGTCCGACGGCGCGAACGGAATCGTGTAGACGCCGCGGAACATGGCCACGCGGTTTTGCGTGATGCTGTGCGGGCTGTAGCAGTAGATAGGCACGCCCGAGCGGATGCGCGACATGATCAGCGGCGTGTGACCGCTTTCGGTCAGCGAAATGATGGCCTTGACGCCGGGGAAATGGTTGGCCGCGTACATGGCCGCCAGCGCGATGGTCTCGTCGCAACGGGTAAAGGTCTCGCCCAGGCGGTGATGCGACTTGGTCGAGGTCGGGTGCTTTTCCGCGCCCAGGCAGACGCGGGCCATGGCCTGCACGGTTTCCACGGGATACTGGCCCGATGCGCTTTCCGCCGACAGCATGACGGCGTCGGTGTAGTCCAGCACCGCGTTGGCCACGTCGGACACTTCGGCGCGCGTGGGCATGGGGCTGGAGATCATCGACTCCATCATCTGCGTCGCGGTGATGACGACCTTGTTCAGCGTGCGGGCGTGCTGGATGATGCGCTTCTGGATGCCGACGAGTTCGGCATCCCCAACCTCCACGCCCAGGTCGCCGCGCGCCACCATCACGCCGTCGCTGGCGCGGATCAGCGCGTCCAGCGCCTCGTCGTCGGCCACGGCTTCGGCGCGTTCGATCTTGGCGATGATCCACGCCTGGCTGCCGGCGGCCGCCAGCAGCGTGCGCGCCTCGTCGATATCGCTGCCATAGCGCGGGAATGACACGGCCACGTAGTCCAGTTCCATCTCGGCGGCCAGCTTGATGTCGACGCGGTCCTTGTCGGTCAGGCTGGGCGCGGACAGGCCGCCGCCGCGGCGGTTGATGCCCTTGTTGTTCGACAGCGGGCCGCCCACGGTAACGGTGGTGTGGACCTCGTCGCCTTCGACGCTGTCCACCACCAGCACCACGCGACCGTCATCCAGCAGCAGCTCGTCGCCGACGCGGCAGTCCTGCACCAGTTCGGGGTAATCGATGCCGACGATGCTGGCCGTGCCCTCTTCCTTGGGATGCACGCGCGACAGCGTGAACGGCTGTCCGATCTGCAGTTGGACCAGCTTGTCCTTGAAGCGTGCAATGCGGATCTTGGGGCCTTGCAGGTCGCCCATGATGGCGACGAAGCGGCCCTGCTTGGCGGCGATCTCGCGCACCATGCGGGCGCGCTCGCGATGGTCGTCCGCGCTGCCGTGCGAGAAGTTCAGGCGGGCCACGTCCAGACCCGCGCGGATCAGCGCTTCTATGCGTTCAGGCGTCGAAGTCGAAGGTCCCAGGGTGGCGACAATTTTGGTGCGGCGCAATACGGGCATGACGATCCACTCTCGCTAAAACAACAAAAACGCTATGGTACGCCGGCCGCGCCCGCGCAGGTATCATGGGCATCACCTCAACCGAAAAACGAGCTCGACTGAACCCGTGAAAATCGTCATCGCCCCCGACTCTTTCAAAGAAAGCGTGTCCGCCCCCGATGCCGCGGCAGCCATTGCACGCGGCGTGAAGGCCGCTGTTCCCGGCGCTCACACGGTATGCATTCCGATGGCCGACGGCGGCGAAGGCACGGTCGAAGCCGTGCTCGCGGCGACCGGCGGCAAGGAACGCCAACAGACGGTGAACGATGCGTTGGGCTACAAGGTCGACGCCGTCTGGGGCTTGCTCGAGGACGGCACGGCGGTGATCGAGATGGCCGCGGCGGCGGGCCTGGAACTCATCGCCCCTGCCAAGCGCGATCCGATGCGCGCCAGCAGCCACGGCGTGGGCGAACTGATGCTGGCAGCCTTGAACGCAGGCGCCAAGCGCATCATCCTGGGCCTGGGCGGATCGGCCACCAACGACGCCGGTGCCGGCATGCTGACTGCGCTGGGCGTGCGCCTGCTGGACGCTGACGGCCGCAGCCTGCCGCCCGGCGGCGGCGCGCTCGGCAAGCTGACCAGCATCGATACCCACGGCCTGGATCCGCGCCTGGCCCAGATCCGCATCGACATCGCCTCGGATGTGGACAACCCTTTGTGCGGCCCGCAGGGCGCCTCGCATGTGTTCGGCCCGCAAAAGGGCGCGACGCCTGAACAGGTGCTGATCCTGGATCAGATGCTGACGAATTTCGCCGATGTGTGCGCCAAGCACCTGGGCTCCGACCATCGCGACCACCCAGGCGCGGGCGCGGCGGGCGGCCTGGGATTCGCCGCCAAGGCGTTCCTGAACGCCGGTTTCCGGCCCGGCGTGGAGATCGTGGCCGAACTGGGCGGACTGGCCCGGGCGGTCGAAGGTGCGACCCTGGTGTTCACGGGCGAAGGCCGCATGGACGCGCAGACCCTGCGCGGCAAGACTCCGGCCGGCGTGGCGAAGATCGCGCAGCGCGCGGGCGTGCCCGTGGTGGCGCTGGCCGGCTCGCTGGGCGAAGGCTACGAAGCGTTGCACGCCTGCGGCATCAGCGCCGCGTTCAGCCTGGCGCCCGGCCCCATCACGCTGCAGCAGGCGCTCACGGACGCCGAAAAACTGCTGGCCGACCGCGCCCGCGACGTCATGCAGCTCTGGATGACCGCGCAGAAGCGCATGTTGTAGAAACCCGAATGAAGAAGCCCGCTTGCGCGGGCTTCTTCATTTTGCGGATCCAGCTTCACTCGGCCTGCAGCACTCCGGCCGCCACGAGCGCATCCGCCAGACGGATGTATCGGTCCACCGAAATATCCTCGGCGCGCGCCGTAGGCGCGATGTCCAGCGCTTCCCAGGGCACTTGCTGCGCCCAGTCCGCCAGCACCCGGCGCAGCATCTTGCGGCGCTGTGAGAATGCCCGCGCCACCACGGTTTCGAAGGCCCGCTCGCTGACCGGACGCAGACGGTCCGCCGGCAAGGGCACCATGCGCACGATCGCCGACACCACCTTGGGCGGTGGGTCAAAGGCTTCCGGCGGCACGTCGAACAGCTTGTGCATGCGGTAGCGCGACTGCAGCATCACCGACAGGCGGCTGAAGTCGCCTGAACCGGGCTGCGCGACCATGCGGTCGATCACTTCCCGCTGAAGCATGAAATGCTGGTCGCGGACGTGATCGGCCCAGGTCATCAGGTGGAACAGCAACGGGCTGGAGATGTTGTAGGGCAGGTTCCCCACCACGCGCAGCGCAGGCCCGAACTGGGAAAAATCCACCGTCAAGGCATCGGCCTCGACCACGGTCAGGCGGCTGGCGTCGAACTGCTTGCGCAGGCGCGCCGCCAGGTCGCGGTCGATCTCGACCGCCGTCAGGTGATCCAGGCGTTCGAGCAACGGCCGGGTAAGCGCGGACAAGCCCGGGCCGATCTCGACCACGGTATCGTCGCGGGCGGGCGAAACCGCCCGGACGATGGACTCGACCACGCTCTCGTCGGTCAGGAAGTTCTGGCCAAAGCGCTTGCGCGCCTGGTGCTGGGACATGTAAAGCCTGTAATGCGTTTAGCGGTTGTTCTGCTGGATCTTCTGCTGCTTTTCCAGACGATTGTCGATGTACGCCTGGGCGCGCAGCTGCTCCAGCCAATCCTCGAAAGCCGGCTGGGCGCGGCGTTCGAACAAGGTCTGACGGGCCTTCATGCGAGCCATATCGTCGGTGGCGTCGTGCTGGCGGCGCTCTTCCACTTCGATCAGGTGCCAGCCGAAGGGCGATTGCACCGGTTGGCTGATTTCACCCGGCTTCAGGGCGTTCATGGCGGCCTCGAACGGCGGCACGGTTTCGCCCGGGTTCAACCAACCCAGTTCGCCGCCTTGCGGGGCGGTCGCGTCCTGCGAATACTGGCGCGCCATGTCCTCGAACTTGGCGCCACCGCTCACCAGGCGCTGGCGCACCTGCTCCAGGCGCTGACGCGCCATTTCGTCGCTCATGACGGTGGAGGTCTTGATCAGGATGTGGCGCGCACGAGTCTGCATCACTTCCACAGGGCCTTGGTGCGCAGGCGCCTGCGCGGGCGCGGCGGCGGGCTGCGGCGCCTGGGCCGGCGCCGGAGCGCGGGCCGTGCGGGCGGGCGCCGGCTGGGCGGTGCCGCGGTCCATCACCTTGATGATGTGGAAACCGTTGCCGCTCTGGATCAGGCCGCTGACCTGGCCTTTTTGCAGATTGCCGACTGCCTGAACAAACAGGTCGGGCCAGCCGTCCAGCGGGCGCACACCCATGACGCCACCTTGCAAGGCTTCGGGACCGTCCGAGGCCGCGGCGGCCAGGCTGGCGAAGTCATCGCCACGCTTGGCTTGCGCCAGCAGGCTTTCGGCCTTCTTGCGCAGCACCGCCAGCTGCTCGGGCGACGAACCTTCCGGCACGCGCACCAGAATCTGGGCCAGGGCGTAGAGCATCGGGCCCGACGGCGCAGCGGCCTGTTGGGGTTCGGGCTGCGGCTGGGCCTGCGGTTGCGGGGCTGCCTGCGGCGCGGCGCCGAACGCCGGATTGCGCCGCTGGTCCTTCAGAAACGCGTCGACTTCGGCGTCGGAAATCACGATCGTGGAATCCACCGCGCGCTGACGCAGGCGATCCGTGCGGATCTCGTCGCGCAGCGACTTGCGATAACCGTCCCAGCTCGTGCCGGTTCTTTCGATTTCCTGGCGTAGCTGGGCCACGGTGATCTTGTTGCGGGACGCAATGGTCTGGATGGCTTGGTCGATTTGCGCATCATCCACGCGTATGCCCAGGCGATCCGCCTCATGGCGCTGCACGCGCTCCATGATCAGGCGTTGCAATACCTGATGCTGCAAGGTCTGATCATCGGGCACCTGGATGCCCCGGGTCTTGAGCTCGCTCGAAATGCGCAACGACGCATCGCGCAATTCGCGCAGCGTGATCACGTCCTTGTCCACGACAGCAGCAATGCCATCGACGAACTGCTCGCGCTGCGGCGCGGGCGCAGCGTTCTTCTGCGCGGCGGAATTCGGCTTGGCGCCATTGTTCGCGGCCTTGCCGCCCTGCTCGGCCGCATGGGCCACGGGCAAGCCGGCGCACACGGCCAACAGCAGCGCATTGCCAGAGAGGCGGCGCAAAGAGTGCAACCTACGCATCATTCATACCTTTCAAATGTGGTCCCGGTGGGCACAGGCGGCGTAACACGCGTGTAGCCGGGGATACTTCTGTTCAGCAGGTTCATCGGGTCGGTTCCCAGGGAACCCAGACCGGTCAGTTCAAGCTGGAAGAACAGTGCCGAGTTGGCGTCCGTGGCGGATACCGCGTATCGCTGGTAGACCATGCGGCCCACCCAGCAGCAATCTCCCTTGTACTCCAGGCCGGCAATGGCCTGCGTGACGCGAGGCGAATCCATCGTGCCGGCCAGCGTGCTGGACGGACCGCTGCGCAGCGAGTAGTCCACGCGCCCGACGCCGTACCAGCGCTTGGAGAACGGCCACTGCATGGCCAGGCTCACCTGGTTCTGACCCTGCGCCTGATATTGGACCCCGGGCTGGGGATCGCGTTGGTAGCGGTAGGACACTGCCACCGTCGTCAGGCGCTGCGGCGACCAGCGCGCGCTGATCAGGCCGCGCGACCAGTTGCTGTCGTAAGGGTTGTATTGCGCGGCGATCTCGGTGCTTAGCGTGTCGGTCAGCGCCGCGCTGGCGCCCAGGAGGAAGTCCGAACGAACATTCTCGCGAGGCACTTCACCCGGCAACGTGACCTTCTGGTCTGCAAAGTACAGACGCTGCGCAACGCCCAGCGACATGCGCTCAAATCCGGTGTTGGCATCCAGCCAGCGCGTCGTCAACGCCGCAGTCAGCTGATTGGCGTTCGCGATGCGGTCCCAGCCACCGGTATAGATGTTCTCTTCGAACGCCTGCGAGAAGCTGAAATCAGCCAAAGAGGTGTCGTAGACAGGCAGTTTGGACTGGTCGCGGTACGGCACGTACAGATAGTACAGGCGCGGCTCCAGGGTCTGCGTGGAGGCCTTGCCGAACAGCGAGGTGTCGCGTTCGAAGATCAGCCCCGAATCCAGGGACAAGATCGGCACCGAACGGGATTGAGAGCGCGGAGTACCCGGGCTCAGGTTGTACCAGTCGGTGTCGTACTGGGTGTAATTGACTCCAGCCTTGGGAACAATGAACCAGCCTGGCTTGACGATCGGATAGGAAACCGTCGGATAAGTCTGGAAGCGGTTGCCGTCAGGTCCGAGTCGTTGGCTTTCGAAGAGCGGTTTGCGGAAGCGTACTGCGGTGGAACTCCAATCCACGTCAAATCCGCCCCAGTCATAACGGGCACCACGGAAGAAGAGTTCCGGCTCCTTGTCATACGGAGGCGCGAGCGGCGCATCAGGATCCTGCAGCGTCTGGTACTTGTAGACCTGCGCATACGCGCTCCAGTAACCGGACGGAGACGACCAGCCCACCCGCGCGCGCTGCGGCAGATAGGTCGTCGAAGCCTGGTTCAAACCCAGCTGGGAAATGTCTCGAAAGTAGTTGTCGTCCGATACTTTCGCGACATCCCAATCCGCATAGAATCCGTAGGGCAATATTTGCTGGTGACGCCACCAATACATCCACCGGTCACTATCGGTCAGCTTGTCGTTGGGCAGGTAGGCGCCATCCAGAATTCCGCCGTAGCCATTGCCGAGATAGCGGAACTCACCCCCCAACTGCAGCCCGCGCTTGGAGAAGTAGCGCGGCTGCACGGTCATGTCATAGTTCGGCGCCAGATTCAGGTAGTACGGAATCGAAAAATCGAAACCGCCCTGGCTGGTCGTGCCATAGGTCGGCATCAGGAAGCCCGACTTGCGCTCCCGCTTGACCGGAAAGGTCATGTAAGGCGACGCCAGGATGGGCACGTCCTTGAAATACAGCACACCGCTGCGGGCCACACCTTCGTTCTCATCGAAGTCGATGTCGACGGTATTGGCCTTGATGTACCAGGACGGCGTTTCGCAGGCGCAGCCGCTGTACGTCACCGTGTGCAGCCGCATCTGCGAGCGGCTGAAGATGTCCGCATGCTCGGCGACGGCGAAGCCGCCGTTGGCGCCCATCCAGAAATTGGGTTTTTCGATCTCGCCCGAGGACTTGTCGACGTTGAACTTGGCATTCGGCCCGATCACCAGGGTGCCGTCGCGCATCATGCGCGCGCTGCCCTGCACGTCGACTTCGCCCGTGTCCTTGCGGTAGTTGATGCGGTCGCCCTTGATCACGCTGTCGATGCGGCGCACCTGGGCATTGCCCGTCAGGGTCAGGTCAGAGTCGGGATCGCCATCGATGCTGTCCGCCTCCATGAAGGCGGGAATGCTGTCGTCCGGCAGGCGGTGGATCCGCAGGCCCGGCGAGGTGCGCAACACGGGAGTCGCCGAGGTCGACGACGCGGCGGGAGCGCTGCCCTGGCTACCTTGGGCCTGGACGGCTCCGGCGGCGACACTGACAGCAGAGAGGATCAACCATCGAACCTTGCGCACGAGTGAAAACAGCCCTTTTTGACGATGGTGGGAACGCGACACCGGCACCCACGGAGGGCCAATGCTAACGGAAACGAGCCGGTATTATAGAGAAGCCGCGCCATAGGCCCAGACTTATGTGCTCGGGACACAATTCTCAGCAATATTGCCTTTCTGACACGGATCTTCCTTGAAAAACGATCACGACCCCCGCCTGGAGCAGATCCGCCACTGGCTGGGCGGCCTGCCCGCCAGCCTGAACCTGGCCATCGACACGCTGCGTCCGGCGTCGGCCGACGCCAGCTTCCGCCGCTATTTCAGGCTGGACGCCGGCGAGCGCACCTTGATAGTCATGGACGCCCCGCCCGCACACGAGGATTGCCGGCCCTTCCTGCACGTGGACCGTCTGCTGGCGGACGTCGGCCTGAACGTGCCTGCAGTGCTGGAGCAGGATCTGGACCAGGGCTTGCTGCTGTTGTCCGACCTGGGCGAGCAGACCTACTACCAGCGCATTCAGGCCGGACTGCCGGACAGCGAACTGCAGACGCTGTATCGAGAGGCCCTGGCCGCCCTGGTCCGCCTGCAACAGGCCTCCACTGCCGGCCTGGGCACTTATGACACCGCCCGCCTGGCTGACGAACTCAAGCTCTTCCCCGAGTGGTACGTGCAGAAGCATCACGGCGTGACGCTGGACGACAAGACCGCAAACGCGCTGGAAAAGATCTTCGCATTACTGTCCGCAAGCAATGGCGGACAGGCCCAGGTGCTGGTGCATCGCGACTACCATTCGCCCAACCTGATGGTCTGCGACCAGCCGAAGTACGGACCGAACCCGGGCATCATCGACTTCCAGGATGCGCTGGCCGGCCCCATCACCTATGACCTGGCCTCCCTGGTGACGGATGCCCGCACGACCTGGGAAGAACCCCAGCAATT
Source organism: Achromobacter sp. K91 (assembly GCF_003576205.1). Classification (NCBI taxonomy): domain Bacteria; kingdom Pseudomonadati; phylum Pseudomonadota; class Betaproteobacteria; order Burkholderiales; family Alcaligenaceae; genus Achromobacter; species Achromobacter sp. K91. The sequence continues at coordinate 55,050 of NZ_QWFB01000050.1, read as the reverse complement.
GGACTGGGCCATCCGCTATTGGGAAATGGCGCGGGCGGCTGGCCTGCCGGTGGACTCGGATTTCGCGGAGTTCCACCGCGCCTATGAATGGATGGGCCTGCAACGCAACCTGCGCATCCTGGGCGTGTTCGCCCGCCTGAATCACCGCGATGGCAAGGCGCATTACCTGGCCCACATTCCGCGCATGAACGGCTATGTGCGCCAGGTGGCCCAGCGCTACGGCGTCTTCACGCCGCTGCTGCGCCTGCTGGACAAGCTCGACGACCGCCAGGTCAGCGTCGGATACACCTTCTGATGCGGGCCATGATCCTCGCGGCGGGCCGCGGCGAACGGATGCGCCCCCTCACCGACCGCCTGCCCAAGCCCCTGTTGTCCGTGGGCGGCCAGCCGCTCATCGTCTGGCACCTGCGGCGGCTGGCGGCCGCCGGCATCCGAGACGTGGTCATCAACCATGCCTGGCTCGGCCACGAAATCGAGAGGGCGCTGGGCGACGGCAGCACATACGGCGTACAGATCCGCTATTCGGCCGAAACCTCCGCGCTGGAAACCGCCGGCGGCATCGTCCAGGCGCTGCCGTTGCTGGGCGACGAGCCCTTCCTCGTCGTCAACGGCGACGTCTGGTGCGACTGGGACCCCGCCGCGGCCGCAGGCTTGGCGCGCACATTGCCTGAAGGCGGCGCCTGGCTGCTGCTGGCGGACAACCCGCCCCAGCATCCGGCTGGCGATTTCCGCCTGGATGCCGACGGCAGCGTCCATGCCCAGGGCGAACCTCGTTTGACCTTTGCGGGCATCGGCGTCTACCATCCCTCGTTGTTCGCCGACGTCCCCCGGGGCGCGGCAGCGCCCCTGGCGCCTCTGCTCCGGCAAGCCATGGCCCGCGGCCTGGTGCGCGGCGCGCGCCACCAGGGCAAATGGACGGATGTCGGCACGCCGCAGCGGCTCGCCGACCTGGATGCCGAGCTCACCGGCCAAGCACGCTGATGTCCACATATTTCACAATATCAAGGTGCGCAACCAGGCTTGTCCGCGCACCCAACGGTCCCGGCTAACGGGGTATTCTCTAGCGCTTTGACCTGCGCGCGCAGCGCGCGGGCGAGCAAACACACAGGAAGTTTTCTAGGAATGGGGATGTTTGGAAGATCGCAACGGGCTGTATTCAAGCCTTCCGTATACCAGCCCGGTCAACGCACGCGCCGCATGCCGCGCTGGCTGGTCCTGCTGCTGGTGGGCATCGCCCTGGGCGCCGGCGGCGTGCTCTTCCTGCAGACCAACTACGGCCCGCAACGCCTGACCGTGGAGCAATCCGAGCAGCTGCACAGCGAACTGAGCACCGCCAACCTGGAGCGCCAGCGCCTGCAAAGCCAGCTTGAGGAAGCCACCCAACAACGCGACGCCAACAAGTCCGGCCATGAAAAGCTGACCGCCGACCTTTCTGAAGCCCGCAGCAAGATTGACACGCTGAACAAGGAACTGGTGCTGTTCCAGGACGCCATGCCCGCCGACCCGCGCGGCGGCAACCTGGGCATCCGCTCGGCCACCTTCAAGCGCGCGCCCGGTCTGCTGGACTACCAGGTGCTGGTCATGCGCGAGGATCGCCAGGGCGCGCCGTTCAAGGGCACCCTGACCTTCTCCATCGACGGCACCTACCCCAACGGCCGCGCCGCCACCGTCACGCCGGAAGGCCCCGCCCTGAACGTCGACCGTTACGACTACGCCCTGGGCCAACTGAAGCTGCCCGACGGTTTCACTGCCAAGGTCGTGGTGCTGCGCGTGCTGGACGGCGCCCAGAAGCAGCAGGCGATGCGCATCTATTACGTGCGCAACTGATAGATACGCCGCGCCCGAAGACCCGCCCTGATCCGGCGGGTTTTTTTTGCCCCAAAAATATAGTTGCGCGCGCAACCTCTTAAGCATATAGTTGCGCAAACAACCAATTTCTGGAGACAGCATGCCGCTCCCCGCGCACGTTCCCGTCCTCATCGTCGGCGGCGGCCCCGTCGGCCTGACGCTGGCCGCCCTGCTTGCCGAATACGGCATCCCCTCGCTGACCCTGGAGGCCGACGACGACTATTGCAGCGGCAGCCGCGCCATCTGCATCTCGCGGCGGTCGCAGGAAATCATGGGCTGGGTCGGCGCCGACCGGCCCCTGACCGCCACCGGTCTGGCCTGGACCGGCGGCCGCAGCTACTTCCGCAACAGCGAAGTCCTGCATTTCGAGATGCCGCACGATCCGCTGCAGCGCTACGCGCCCATGGTCAACATCCAGCAATACGCCGTCGAGGAGTACGCCCATCAGGCCATGCAGCGCCATCCGGCGCTGGCCGAGCTGCGCTGGTCGGCGCGGCTTGCCGGCCTGAGCGCCGACGCGGACGGCGTCACGGCTGAAGTGGACATCGAAGGCGGCCGCCAGACCGTGCGCGCCGATTGGCTGATCGCCTGCGACGGCGGCCGCAGCACCGTACGCGAGGCCATGGGCCTGAAGCTGGAAGGCATGCAGTACGAAGGACGCTACGTGATCGTGGACATCGAACAGGAGTCCAGCCGCCCCGTGGAGCGCCTGGCCTGGTTCGATCCGCCTTCCAATCCCGGCTCCACCCTGCTCATGCACCGCCAGCCCGGCAACGTGTGGCGGGTGGACTACCAGATCCGCGACGACGAGGACCCCGAAGAGGCCGTAAAGCCCGAGAACGTGCTGCCCCGCGTGCAAAGCCATCTGGACATGATCGGCGAAACCGCGCCTTGGAAGCCGCTGTGGATCTCCATCTACAACGCCAAGTGCCTGACCTTGGAAAACTACCGCCACGGACGCGTGCTGTTCGCCGGCGACGCCGCCCACCTGGTGCCGATCTTCGGCGTGCGGGGCCTGAACTCGGGACTGGACGATGCCGGCAACCTGGCCTGGAAGCTGGCCTGGGTGCTGCGAGGCCAGGCTCCCGACAGCCTGCTGGACAGCTACAGCGTGGAGCGCGTCCACGCCACCCGCCAGAACCTGGCCTATGGCGCCAAGAGCACCGAATTCATGGCCCCGCCGGACTTCGGATTCCGCCTGATGCGCGAGGCCGCCCTGCGCTTGGCGCTGACGGATGAGCGGGTGCGCCAGCTGATCAACCCGCGGCAATCGGCGCCCATCTCCTACGATGCCTCGCCGCTGAACCTTGATGATGGCGCGCCGCAGGCCGGCGTAACCGCCGCGCCCGGCCAGCCCGCGCCCGAAGCGCTGCTGCATGATCGCGGGGCGCCGCTGCATCTCAGCGCGTGCTTTGGCGCCGGCTTCGTCGCGCTGGCGCTGGCTCCCGACACCGCTCTGGCGGCCGAACTGGACGCCCTGGCCGCCGCCACCCGCAACTCGCCCCAGCCGCTGCGCGTGCTGAAGACGGGCGATGATGCCTTGCAGGACCCGCACGGGCAGCTACGCCAGCGCTACGGCGCGCAAGCCGGCGCCGTCTACCTGCTGCGGCCCGACGGCTACGTTCTGGGACGCTGGATTGCCCCCTCGGCCGCCACCCTGCGCGCCGCGCTCAAGCCCTACTACCCCTCGATCGCACTGGACGCGCACAAGGAAGAGCTAGCATGAACAACGATGAACTGGACCAGGTCTATACCGCCATGGCGCAGACCCTGACGCGCGTCGGCGAAGAACAGGCGTCGCTCTTCCTGTCGATCCTGAGCCTGTCGCTGCTGGCCCGCGTGAGCGATGCACGCGACGCCGCCGCGCTGCTGGCCCAGGCGGAAGCCGCCTGCCTGGCCAACGGCCCTGTGGCACACTATCCCGCCTCCGCCCCTGCCCGCCCGACGTGAAACAGCCCGCCCTGGAACGATTCCTGACCTACCGCCTGCACGTGCTCAACAAGATCACGGACAGGGACACGAATCGCGCCTATCTGGAAGAATGCGGGATTCCTCTGGGCGAGGCGCGCTGCCTGGCGGCCATCGGCCGCTACGCGCCCTTGTCGGTCAACGATCTGGCGCTGGCGGCCAATCTGAACAAGGGCCAGGCCAGCCGCTCAGCACAGGCGCTGGTGGACCGCGGCCTGGTGGAAAAGACCATGTCCGCCTCGGATGGACGCGGCGTGGTGCTGGCGCCCACCCCGGAAGGCCTGGTGCAATACCAGCGCGTCATCGACCTGATCGCCCGCCGCAATGAAGAGATCTTCGGCTGCCTCAGCGCCGACGAGCAGCGCCTGCTGGGCGACATGCTGGACCGCGTGAACAGCCATTTGCAGCCCGACGCGGACGGCTCGGAAGAGCCGCTCCCGCCCACGCCGCCAGGAAACGCGCCCTAAGCCTTGGGCGCGGTGGCGCCCAATTGCGCTGCCGCCTCGTCCATGAACTGCGCCATGCGCACATCCAGCTCGGTCACGCCGCCGGCGTCGTGGGTGGTCAAGGTCACGTCCACGCGGTTGTAGACGTTGGTCCATTCCGGATGATGATTCAGCTTCTCCGCAAACATGGCGACGCGCGTCATGAAGCCGAATGCCGCATTGAAATTGGGAAAGCGGAAACGCTTTTCGATGGCGTCGCGCATCGCCACGGCCTGCCAGCCAGACAGGGCGGCCACGGCGGTATCGGTGCCGATGCGGGCGGGAGGGAACATGCTCATGACGGACTCAAAAAAAAACAGGCGGCGGCGCGTTGCGCCAGCCGCCTCGGACACTGGGCTGGCCCAGGTTTACTGCTGGACCGCGTACAGGTAGATCTCCACCCGGCGGTTCAGCGCGCGGCCTTCGGCGGTCGCATTGTCGCCGATCGGATCGTTCGGCCCGCGGCCCTCGACCGTCAGGCGGCCCGCTGCCACGCCCTGCTTGCTGAGGTAGTCGGTCACGCTCTTGGCGCGGTTGACCGACAAGGTCTGGTTATGCGCCAGGGCGCCCGTGCTGTCCGTGTGGCCGACCACCTTGGCCCGCAGTTCAGGATGCTGGTTGAGCGAGCGCGCCACGCTGTCCAGCACCGGCAACAGCGCGGGTTTGAGCTGCGTCTTGTCGGTATCGAACGACACGCCGCTGGGAATGTTGACCTTGAGGCTGCCGTCGGGCATTTCGACCACGTCGATGCCCAGCGACGAAGCGCCAGACTTCTGCACGTCTTCCTTGACGACCTTCCAGTTGTAGCCAACCAGGCCGCCCGCCACCGCGCCGATGCCGGCGCCGATGGCCGCGCCCTTGCCGTGGCCGATCAAGGCGCCGATGCCGGCGCCGATCGCCGCCCCCGCGCCCGTGCCCACGGCGGTATTGGTCTGCTGCTGCGTGGCGCATCCCGCCAGCAATGCACCCGCCGCCGCAACGACTGCGATCCGGTTGAATATTGTTCTTGAGCTCATGGCAACCTCCACTTATTCCGTCGGTGTGCCGGATCATTCCGGCCAGACCATGCTAGCAAGCACACGAAGGGAGGCAGGCAACATTTTGTACTATCAGGAAGGTCCTGAAGATAGTGCGGCCGCGCTGTGGAACACGGCCGCAGCCTGGGCGGAAAAACGCTCAGGCCCGCAACAATGGGCTACATTCCACCCGCCGCCGGCCGGCCTCCGATGCGAAGGCCGGCGCCCGGCGCCTAACGCTGCTGGAACGTCCGGCGCGCCACGTTCAGCGACACCATCGCCATGAGCGCAATGGCCAGCAGGTAATAGCTGGGCGACAGCTTGGAGTCGGTGGTCGCGATCAGCCAGGTCAGGATGAATGGCGCGAAGCCGCCGAAGATCGTCACTGCAATGTTGTAGCCCAGGGACAGGCCAGTGGTGCGCACCTGCACGGGGAAGATGGCGGACATCAGCGCCGGCATGGGCGCGAAGTACGCCGTCGCCAGGATGCCCAGGATGACCTGGACGATCATCAAAACGCCCACCGTCGGATACGACACCAGCAGATAGAACAAGGGATAGCACAGCAGCGCGGTCGAAAGGGCCGCGGCCATCATGATGCGCGCGGGTCCGATGCGGTCGGCCAGCGCGCCGACGAAGGGCGCGCCTACCGTCATGATGACGCCCGTGACCAGCGTCGCCAGAAAACCGATGGTAGGCGGCAGACCCAACTGGCGGATCGAGTACGTAGGCATGTACAGGGCCAGGTAGTTGCCCACCGAGCCCAGCGCCACGAAGCCAACGGTAACCAGCAGCCGCAGCTTCTGCCCCGCGAACATGTCGCTCAGCGGTGAAGCCGATGCCTCTGCCGCGCTGAACTCCGGCGTTTCATCCATGTGATGGCGGATGTAGTAGCCCACCGGCGCGATCAGCAGGCCGAACACGAACGGAATGCGCCAGCCCCAGCTTTCCAGCTGGGCCTGGGTCAGCGTCGCGTTGAGCACCGCGCCGAACAAGGCGGCCAGCAGGATCGCCGCGCCCTGGCTGGCGACCTGCCAGCTGGCGTAATAGGCGCGCCGGTCCGGCGCATATTCTATGAGGAAGGCCGTGGCGCTGCCGAATTCCCCGCCCGCCGAAAAGCCCTGGATCAGCCGGGCGACCAGGATGATGATCGATGCGGCCACGCCGATCTGCGCATGCGTGGGGACCACCACGATGATCAGCGTGCCTATCATCATCAGGAAAATGGACGCCGTCAGCGCCGCCTTGCGGCCCGCCCGGTCGGCATAGCTGCCCAACATGATGGCGCCCAGCGGCCGCATCAGGAACGACACGCCGAAGGTGGCCAGCGCCAGCAACAGCGAGGAGCTCTCGCTGGCGGACGGAAAGTACAGCTTGGCGATGATCAGCGCGAAGGTGCCGTACGCGATCATGTCGAACCACTCCAGCGCATTGCCGATGGACGCGGCGATCACCGCGCGCCGCGCCTGGGCGCGCCGGTCGCCTGCCGGCGCCGCCTTGCTGCGGCCGGCGGCGGCCGCATTCCACGTTGTCTTCTCCGAATAAGCCATTTTTCCCTCTGTTATTTTCTAAAAATTAACGATCGATCAACTCATTGGCCGGTCATCGCAAGATGGCCCGCCAGCTTTTCCATGAACTGTTCGCACAGGCCGATCTGCGACAGCGCGACATACTCGTCCGGCCGGTGCGCCTGCTGCAGATTGCCGGGACCGCAAATGACCGCCGTCATGCCGGCCCGCTGGAACAGGCCGGCCTCCGTGCAATACGCCACCTTCTCGGTGCCCCGCGCGCCAGTCAGCGCCTGCGCCAACCGCGCAATCTCGGCGGTGGCGGCGGTATCGAAACCGGGCACCTCGGCCAGCGCTTCCAGCTCGATGTCGGCCTGCGGGTTCTCCGCCTTGATGCGGTCGCGCAGCTCGCCAGTGATGTAGCGGCGCAAACCGCCGATCACATCTGGCGCCAGCACGCCCGGGATGGTGCGAAACTCGAACTCGAACTGGCAACGGTCCGGGATCGTGTTGACGGACAAGCCGCCCGAGATCGTGCCGGTGTTGGCGGTGGTGTACGGCACCTCGAAGTCATGGTCGAAGGGGCCGTTCTGGCGATGGGCGTCGGCCATGTCGCGGATGTGGCAGATGGCGCGCGCCGCATATTCGATCGCGTTGACGCCGCGCGGCGTCAACGAAGAATGCGCGGCGTGCCCATGCACAGTGCAGCGATACAGATTGCTGCTCTTGTGGGCGGAAATGACGCGCATCTCGGTGGGCTCGCCCACGATGCAGCTATCGGGGCGGATATCCAGCTTGGCCAATTCACGCAGCATGATGTCCGCCCCCAGGCAGCCGACCTCCTCGTCATAGCTCAGCGCCAGATGCAGCGGCACGCGCAAACGCCGCGACGTGAACGACGGCAGCATGGCCAGCGCGGTTCCGATGAAGCCCTTCATGTCGCAAGTGCCGCGGCCATATAGGCGGCCATCGCGCACCTCGGGCGCGAACGGATCGCTGCTCCAGGCCTGGCCGTCCACCGGCACGACGTCGGTATGGCCGGACAGCACCACCCCGCCCTGGGTGCCGCCGTCCGCGGCAGGCACGGTCACGAAAAGATTCGCCTTCTTGCCGTCGGCGTTGTAGATCAATCGGGGCGCCAGACCGGTCGCGGCCAGGTGGTCGCGCACCGTTTCGATCAAGCCCAGATTGGACAGGCGGCTGGTCGTGTCGAAACGCACCAGCCGTTCTATCCATTCCAGGGAACGGGGAAGCTCTGCAGTATTCATGGGTCGTACCCTAAGGTTGAGGCCTGGCGCTCAGGCAGCCTTGCTCCGCGCCGCGTCCAGAAAGCGCGCCAGTCTAGCCACGCCTTCATCCAGGCGCTCGTGCGCGCTGGCATAGCACCAGCGCAGATAGCCCTCGCCCTCGGGACCGAACGCCATGCCCGGCGCCAGGCCCAGCCCGCCGCGCACGACCAGATCCTTGCAGAACGCCAGGCTGTCCGACACGCCCCGAATGCGGAAGAAGGTGTACATCGCCCCCGGCGCCGCACCCGCGAGTTCAACCCCGGGCACCTGCGACAGCTTCGACGCCAGATGGTCGCGCGCCAGCCGCAGCCGCTGCACGGTACGCGCGATGACGGGCTCGCCCTGTTCAAGCGCGCAAAGCGCGGCGGTCTGCACGAAACCCGGCGTGCAGGTGTTGCTGTATTCGATCAGCTTGCCGATTTCCGGCAGCAGCCCGCGCGGCACCACGACCCAGCCCACGCGCCAGCCGGTCATCAGCCAGGCCTTGGAGAACGAATTGCAGCTGACCACCCGGTCGTCCGGCGCAGCAATGTCCAGGAAGGTGGGCGCCACCGCGCCTTCGTAGTAGTAGCGTTCATACACGTCGTCGGAAATGATCCAGATGCCGTGCTTGCGGCAGTGCTCCAGCACCGCGCGCTGCTGCTCGGCGGTCATCACCCAGCCCGTCGGGTTGTTCGGCGAATTCACCAGAAGCGCGCGCACGTCCGGCGTCAGGGCGCTGAGCAAGGCGTCCAGGTCCAGGCGCCAGCCGCTCTCGGAGAACGACAGCGCAACCGTCGTCACGCGCGCCCCCAGCACCTTGGGCATTTCCACCAGGTTGGGCCACAAGGGCGTCACGGCGACCACGTGATCGCCCGCGCCCACGATGGCCTGCACGGCCGTCATCAGCGCCGACGTGCCCGAGCTGGTGACTGCGATGTTGTCCACATCACGTTGGCCGTGCAGCCCGCTCACATACCCGGCCAGGCGTTCGCGCAACGCAGGCACGCCCAGGGTCTGTACATAGAAGGTCTGCCCGGAAGCGATGTGGGCGATGGCCGCGTCGCGGAACGCGGGCGGCGTCTGCTCGTCGGGTTCGCCGAACCAGAAGGGCAGCACGTCGGCGCGGCCCATGCCCGCATTGGCGACTTCGCGGATTTGCGACGAACGCAAGCTCTGCACGCTGGCGCGCGCATTCGCCGTGACGCCGCCGGTAGATACTGCTGTATTCATGCCTGTTCCTGACTTGCCAGTAGATTGAGATCGCGCCGCCACTCAGCGGCATGCCTCGCTGAACTGTGCGCGCGCCTGGCGGGCGCCGCGGGCCAGCCAGGCCACATCGGAGTGCAGCGCAATGAATTGCACGCCCAGCTTGCGGTAACGCGCGGCCTCTTCGGGATCGTTGGCGAAAATGCCGACCGCCTTGCCCGCCGTGCGGCCGGCGTCGATCACGCGGCCCACGGCCTCGCGCACCTCGGCGTGGGCCATGTCGCCCAGCCGGCCCAGGCTGGCGGCCAGGTCGGCGGTGCCGACGAACAGGCAGTCCGCCCCAGGCAGCGCGGCAATGGCTGCCACGTTGCGTACCGCCTGCGCCGATTCGATCTGCAGGATCGCGCAGGCCTGCTCATTGGCCCGCCTGACGTAGGAAGGGTCCTGCCCGTACATGCCGGCCCGCACCAGCCCCGCCACGCCGCGCACGCCGCCATTGCCTTCGCACGGAAAGCGCATGGCCGCGATGGCGCGGCCCGCGTCCTCGGCCGTGTCGATGTTCGGGAAAATGATCGTCTGGGCGCCGCAATCCATCACGCGCTTCACCAGCGCGGCGTCGTTCACCGTCACGCGCACGACCGGATACGCGGCGGCGCCATGCGCGCGTGCCGCGTCGATGGCCTGCAATTGCGCCGTCAGGCCCGCCATGTCGTTGGGCGCATGCTCCATGTCAACGACCAGCCAGTCGAAGCCGCAATGCGCAATCGCCTCGGCCACGGCCGGGCTCGCCAGGGTCAGCCAGCACCCCTCGGAAGGCTCCAGGGCCAACAGCTTCTTGCGTATCGGATTCGGATCTTTCATGTCTGCTCCATAGTGTTCAAACGGGGAGCATTCATGACGTCGACGCCCCCTTCAGCAATCGAACAAAGATACCGGAGCGGAATCGCGAATATTTCCGAATTTTCGACGCGAATGTGTAATATTTTGGATTGAAATTAGCGAAATATTCAATTTCTTGGAAAAATCGTGCAAAGCAAGAATTTCGATCCCACGGACCTGCAGATCCTGGCCGCCTTGCAGGTCGACGGGCGGCTTTCCAGCGCCGATCTGGCCGAGCGCGTTTCGCTCACCCCCTCCCCCTGCTGGCGACGCGTCAAGCGCCTGGAGGACGAGGGCGTGATCCGCGGCTACCGGGCCGAGGTCGACGTCAAGAAGCTTGGCTTCGGCGTAACCGCGTTCGTCTGGATTTCGCTGGACATGAAGGGCGCCGAGCACGTCAAGGCGTTCGAGGACGCCATCAAGGACGTGCCGGAGGTGCTGACCTGCCATTGCGTGTCGGGCCGCTACGACCATCAGCTAACGGTCATCGCCCGCGACCTCGACGCGTTCGGCGATCTGGCGCGCTATGTGCTTGGCGCCCTGCCCGGCGTGAAGGAGGTCTACACCTCCTTCGTGCTGAAAGAGGTCAAGGGGTTGGGGGATGCGATTTCATTGCCGGCGGACTGACGCACGGCATCCACGGCGGCCAGCCATCAGGCCGCGTTGAACCGCGCAAGCCACGGCAACGCCGCTTCCAGCCGGGGGGACTCCAGCTCCGGCTGCGCCGCGCCTTCAGGCAGCGTCAGCCCCACCCGGTTGTGCCAATACGTGCGCAGGCCCACCTTGCTGGTGCCGAACATGTCGTAGCCGGAGCCCGCGACGAACGCGGCCTCGGACGGCTGCACCTGCAATCGGGCCAAGGCCAGCTCATAGGGGCGCGGGTCGGGCTTGTAGTAGCCCGCCTCCTCCGACGTCACCACCACGTCCCAGTCCACGCCCAGCAAACCGGCGGCGCGCTGCCCCAGACGGGCGGAACAGTTGGTGACCACGGCCAGGCGGCAATGCGGCCGCAAGGCCTGCAGCAATTCACGGGCGCCATCCCAGGCGGGCAGCTCGTCCCAGCCCGCCTCCAACGCGGCGGGTGCGGATGCCGGCAGGCCGACCGCGGACGCGGCTTCCTGCACCAGACGCTCATAGGGTTGATAGGCGCCGCAACCATAGGTGCGGCGCAGGTACTCCGCGCGCCAGGCGCGTCCGGCGGCCTCGGAGCCGGCGGCGCGGTTCCATAGGGTCCAGGAATCGAGCAAGGCCGTCAGCAGGTCGAACAACACGGCCCGGGGATAGGCGGGTACTGCGGCGGGACTGGACATGCGCGGCTCTCTCGGGTGGGTACGGACCCACTATAAAGAGCAACGCAGCCGCTGTGGTTCAACCTGCGTTTACCCAGAATTAAGCCTGAACTTAATCGCGCTACCAGCGATACGCCACCCGCGCCATGATGGTCCGCTCCAGACCGTAATAGCAGTTGGTCACGCTGTCGCACGCCGCCACATAGCGCTTGTCGAACAGGTTGCTGGCGTTCAGCGAGAACTGGTAGCTCCCCATGTCGTAGCGCAGCGCCGCGTCCACCAGCGTGTAGGCAGGCACATGCACCGCGTCCGGAATGTCATTGGTCGACCCCATGTAGCGCACGCCCGCGCCGAACCATAGGCCGGCCAGCGGCCCCGTCGCCGACAGGCGGTAATCGGCCCACAGCGACGCCATGTGATCGGGAATGTAGGGCGGACGCTTGCCCAGGTTGACCGCCGTCCGCGCCGCCTTGGTCACCTTGACGTCGTTGTAGGTGTAGGACGCCAGCACGTTCAACTGCGGCGTGACTTCCCAGGTGCCTTCCAGCTCGATGCCGCGCGAACGGATTTCGCCGGTCTGCACGCTGAAGCCGGGATGGGCCAGGTCCGCGGTCGACACATTGGTCTGCCGCAGGTCGAAGAGCGAGACCTGCGCGAAGCTGCGGGCGCCCGCCGGCTGATACTTCAGGCCGATCTCATACTGCTTGCCGCGCGTGGGCTCGAATGGCGTGCCGCCGTAGCCCGCGCCCGCCACCGGCTCGAAAGACTCGGTATACGACGCGTAAGGCGCCAGGCCGTTGTCGGCCAGGTAAACCAGCCCGACCTTGCCGCTGAATTGTTCGTCGTTGCTGCGGGTCGTGGTTTCCACGCCGGTGCGCAGGATCGTCTCGCCCGTGGTGGAACGCGCCCAATCGTAGCGGCCGGCCAGTTGCAGCACCCATTTGTCGTAGAACTTGATCTGGTCCTGCGCATACAGGCCGAACTGCCGGCGCGCCTGATTGGTATCGTTGGACGCCTGCGGCGTCGCGCCGGGGAACGGCCGCCCATACACCGGGTCCCACACATTGATCGGATCCACCGCGGCCGTGCGCAAGCCGTAGAGCCGGTCAAAGCGCGATTCCTGATAATCCGCGCCCAGCAACAGCGTGTGCGCCACCGGCCCATGCGCAAGATTGAACTGCGCCTGGTTGTCCAGCGTGAACAGGTGGAAGCCCTCTTTGCTGACCAGCGAAATGCGGCGCAGGTCGGTGTAGGGTTCACGCGTCTGCACCCAGCCTCCGTTCGCCCCCAGGCTGCGGTAATCGACGTCCAGCGTGGAATAGCGCAGGTTCTGGCGCAGCGTCAGCTGGTCGTTGACCCGATGCTCGGCCAGGTAGCCGACCTGCGCCTTGCGCCGGTCGGTCTGGTCGAAGGTCGGGTCACCCGTGAAAAAGTCCACCGGAATATGGCCGTTGGCGACCGGCCAGAGCGTGCCCGCAGCGGGCAGGAAGTTGGCCGTATTGCCCGTGCGATCGTGCTGGTACTGCGCGAGCAGCGTGATCGAGGTCGCCGCGCTGGGCTTCCAGGTCAGCGACGGCGCCAGCAGGACGCGGTCGTCATCGACATGATTGGTCTGCGTGCCGCCCTCGCGCCCCACCGCCGTCAGGCGATAAAGCCACTGGCCCGCATCGTCCAGGGGACCGGTGAAGTCGCCGGAGAGCTGCTTGCGGTCGAAGCTGCCGTACTGCACCGCCAGTTCGCCGCTGCGCGTATCCAGCGGACGCTTGCTGACCTGGTTGACCAGCCCGCCTGGCACGGTCTGCCCGTACAGCACGGACGAAGGGCCGCGCAGGACTTCCAGACGTTCCAGCGTGTAGGGGTCGACCTCCCAGCCGCCGTAGCCGCCCGAGTAGGCCAGCTTCAGGCCGTCCAGATACTGGCCGTTGTTAGCGACGTTGAAGCCGCGCACATAGTAGGTGCCGCGGCGCGTGTCGTAGATGGGTTCGGTGCGCACCCCTGCGCTATAGCGCAAGGCCTCGTCCACGCGGCTGACGCCCTGCGCCGCCATCTGCGCCTGGGTGATGACGCTGATCGACTGCGGTGTCTCGATCAGCGGCGTGTCGGTCTTGGTGGCGGTCGCGCTGTTACGCGCGACATAGCCGTCGACCGGTCCCCAGGCCTGCTCGCCGCTGCCGTGCACCGTGATCGGCTCCAGCGTGCTGGCGGCAGCGCCGGACGCGCGCCGAATCGTATAGCCTGCCTCGCCGCGCGCAATCGCCTCCAGCCCGGTGCCTGCCAACAAGCCGGCGAACGCCTCCCTGGGCGCCACCGTGCCTGACAGGCCCGGGCTTTGCAGCCCGGCAGTCAACGCCGGATCGAACGACAGGATCAGGCCGGCCTGCTCGGCGTAGCGATTCAGCGCGGGAGCCAGAGGACCGGGCGCCACGTTGACCGTGCGGGCAACTGCCGCAACGGACGCATTCGACGACTGCCCCCAGACGGGATGAACTGCGGCCAGCGCGGCCGCGGCGGACAGCGCGCGCAAGATACGCACTGTGAACTTGGAATGACTCATGAGCGGACGACCCTCTCCAGATTGATGGCTACTCATGAGTCATGACGAAGCAAACCGCGACAGGGACAGCGGAATGCAGATTTTTTTCAACGACGCTGCACCAGCACCAGCCAGGACGTGTATCGGTTGACCGTGATGGGGAGGCTGGCCGCCAGCGATGCCAGGGCCTGATCGGGCGCTTCCAGCGGGAATACGCCCGACACGCGCAGGCCATCCAGAGAACCCGCGTCGTACTGCAGGCGCCCCTTGCGGTAGCGGCTCAGCTCCGCCAGTACATCGGCCAGTGGCTGGTTATCCACCACCAGGCTGTGCCGTGTCCAGGCTAGCGCCTGTTCTGCGTCTACTGGTTCAACCTCGCCGACTTGGCCCGCGCCCATGCGCACGCGCTGCCCCGCCGCCAGATCGGCGCACACCGGCGCGGGAGCCTGAGCGCAGGCCCGCACACGGGATTCCTGCACGACCACATCCGTATGGCCGTCGCCGCGCCGCACCGCATAACGCGTGCCCAGCGCCTGCGCCGTGCCGTCCGGCGTCTGCACCACGAAGGGCCGTCCCGCGTCCTCGTGCGCCACGTCGACGAGGATCTCTCCTTGCCGCAAGGTGATCAGCCGTTGCCGGGCATCGAAGCGCACGTCGATCGCCGAATCGCTGTTCAAGGTAATGCGGCTGTGGTCGTCCAGTTCGATGACGCGCCACTCGCCGACTCCGCTGCGGTGATCGGCCAGCAGCCAGGCCGGCGGCGCCATGCGCCACAGGCCGGCCCCACACACCAGCAATGCCAGCGCGGCCGCTCCCAGTGCGCGGCGGCCGGTACGCGGCTTGCGGTCGGCCTGCTCCAGGATGCGGCGGGCTGCCGCAGGCGAATCGAAGGCCGCGGCCCGGTCGAAACTTCCCCAAAGATCCTCAAGCCGGCGATAGACCCGTTCGTGCTCGGGATCCGCGGCCCGCCACCGCAGACAGGCTTCGCGGTCGGCGTCGCTCGCGCACTCATCGCGCAAGGTGGCCATCCATTGGGCCGCGTCCGCCACGACGCAAGGGATAGCCTCTGCCTTCACGCCGCCTCCATCACCAAGTAGCAATGGGCAAGCGCGCGCGCGACATACTGCTTCACCATGCTGGAAGAGACGCCCAGTTCGACCGCGATCTCGCCGTAGTTCCATCCCTCCAGCCGATGCAGCAGAAAGGCGCTGCGCGGCTTGGCGGGCAAGGCATCGAGCATGCGCGCCAGTTCCGCCAGGATCTCGACGGTTTCAAGCAACTGTTCGGGAGCGGGCGAGGTCTCGCCACCATGCAGGATGGCCCAGCTTTCCAGGCAAACCGCCTCAAGCTTGCGCCGCCGTGCGTCGTCGATCACCAGCCGGGTGGCGGTCGTCGTGAGGTAGGCGCGCGGCGTCCTGATCGCCGCCAGATCGTCGCGGCCGATCAACCGCACAAAGGTGTCCTGCGCGAAATCAGCCGCGTCGCAGGACGAGCCCAGCTTGCGGCGCAGCCACCCGACCAGCCAGCCATGATGATCGCTGTACCAGGTCAACAAGGCCGCGTGGCGGGCGGTATCGGGAGCGGACATGGTGCGCGCGAGGAAATACTGGAATAAGAATGATTAGCAATCATATCAAAGTCCATGCCCCGCCATCGCGCTTTTTCCACCGCTGCGCGGATGCGTTTTCCCTACACCCGGCGATTCACGCAGCCTGCCCTGACATCAGCTTGACGCGGCAAAAACAAAAGGCCGTTGACGATGACGTCAACGGCCTTTGAAATTCTGGTGGGCTGTGAGTGGCTCGAACACTCGACCTACGGATTAAGAGTCCGCTGCTCTACCAACTGAGCTAACAGCCCTGCAACTTCACTCAGTCTCGTCCGCTTTGCTGCGCGTTGTTTAGTCCGCTGCCGCTGCGTTTCGTTATGTGTGTAGTGCGAAGAAGAAAGATTATATGCAGCTTTTTTGGTTTGTGCAAGTCAGGTGGAAAAAACTTTTTCCAGACCGGCCTCAAGCCGCAAATCCGCCGTCCACCGCCAGGCTCGCACCCGTGACGTAGCGCCCTTCCGGCCCGGCCAGGAACGCCACCATGCCGGCGATGTCGCGCGCTTCGCCGTAGTGCGGCAAGGACAGCACCGCCACCAGATCCGCCGCATGCGCGCCGTCGGCGGGATTCATGTCGGTGTCGATCGGGCCGGGGTGCACTACGTTGGCGGTGATGCCACGTGCGCCCAGGTCGCGCGCCAGGCCCTGGGTCAGGCCGACCAGCGCGGACTTGCTGGCGGCATACAGCGCGACACCGGCGCGGCCCGCGCGGCCTGCCAGGCAGCTGCCGATGTTGATGATGCGTCCGCCGTCCGGCATGGACGCCTGTACCGCCTGGATGGCGACGAAGGGCGCGCGCACGTTGATGTCCATGGTGCGTTCGTAGTCGTCGAGGCTGGTCTCGCCTATCGCGCCGGTCAGGAAGATGCCGGCGTTGTTGACCAGCACGTCGATAGGGCCCAGCTCGGCGATGGCCCGGTCGACCGCGCCGCGGACTGCGGACGCGTCTGCCGCATCTGCCTGGATGGCGAGCGCGCGGCGCCCGTCCACCGACAGTTCACGCGCCAGCGCCTGCGCACCGGCGGCCGAGGAGGCGCTCACGTAAGTGAACGCCACGTCGGCGCCATCGGCTGCAAGGCGGCGCACGATGGCGGCCCCGATACCCCGGCTGCCGCCGGTGACGAAGGCAATTTTTCCAGTCAGATTCGGCATTGCGATACCCATATTTGTAGTGATCAGTACAAATATATTCGCCGAGCCCTCCATCGCCCGTCAACTATTTTTTTATCAATCACCACAAAAATCCCTGCCGGGTAAAATCACGCCTATGGCAGAACGTGGGCGCCCCAGGAACTTCGACCGTGCCCAGGCCTTGCGCAAGGCCATGGACGTCTTCTGGTCGAAGGGATATGACGGAGCATCGCTGACCGACCTCACGGCGGCGATGGGCATCAACTCGCCCAGCCTCTATGGCGCATTCGGCTCAAAGGAAGGACTATTCCGCGAAGCGGTGGAGCTCTACCGCGAGACCGAGGGTGGCTCGGCCCGGCGTGCGCTGCAAGAAGCGCCCACGGCGCGCGAAGCCATCCAGTCCATGCTGCTGGCGTCCGCCGAACGCTTCACCGCTCCCGGCACGCCCTCGGGCTGCATGATCGTGCTGAGCGCGCCGGCAGGCTGCGTAAATCCGGCCGGCGTGGGCGACTTCCTGGGCGACAACCGCCGCGACATGCAAAGCCGCATCCTGGCCCGCCTCAATGCCGGCGCCTCGCATGGCGAACTGCCGGCCGGCGCCGACCTCAAGAGCCTGGCCGCCTTCTACACCACCGTGCTGCACGGCATGTCGATCCAGGCGCGCGACGGCGCCAGCCGCAAGACCTTGCAAGCCGTGGCCAGACAGGCAATGAGAGCCTGGGACGCGCTGACCGAAAGCATACCCAACGGATAACGTCATGTTCCGGATCAATCTGCGGCATCTCATCCTGTGGATCAGCTTGCTGTCGGTTGTGCTCGCGCTGATGGGCAGCCTGCATGCCAGCTACCTGGTGCAGCGCGACCTTCTGCTGCGCACCGCGCTGGAACTCAATCAGGCCTACGCGTCCAAGCTGGCTTCCGTGACCGACGTGTTCCTGACCGACCTCAGAAACTATCTGTCGTATAGCGCGGAAATGCTGGCCGACATGGAAGTGCACCCCGAACACATGGTGGCCGAGACGCAGCGGCAGGAACGGCAACTCGGCCAATTCAACTCCACGTTTGTCGTGTCGCCGCAAGGCAAGGTACTGGCGGCATCGACATCAGACCGCGCGTTACTGGGCCAGCAGCTGAACAGCGAGGCCGTCAGGCGCGCGCAGGCAACCTTGCTCCCCACGGTCAGCCCTCCGTTCCTGGACCTCAAGAACCGCTGGCTGATCCTGTACACCCACCCTATTTTCTCGGCCGACCACCGCTATCTGGGGTTTCTCGGCGGCACTCTCTACCTGCATGAGCACAACATGCTGGATCACCTGCTGAGCCAGCACTTCTACCGCGGCGACTCCTCTCTTTACGTCATCGATCGCAACGGCACCCTGATCTATCACCCCGACCGCGGCCGGTTGGGACAAAGCGTCTCCAAATCCGACGCGTTCGCCCCCGCCTTGCGGGGCGAAACCGGTGAAATGCGCTTCACCGACGACGACGGCCACGCCTTGCTGACGGGCTATGCGCCAGTGCCCGGCATGGGCTGGAGCATCATCGCGCAACGCCACGTCGACGCCACGTTGCAGCCCCTGGGCGATCTGCTTCTGACCACGGCTCTCCATACCTTGCCCCTGCTGCTGCTTTCCGTGGCCTCCATCTGGCTGCTGTCGCGCTGGATCGCCCGGCCGCTAGGCGAACTGGCCGGCATCGCCAAGCACATGCAGAACGCGGATTCGGCGGATCGCATCCGCGACGTGCGCTCCTGGTACTTTGAAGCCGCGCAACTCAAGCGCGCGCTGCTGGCGGGCCTGTCCTCGATCCATCACAAGATCCGCGACCTGCGCCGTGAAACCACCACGGATACCTTGACGGGCCTCTTGAACCGGCGAGGAATGGACGAGGCGCTGGCGCTGCTGCAAGCCGAGAAGCAACCGGTGGCCGCCGTGGTCATCGACATTGACCACTTCAAGCACATCAATGACCACTACGGCCACGCGGTGGGAGACCGCGCACTGCAGTCCCTGGCCAAGCTGATGGGCGAAGGTTCGCGCAGCGGCGACACCGTGGCGCGCGCCGGCGGCGAAGAATTCGTCATGCTGCTGCCCGGCGCACCCCTGGAAGCCGCCATCGCGCTGGTCGAGCGGCTGCGCCAGCGCATTGCCACGGAGCCGGGCGCCGTCGCCACGCCCCTCACCATTTCGGCAGGCGTGGCGGCCTACCCCGCACATGGCGCGACGCTCGACGCCGTACTACAGCGCGCCGACCAGGCGCTCTACTACGCCAAGAACCATGGCCGCAACGCCGTCTGCGTCGCGGACGACGATGCCCAGGCCGGAGCGCGCCGGGCCTCCCCGGCCTGAGTCCTATTTGCCTTTGGGCTGAGCGGGCGGCGGGGCCTTGGGCGGCACGCGCATCTCCTTCAGCAAGGGACCGCAGGCATTGTCGTCGGTGGTGCTGGGCGCAACCAGCGCCAACAGCCCGGCGGCCGGCGTCAGCAGTACGCCCAGGGCCACCATGCCCGCGCCACGCGCCGCCAGCGGCAACACATGCACGCCTACGTCCGGCGATCCGAACGTACCCCGCACATACAAGGGAGAGCGCAGCGAGAAGATGCGGAAGCCCTTGCTGTCCGGGGTGATGTCCAGGTCCATCTTCTCGTTCTTGAAGTCAGCCGTGCCGGTAATGCTGATCAGCGCGTTCTCGGTGTCGAACACGAACACGCGCGGCGTCATGACGCCGTTCTTCATTTCCAGATCGGCCGCGCCGCAATTGATCTTCACCTCGTCGTCGCCGAACAGCTTGGAGACGACGTAGTTGCCCACGTTGAGCCCCGCGATCTCCATCAGGCTGCGGCTGATGACGCCATCGTTGACCAGCATTTTCACATCGCCCGTCGCCGTGCCCAGCAAGGCGGCCACCGAATTCCCCGCGCCGCTCACCGCCATGTCGCCATTCAGCTCGCCCAGCGTTTTCTGCATGGCGGCTGTGGCGGGAAACAGCTGCTTGAGCCGCAGGCGGCGCGCGCTGATGTCCACGCGCCCGGTCAGGGTCGAGCCGGAGCCGTCCAGCCGTATGGTGGAATTGATGTTGCCGCCGGCCATGCCGAAGCGCAGGGGGTCGAGCGTCAGCTTGCCGTCCTGCAGCACCAGGTGCACGGACAGGTCCGACAGCGGCAGCTTGCTGTCGTGCACGATGCGGCCGGCGTCCAGCGCAACGTCCGCATCCATGTCACGCCAGCGGTCGGTGCGGAATGCCTGCGTGGGCAGCACCTTGCCGCCCTTGGGCTTGGCCGGCGCGTCCTTGGCCTTGTCCGTTGCGGCGCCCGCCACCTTGCCCGACGGCACGCCGATCAGCGGCCCCAGGTCCTCCATGCGCAATTGTTTGGAGGAAAGCTTGCCGGTCAGCTTGGGCCGGGGCATACCCAGTGCGAAGCTGATGTCGCCATGCAGATCGCTGTTGCCTACCTTGCCGTTGAAATCCTTGTAGTCGAACACCGCCCCGCCGGGATTGCGCAGCTTGGCCACCAGATGGCCGTCAGTGGAATACGGCGGCGTGTCCGGCAGGGTGACACCCGTCAGCGGATACAGCTGCGCCATGGACGCGCCCGACAGCTTCAAACGCAGATCCAGCGAGCCAAGATTGACCGGATCGGTCAAGGTCCCCGCGACTGACGCCCGGGTACCGCCGATGGTCACGTCCGCCTGCACAGGAAAAGGCTGGCTGGCGTCCTGCAGGGCAAGCATGCCGCCAACCTTGCCTTCGCCCTTGGTGGCCAGGCCCTTGAACTTGCCGTCCAGCTTCCAGCCGAATACGTAGTCGCGCGGCGACGTCGCGGCGCCACCCTCCGGTGCCGCGAAGGCCGCCCCGGCTACGTCCGCGAACGGCACTGGCTTGCCCAGCGGATCCACCATCACGGTCAGGTCCGCCTTGAGGACTTCGTCCACCAGCGCCGCGCGGCCCTTGTCAAAGCCGATCTCGTTGATGTCCAGCACCCAGGGCGAAGGCTCGCCGGTTTCTGGCAACGCAAATTCCCAGTTGGCGCGGCCGTCAGCCAGGCGCTGCAAATCGGCGGCGGGTTCGGTCAGCTGGATGCGGCGGATGACCACGCGCTGGCGCAACAGCGGCAGGAGCGCCAGGCTGAACTCGCCGCGCTTGAGGGTTGCGAACTGGGGGGCCTTGGCCCAGGGCACATTGGCCACCGAGATATCGTTGGCAATCACATGCGGCCATGGCACCCAGGCCCGCCAGCTGCCTTCATCGGGCTCGCGAGTCCATTTGACGCTGAGATCGCCGTTGATGGCAAAGGGGCGTCCGATCGCGGCGCTGGCCCGTTCGTTGATGAAGGGCTTGGCGCGGTTCCAGTCGAAGGTGGCGATCACCGCCACCAAAATCGCCACGAGGAGCGCCGCTCCCCCTACAATCCCGATCGCTATTTTTCCTGAGCGCGTCATGGTTATTATCCTTGGCATTGCGGCCGGCGCACCGCTACCGGCCCTCGTTACCTTTAAGGGTATCGCGGCCCGCAGGGCCAGCCAGGCTTTCCGGCCCCATAATGTGTGCGGATTTTTCCTCGCCCGGCTCTCCAGGCGGTGGCGCCCGGCGCGTGCCAGCCGGGGTTTGCGCAGCATGGCGCGTGCCCAGCCCTGGGACGGTCGGTTACAAACCGAAATGGCTTCCTACGGCGAAATGTGACCCAGACGTCGGCGCCTACCGAATTTTCGACGCCGGTCACGCTCAAATGCCTGAACGACAGACCCCGGCCCCTCTGACCGGGCAGCAGAACAACCTGGAGGCCCGATGCGGCATTCGACCTTGATTTTCGTGGTAGCGGCATTTGCGCTGCTGACGCTCAGCCGCCTGGCGCTGGCCGCCTGGCAGTCCAAGCGCGTGCGCGATGCCGGGGGGCTCCTCCCCCTGCTGCTCGGCGGGCTGCGCATCGACGCGCACCAGATCGCCGTGCTGGCGGCGCTGCCGGCCGTGCTGTCGCCCTTGTTCGGACACATCCCGCTGGCCGCCACGCTGGCCGGCTACTGGTATTTGGTCGCCTTCATCCTGCTGGCCTTCCTGGAAGTTGCCACCCCGCCCTTCATCCTGGAATACGACTCCCGCCCCAACCGCCTGTTCGTCGAATACCTGAAGCATCCGCGCGAAGTCTCCGGCATGCTCTGGCGCGGCTACAAGGGCGCACTGGTGGGCGGTCTGGCCGTCGTGGCCCTCATTGGGTGGGGCGCCTACGGCCTGTTCGGCCACGCCCTGCCCGATGCGCAACTGAGCTGGTGGCAGATGCCGCTAGCCAGTCTGGCGATCCTGGCCATCGTCATCCTGGCCATCCGCGGCACGCTGGGCCACCGCCCGATCAACCCGTCCTCGGTCGCCTATAGCTCGGACGGCATGCTCAACACGCTGGCGTTGAACTCGCTCTATAACGTGTTCTATGCCGTCTACAGCATGAAGAACGAAAAGTCCGCCTCCGCCGTGTACGGCGGCATGGACGACGACAAGATGCACGCGAGGGTGCTGGCCCAGGCCGGCCTGCCCAACCCGCCCGCCAACCCCGACTACCCCAGCCTGCACCGCCAGGTGGCCACCCGCAAAACGGCGCGGCCGCTGAACCTCGTGATCATCCTGGAAGAAAGCCTGGGCGCGCAGTATTGCGCCGGCCTGGGCGGAGCCGACCTGACGCCGGAACTGGACGCCCTGGCGCGCGAAGCCTGGACCTTCACCCGCGCCTATGCCACCGGCACCCGCTCGGTGCGCGGGCTGGAAGCGGTGGTCACGGGCTTTCTGCCCACTCCGGCGCAGGCGGTGCTGAAGCTGCCGCGCTCGCAGCGCGGCTTCTTCTCGCTGGCCGACCTGCTCGGACGCCATGGCTACCATTCGCGCTTCATCTACGGCGGCGAATCGCACTTCGACAACATGAAGGGCTTCTTCCTGGGCAACGGTTTCAAGCAGATCGTGGACCGGCCCGATTTCGTGGACCCGGCCTTCGTCGGCACCTGGGGCGCGTCGGACGAAGACATGTTCAAACAGCTGGACCGGCTGCTGCGCGAAGACGGCGACCAGCCCACCTTCACGCTGGCCTTCAGCGTGTCCAACCATTCGCCCTGGGAGTACCCGGCAGGCCGCATCCAGACCGACGGCAACCCGGCCACCGTGGAAAACACCGTGCGCTACGCCGACTGGGCGCTGGGCCGCTTCTTTGAACGCGCCAAAGCCTCGCCGTACTGGGAAAACACCGTGTTCCTGATAGCGGCGGACCACGATTCCCGCGTCTTCGGCGCCAGCCTGGTGCCCGTGCGCCACTTCCATATTCCGGCCGTGATCCTGGGCGCCGGCATCGAGCCGCGCCGCGACGACCGCCTGATCAGCCAGATCGACCTGGCGCCGACCCTGCTGTCGCTGATAGGCGTGGACACCGAGCACCCGATGATCGGCCACGACCTTACCCGCAGCACGCCAGGCCGGGCGATCATGCAGTACGACAACACCTACGGCTATCTGAAGGAAGACGATCTGCTGGTGATGGCGCCCAACAAGACGCCGCTGCAATATCGCTACACGGCGCCCGAGGAATACGCACCCGTGCCGCTGGATCCCGAGTTGGCGGCCGAGGCGCTGGCGCATGCGCTGTGGCCCAGCTGGGCCTATCGCGAAGGCCGCTACAGCCTGCCGGAACAGGCTGGCGCATCCTCCGCCTCCGGCGACAAGCCGGCCCTGTGAGTTCCCTGCCCCGCGGCCGCTACGCCGGCCGCTTGAACGCTTTGCGGGCTTTCTCGCTGGCGGCGTGGCAATGGCAATCAGGGCTGTGGTCATTCACCATGCCCACCGACTGCATGAAAGCGTAGACGGTGGTGGGCCCGACAAATTTCCAGCCCAGTTTCTTCAGCGCCTTGGACAAGGCCTCGGATTGCGCCGAGGTCGAAGCGCCGCGGGTCGACGGCGCCCCCTTCGGGGCTTCGAAACGCCACAGGTAGGCGCCCAGCGAGCCTTCGCGCTCGATCATTTCCAGCGCACGGGCGGCATTGTTGATGACGGCTTCGATCTTGCCGCGATGGCGCACGATGCCGGCGTCGTCCAGCAGCCTCAACACCTCTTTTTCGCCGAAGCGCGCCACCTTGGCGGGCTCGAAGTTGGCGAAGCCGCGGCGGAAGGCGTCGCGCTTGGACAGGATGGTGCGCCAGCTCAACCCCGACTGGAATCCTTCCAGGCAAAGCTGCTCGAACAGCGCCCGGTCGTCGCCCTCGGGGTAGCCCCATTCAGTGTCGTGGTAGGCCATGTACTCGGCGGACGTGTCCACCCAGCCGCAACGGATCAGACCGTCGGGGGATTCGATGTTGGCGTTCAAGGCAGGCTCCTGGGCGCTATCGGGGCTACCGATGCTACCGCAGCAACGTCCCCGATAAAAGTCCGCCCATGCGCAAAAAAAGCATGGCGGCCGCCGATCATATCCCGCTACTATTTGCAGCCCTGATCCCGCGCCGGCCCTGTCCGCGCGCATCCCGGCGCTGCACGGGGGGTCTGCATCATGCAGCCCGTTTTGCGAGCCAGCCGGGGCCTGGACAGGTTTTCAGCCTTCCGCGCGCCATGTCCCTGCTAGAGTCCTCTCTCATTTCCTTCGTCTCTCCCGCCGTCCTGGCAGGCGACGACCCGGCCGCCAACCCCTGTCTGGACTGCGGGGCGTGCTGTGCGCATTTCAGGGTGTCGTTCTATTGCGGCGAACTGGCAGGCGAGAACGGCGGCCATGTGCCGGTGGAACTGGTCACCCAGATGAGCCCGCTGCGCGCGTGCATGAAGGGCACGGAAACCGGCGGCGGCCGCTGCATCTCGCTGCGCGGCGAACTCGGCCAGCCCGGCATCCATTGCGCCATCTACGAAAACCGCCCCACGCCGTGCCGGGAATTCGACATCTGGATGCCGGACGGCTCGCCCAATCCGGATTGCCAGCGCCTACGCCTGGCGCTGGGATTGGCCCCGGTGCCGCCCCGGCCGGACGCCGAGAACGACCCGCAAGGCCCGCTGCACCCCAACCAGCCCGCCGCGGCCTGAGTCGGGTTTCAGCCGGCGCAGGAATGGCCGGCCTGCGCCAGCATCGCCTGCCTCGAGCAGACATCGGCCGCGGGGGCCCGAACCCGCTTGCGCATTCGGACGATGTCGGGGTCCTTGCCCAGGAAGCCCAGCACATTGCGCATCACGCGTTCGCGCTCCTGGTCCACGCAGATCATGTGATAGCTGTCCTCCAGCATCACCACCGTCGACTGGGATATGCGCCGCTCCAGGAAGCGGGCTGAGCGCGGACTGGTCAGCTCGTCCTCTTCCGCATGCATGATCAAAGTCGGGCAGCGCATGCGCTCCAGCCCGCGCCGCACCATGCCGCGCAACCGGTCCACCTGGCGCACGCAAGCCAGCGGCACCCACTGGTAATGGAAACCGTCGCCGCGCGCGAACCCCGCCTTGATGAAGGCGCGCACCAGTTCGCTCTTGACTCCATATGGATCTTCCTCGCGCACGCGAATCCGCCGCCGCAGGCCCGGCAGGCGATACACCAGATAGCGCACGGCCCGGTACCAGGGCGTGCTCCATCCATCCAGGAACACCGGCGCGGACAGCGACACCAACGCGCCGCGCGTGTGCGATTCGCGCTTGCATAGCTCCACCGCCAGCAGCGCCCCCAGGCACATGCCGATGACATGCAGTACCTCGTATTGCGCACAAAGTTCGCGATAGCGCTGCGTGACCACCGCCATCCAGTCCTCGACCGTCACATCAAGCAGGTCTTCCGGACAACCGGCATGGCCGGGCAAGGTCACGCCGTGGGGTTCGACCCCGGCGCGCGCCAGCACCTTGTGCATGGCGCCCATGTCGAATTCGGTGCCGCCCAAGCCGTGGATAAGCAGCGCGCCGACGCGTTGCTGGCTCACGGCGCACTCCCGGCCGGCGGCAACGCCAATAAAAACAAGTCATTCATGAAACACCCCTGAAGCATGGCGGGCAGGACGAAAAGGCCTGTCCGACCCTGGCGTCATACTAGGCAGGGGGTGTCCGGGAAGATCGGCAAAACTGTCGGAGAACCGTGAAAATCCGTAAAGCCCACGGCCGGGGGGCTGAACTACTCGCGTTCGGCCAGGTAGCGCGTAGGCGTCACGCCGAAAGCGGCGCGGAAGCTGCCGATGAAGGCGCTGGTGCTCTCGTAACCCACCGAGAGGCCGGCCTCGGTGACCGAGCCGCCGCGGCAAAGCAGCTCCAGGGCGCGCAACAGGCGCGCCTGCTGGCGCCATTGCCCCAGCGTGACGCCCGTTTCCTGGCGGAAGCGGCGCATCAGCGTGCGCGAGGACATGCTCAGGCGCTGCGCCCACTCATCGATGCCGGCGGTGTCGTCTGGCCGGTCCAGCAGCGTATTGGCCAGATCCTGCAAACGCGGATCGACAGGCATGGGCAACAGCACGGGTTCATGCTCGCGCTGCTTGAGCTCTTCCAGCAGCACGTCGAACAACTGTTCCTGGTAGGCGGGAGACAAGGTCGTGTTCGGCTGGACCGACGTGAAGCGGTCCATCAGGGCTTCGATCAGCCTGGACGCGGGCCAGGAGCGGCAGCGGTCCGGCAGGCGCCCGCAGGCATCGCGGCGCACGTACAGGAAGGACCCGCGCGCCTCGCCGAACCAGCGCGCGCCGTGCTGCACGCCGGGCGGAATCCAGCCCAAACTGCCCGGCATCACCGTCCAAACCTGGGCGCCCGCCTGCACCAGTACCAGCCCCTCGTGCACGAGCACCAGCATGCCCTCGTCATGGACATGAGAGGGTACGGCAATGCCTTTGGATTCACGCCGTCCCTGGACGCTGAACGGCGTCAGCAATACGTCCGGCAGGGGAGGCGCAACGGCCACGTGAAGCATGGTTGGCAGGTTTGAGCTACAGGTTGACGGTTTCCGGTGAGCGGATCCAGTTGGAAATGTACATCATTCTCACCTGGATATCAGCCACGCAAGGAAAACCTCCCATGGACCACTCAAGACTGCGCCATGCCGGCATCAAGGCCACCTTCCCGCGCATGAAGATCCTGGATCTCTTCTATCAGCACGCCGGCCTGCACATGAGCCCGGCCGACATCTACCGCAACCTGCTCTCGGACAGCAGCAACATCGGACTGGCCACCGTTTATCGCGTCATCACGCAACTTGAAGGCGCCGGCCTGCTCAAACGAACTCAGCTCGACGCTCACACCACCGTGTACGAGCTCAACGACAAAGGACACCACGATCATCTGGTCTGCACCGATTGCGGACGGATCCTTGAGTCCAGCGACCCGGCCATGGGCCAGCTGGTCAGGAAGATCGCCAAGCGCAGCGGCTTCCTGCTGGACTCCTACAGCCTGGTGCTTTACGGCCACTGCGGCTGCGGCAAGAACGCCGCCGCCCTTCCTCACGGAGAATTCGAATGAACCACGAACAGTTTTTCTTCCACGACCTGTCCCAGTTTCCCATCGTCACGTCCAGGCATGGCGGCGCGCCCGACGGCTATTCCGCCAGCTGGATACGCGAAATGGAAATGCTGGTAAACAACCCCCAGAGCTTCGTCATGGTCGTGCCCGACATGCGGCAGGAAGCCGGCCAGGCCGACCGCAAGGCCATGATCGAATGGCAGACCGCCAACATGCCGCGCCTGAAGGCCCGCTGCCGGGCATTCATCGCCGTGGAGGGCAATGCCGAAGCGTTGGACAAGATCCGCAAGCGCGGCGAAAAGATGACCCGCGCCTTCGGCGTGCCATTCCTGGCCGTGGCCACCGTCGGCCAGGCGGCGCAATGCGCCCGCGAACTGCTGGGCCAGTCGGGTCCGGGGGGCTTTATCGTCGACTAGAAGGGCCCGTCGATTTAAGAGTTGGCCGCCAGCGCCGTTGTCCATTGATGTCAGGGCGCTGGTACCCGCCGGGTTGCGCGCCCCTTCAACCCCAGGACCGGCCGCCCAGCATGAATCGCGCACTCGCCTGCATTTTTTGCCAATCGACGCTTGCGCAAGGCGCCCCGCTGCTCGAACAGAACGGTGCAGCCATCTGCAAGACCTGTGCCGACAGCTTCTCGGCCCGGTTCTCCGAACGCGCCTGGACCATGGCGGCCAGCCTGCAGGAACAGCTCGACGTGCTGCTGGACGAAAGCCGGCGCGCCCTGGCCCATAGCGAATTGATGGCCGAGCGCGCCCGCAGCTGCGGCCTGAACCTGCACGATCTGTCGGCCATGCCGGCGCGCACCCTGTCCTGAAATCCCCGCCGTCAGCGCCCTCCTCCTGCGATTTGCACACGTTGGTCGATGGCGCCGAACGGCGCATCGCCATCCGGTCCGCGCGCCAGGATGCGCACGCGATCGCCATGCCGCAGGTAGGGCGGCAGCCGCGCTTCCGGCACTCCGTCGAGCTGCGCGCGAACCCGCGCTTCGGTAATGCAGGCGCTGCCCGCGCCCGGATCCGCATTGCTGATGGTCCCCGCGCCGATGATGCTGCCTGCCGCCAGGCTGCGCGTCCTGGCAAGGTGCGCGATGATCTGTGCGAAGTTGAAGACGATCTCGCTATTGGCGTGAGGCTCGCCGAAGCGCTCGCCGTTGATCTCGATGCGCACGGGCAGGTCCAGCATGCAATCCTTCCAGGCGGCGCCCAGCGCGTCCGGCGTCACCGCGATGGGCGCAAAGCTGGTCGCCGGCTTGCTCTGGTAGAACCCAAAGCCCTTGGAGAGCTCACCCGGAATCAGCCCGCGCAGTGACACGTCGTTGAGCAGGACCACCAGCGCGATCAAATCGGCGGCCCGGGCGGCATCGGTGCCCATGGGCACATCCTTGGTGATCACGGCGACCTCGGCTTCCAGGTCGACCTGATGGGCCTCGTCGATCGCCACGATGGCGTCCTGCGGCCCGATCATCACGTCCGACCCGCCCTGGTACACCAGCGGCTCCTCTTCGTAGCGCGGCGGGATGGGCTCCCGGCGCCACTGGTAGATCAAGCGCGCATGATTGCGGTAGACGGAGGCATCCGCCCACTGATAGGCCCGTGGCAACGGGGCCATGCACTGGCTGGCGTCGAACGCGCCCGCTCCCGCCCACTCGGCGGCGTCGAGCTCCTGCGCGTGGCGGGCGAGCTGCGGCGCCAGCGCATCCCAATCATCCAGCAGGGTTTGCAGCGTAGCGGCGCAGCTCCCCGCGGATATCCATCGCAGGCCCGACGGGCTCACCAGCATCAGCTCGCCGTCACGCGTGCCGTTCCTGCGCGTCGCCACGCGCAATGGCAAGGCAGGCTTGGTCATGCCAGTCTCCCCGGCGCCGCCGCGGCGCCCCGCTTGTCCTCGGTCCAGCGGTCCAGCGCCGCGCGGGCCTCCCGCACATAGCCCTCGACGACTTCGGGCGCGGCCACTTCGACCGTCAGCTCCAGCCGCAGGCCGTTGGGATCGAAGAAATAGATCGATTCGATGTAGCTGTCGTGGTCCGTAACGCCGACCACTTCCACGCCATGGGCCTCCAGCCGCGCCTTCATGGCAAGCAGATCGTCGCGCTGCGGCACCCGCAGGGCTATGTGATTGACCCACCCGGGCGTGTTCGGCGATGGCAGCGCCGCGGTCTGGTCGCCCAGGTCGAAAAACGCGATGCAGGAGCCGTCCCGCATGCGGAAAAAAATATGCACATAGGGGCAGAATTCACCGGTGCTGGGCACGGAGTCCTTCTTGATGACATGCACCAGCGGCAAGCCCAACAGGTCTTCGTAGAAGCGTCGGGTCTCCTCGGCATCCCGGCAGCGCCAGGCGAAGTGATGCAGTCCCTGCACGGGACGAGCGGCGGTATGGTCCATGCGATTCCTCAATCGAGCGAGATCTTGTTGGCGCGGATGACTTCGCCCCAGCGCGCCGATTCGGCGCGCGCCAGAGTCCTGAATTCATCAGGCGTTCCGGGCAGCGGCTCGAAGCCGAACTCGGCAAAGCGTTTCACCACGGCGGGATTGGCCAGCGCCGCATTCAGCTCCTGGTTCAGGCGCGCGACCGCTGGCGCCGGCATGCCCTTGGGGCCGAGCATGCCCTGGAACGCGAACACCTCGGCGTCCGGCACGCCCAGTTCGGCCAGCGTCGGCACATCGGGCAGCAGCGGCGAACGGGCCTGCGAGCCAATGGCCAGCGGCCGCACCTTGCCGGCCTTGATGATGGACGCGCCCGAAGCCAGGTCCAGGAACATTACCGGCACCTGCCCGCCCATCACGTCCTGCATGGCGGGCGCAGCGCCGCGGTAAGGCACGTGGGTTAGACGGGCGCCGGTCCGGCTCTGGAACAGCTCCATGGCCAGATGATGCGGCGAGCCGTTGCCGACCGAGGCGTAGTCCACCTTGCCCGGCTCGGCCTGCACGCGCGCCATGAACGTCTTGAAGTCCGCAGCCGGAAACGCCGGATTCACCACCAGCACCAGCGGAAACTTGCCGATGGCCCCGATATAGGTGAAGTCCTTTTCCGGACTGAAGGCCAGCTTGCGGAAGAGGTGCTCGTTAAAGGCCAGCACGCCGTTGTCCGCCGACATGACGGTGTAGCCGTCGGGCTTGGCGTTGGCGACCTGCTCCGCGCCGATATTGGTCGCGGCCCCCGGCCGGTTGTCGATGATGATCTGCTGGCCCAGCGCGGCGCGCATGGACTCGGCCAGCGTGCGCGCGAGGTTGTCGGTGCCTCCGCCCGCGGGATACGGCACCACCCACTTGATCAGTTGGTCGGGATACTTGCCCTGGGCGCGGGCCAGCGGCGTGGCGGCGGCCAGGGCCGAGGCCCCCAGCGCCGCGAGGAAATGGCGTCGGTTCAAGTCTATCTCCTTTGGAATGGTCGTCGCCGGTCAGTCGGCTGAAAGCGAGGGATTGGGCAGGTCAAGCAAGGCGTGCTCGATGGCGTCCAGGCAACGCTGCTCGTCCTGGACCTGCTCGAACAACAGCAGGGCCAGGCGCGCCAGAAACAAGGACTCACGCCCGCGCCCAGCGGTCGCGATGGCGTTGCTGCAGCGGGCATAGATACGGTCCTGGACCGCGGCGTCGACAATCATTGAATGGCTCCTTGCGCCCCGCAGGCGCGTTCGATGGCGGACAGCACGGTATCCAGCGATGGCGAACGCCACCGGCCGCAGACATGGCCGTCGGGCCGCAACAGATAGGCCATGCCGGCCTGCGGCGACTCCGCGTGCGCCGCAGGCGCGGCACAACGGCAAGGCAGAAACCGCCACGCAGGCGAAGCCGTCAGCGCTTCCAGCGCCTCCTGTTCCGGCCAGCCGCCGAACGCCAACAAAGTGAAACTGCCAGGCGTCAGCAGATCGGTCAGGTGCCCGCCGCCCGCCGTCCCGCCATCCGCCAGCGGCGCGCCTGGCGCCCAATCGCCCCCGCCCTCGTCATCCGTCGACAAGGGCGATCCCGCATAGGCGATGGCTCGCGTCTGCCGCGGATTGACCAAGCGCGCGATGCCCGGATGCCGGCCCGCCAGCGACAGGCAGGCCTCGCGCATCAGATCGAAGCCGCGATGCGGCGGCGACATGAACTCGGTACTGCGCATGGCGTTCTCGGCATTGATGTGGAACGCCTGCCGCCGTTCGCCGCAATAGCTGTCCAGCAGAGCATCCGCGCCCTTGCCTTGCAGCACGGCCGCCAGCTTCCAGACCAGGTTGTCGGCATCGTCGAAACCTGAATTCAAGCCGCGCACGCCGAAAATCGGCATGGCATGCGCGGCGTTGCCAGCGAACAGGATGCGGCCATGCCGATAGGCATCCAGCGTCATCGCGCCCGCGCGGTACACCGAAGTCCACACCGGCGTCCAGGGCAGATGTCCTTCGCCGATGGCGTCCAGATGCGTCTGCACGAATGCCTGCACCTGATCCGGCTGCAAGGCTTGCGCGGCATCCGCGCCGGCCGCCAGTTGATAGTCCACCCGCCAGATGTTGTCCGGCTGGCGATGCATCAGGATGGTGGTCCCGCGCGCCCAGGGCGGGTCGAACCAGGCGCGGCGCTCCGCAGGATGGTCGCTGGCGAGCTCGATATCGACGATCGCGTAGCGGCCTTGATAGCCCGTACCCTTCAGTTCCAGACCCAGGCTGGAGCGTATGAAGCTCTGGCCACCATCGCAGGCCAGCAGCCAGTCGGCGCGCGTCTCGTAGCTGCCAAGCGGATTTTCGACCCGCACGCTCACGCCCCCGGCGTCGGGACGGCATTCGACCACCTTGCTGGCCCAGCGAATATCCACCCGCCCCGGGAAGCGGCCATTGATGTCGTCGATGGCGTCCAGCAGGAACTGTTCGATGTAGTACTGCTGCAGATTGATCATCGGCGGGTACTTGTCGCCCGGCGTCGACGGCATGTCGAACACCAGCACCTCCTCGGTGCCGTAAAAGCTGCGGCCCCGAGTCCAGGCCAGGCCTTTTTCCATGAAGGCCGGCGCCACGCCCAGGCGGTCCAGGATTTCCAGGCTGCGCCGCGAAATACAGGCCGCGCGGCTGCCCTCGCAGACCGAGTCGTCGGCCTCGATCACCACGCTGTCCAGGCCCAGTCGGGCCAGACCCAGCGCGGCCGCCAGCCCCACCGGACCGCCGCCCGCAATCAGCACGCGATGATGCCGGGCCTCACCGCCTTCCGCGTTGAGCCGGGGCAGCGACGGCGGGTAGCGCCGGTACTCGAAGGGTCCGATTCTTTCCAAGGGCATGCGCAAGTCCTGAACGTGTCATCAAAAAAAGGCCGTATTGGCTTGCGTCATATTCTGCGGGGCCGGACTGGTTAATATGTCCTAATTAATCAGGACAGACTAACCCGCTATGAAATTGCTGCCGCTGCCGCCGCGGCCCCTTCCTCCCGGCCAGGCGCTGAGCATTGCACTGATGAATGCAATCGGCGCCGAAAACTTCGCCGCCGGGGTGCTGGACGCGCTGGGCACCACCTTGCCCGCCAGTCATTGCACGGTGTTTGCGCTGCGCAGCAGCGGGCGTGTGGAAGCCGTTTCGAGCGCCAGCGCCATCGGTGAAGTCGCAACGCTGACCGCCATCGAATACATGCGCCTGGGCTTCGACAAGCAGGACTCCAACATGATCTGGCTGTCCCGGCGCAAACCCGCCAAAGCGCGCCAACTCTGGATCGGGCATCAATTCGCCGAAGAGGTCGCCGATGCCCACTACCGCCGCGTCTGCTATGACGAGCCCGGCATACGCGAACGCATGTCGCTGCTGGCCGTGTTCCCTGACGGCTACCGGGTGGCGGTCAGTCTGCACCGGAACTTTTCGTATCCGGACTACGGTCCCAAGGACTTCGAGCGCATGTCGCAACACGCGTCGCTGATCGCGGCGGCAGTCATGCGCCATGTCCAGGTGACCCGGCGCGCGCCCGCGGACCAGCCGCTGCAGGTACAACTCTTGACCAAGCTATCGGGCCGCGAACGGCAACTGATCACACATGTGCTCGACGGACTGACCACCAAGGAAGCAGCCCTGGAAATGGGCGTGTCCGAGACCACTGCCCTGACCTATCGCTACCGGGCCTTCCAGCATCTGGGCGTGCGCAACCATCGGGAGCTCATGGCGCTGCTGGGCGCGAGCCTTCCCAAGCGCGGCAGGCCGGCGCGCTGACCCAAATTCCGGGCGACAGCCGGCATCACGGCAGGGCCAGTCCCGCGGAGTCCATGAGACCGGATTTTTGCGCGCTGGACCGCCCTTCCTTGGAGGCAGCGAACATGGAGTCCCGTGTGGCGATCAGGCAATCGATGAAGCACTCGGCGGCCGGCGTGGGCGGCGACTCCTTTTTTGCCAGGATCGAAATGCGGGCAGAAGGCAACTCATGCGCCAACGGCATCATGCGCATGTTCGCCGGCAGGAGGTCATGCTCGAACAAAGGGCGTACGAAAATGCCCAGCGCATCGCTTTTTGCCATGATGGCCAACGCCACTGCCACCGAATGGCAGGAAATGGTGTCGCGCGGCAAAGACAGGCCGTGCGCGGCGAAAGCCAGCCTCAGCAGGTTTGTGGGGGCTTCCGGGTTGCCCGGCACGAGCCAGGGCGCGTCATGCAACTCAGCCAGGCTGCGCGCCTTGCGCAGCGGATGCCCCAGACGCGCGCCGACCGCGAGCGGCAGCGTGAACAGCGGACGATGCGCGAAACCGTCGATGATCTCGCCGTCGTACTCGGTTTGCACCAGAAAATCGTAGCGTCCGGACTCCAGCTGCTCATGGCTGTAAGGCGGCGCCACTTCATTGAACGAAACCGCCACGCGCGGCATGCGCGCGCGGAATGCAACCAGTGCGTCCGGCACGACGACCAGCGCCGCCGAACTCACGGCCAGGTTCAACGTACCGCCTTCACCATCGCGCATCTGACCGATTTCCTCACGCGCGCGGCGGGTCTCCTGCAGGATGACGATGGCCCGTTTGTACAGCGCCTCGCCGTAGGTAGTCAGCTCCACACCCTTGACGCTGCGGCGCACGAGATCGACCCCCACGGTCTGTTCGAGTTCGCGCAAGCTGCGGGTCGCGGCGGGCTGCGTCACGGAGAGCGCTCGCGCCGCGGCGCGGATGCTGCCATGCTCGGCGATCAACGCGAAGGCGCGCAATTGGCGTAGGTTCATGCGTTCGGCTCCGGCGGACTTTTGCGGAATACAAAAGGACAGATCACTGCGCGCAACTTCGGTTTTTCATTCTATGGCAACCATATACCAGCGGCGCACAGATGTGCTCGCGCGGAATTCACCGGCAGCCTGCGGCAGGAACGCCGCCACCGGCGCGGCCACCATTCATGCAAGGCACGATTCGCCCCCGGGGTATATGCGCAGGACTTTCCAGGTCACCCGCCCTATAAGGAAAAGTATTCATTAGAACGCAAATCCTGTCTTTTTCTTATTTCAAGGCGTCCTTATAGTGCCTCTCAAAGAAGGGGGGGGCCGAGACCCGGATGCACAGACCGCGCCCCCCGAGAGACACCAGGGAAAACCATGCCTGCCGATCGGCATGGCCGCCCCATGACGACACTGACGCGCCTGTGGCGTGACACCCCGAATCTGAATCGCCATTCCATGTTGGCGACCAGATCAAAACACTGGGGGAAAGGGAGGCTGCTCTATATAAAAAAGTGTTCACCAAATCGAATTTTCTTTCTTTTTCTTATCCAAGGGCATCCGTATAGTGCCCTTCGAGAGGCGAGCCCAAGGCCCGGGACCACGGATCGGCGCACCTCTCACCAGACACCAGGGGAAACCATGTCTATCGCAATCGCAGCGACCGCGTCCAACGCGCTCCACACGCCGTCCATGCGCCGGCGCGTCATCGCTGGCACCACCATCGGCAACGCACTTGAATTCTTCGATTTCACCGTTTTCACCTTTCTGATGCTGGTGCTCGGCCCGCTGTTCTTCCCGGCCGCCTCGGGCTACGGCCAATTGCTCTTGACCACCGCCACCTTCGGCGTCGGATTCCTGATGCGCCCCGTGGGCGGCATGCTCATCGGCTCCTATGCCGACCGCCACGGCCGCCGTGCGGCCATGACGCTGACGCTGTGGATGATGGGCCTGGGCTGTGCCTTGATCGCCGTGGCCCCCACGTATGCGCAAATGGGCATGGTCGGCCCGGTCATGATGGTGCTGGCCCGACTGATCCAGGGCTTCGCCGCGGGCGGCGAGGTCGGCGCCTCCACCACCCTGCTGGTTGAACATGCGCCACGAGGCAAGCGCGCCTTCTATTCCAGTTGGCAGTTCGGCAGCCAGTCGCTGGGCGTAATGCTTGGCGCACTGGTCGTGACGCTGCTGACCATGGGACTGACAACGGAACAGATGCAGGCCTGGGGCTGGCGCGTGCCATTCGTGATCGGCATCCTGACCGTGCCCGTGGGCGCCTACATCCGCCGCAACCTCGAAGAAACGCTGACCAGCTCGCCTCAAAACACCGGCAAACCGCAACTCGCGACCGCGCACCGCGCCACCACTCACCAACCTTTGCGCCGCGTCTTCGCCGACTACAAGGTCACCATACTCAAGGGCATCCTGTTGCTCATCGGCGGCATGGTCAGCACGCAGATCCTCAGCTTCTACATGCCAGCGTATGCCAACCGGGAATTGGGCTTGCCGGCGACGTCCACGCTGTCGGCAAGCGTCGTGTTCGGCGCTGTCGGTTTCCTGATTGCGCCATTTGTCGGCATGCTTGCGGACCGCTATGGCCGCAAGCGCGTGATCTTCTGGTCGCGCCTGGCGACCCTGATCGTCCTGCTGCCCTGCTTCCAGTGGCTGATGACCGCACCCAGCACCGAACGGCTGATGTTGCTCGTCGCCCTGTTTGCGGTACTGGTGGCGCTGCAGTCGGCGCCGGCATTCACTATGCTTCCCGAACTCTTCCCCAAGGCCGTACGCACGACGGGCATGTCGGTCGTGTACGGACTGGGCATCTCCGTGTTCGGCGGCTTCGCGCAGTTCTTCGTGACCTGGCTGCTGCACGTTACCGGCAACTCCATGGCGCCGGCGTGGTTCCTGATGGTGGCGATAGCTCTTTCAACAGTGGTGCTGTTCTGGATCGACGACCGCACCCACGACGACATCGACGCTCAGGAGGCCTGATGCAGCTCGGTTCCAGCTACTTCTCGCGCAGCTACGAAGAGGCTCGCCACCGTTTCGTGCTCGCGGCCAAACCACTGGCCACGCACTTTCACTCCTACGTCATCGAACCCGCGGGCCGCGCAGGCGAAGCGTTGGCAACCGATGTCGCGTTGATCGGCCCACCGGACGCGGAACGGCTGTTGATCATGACCTCCGCCACGCATGGCGTGGAAGGCTTTTGCGGCTCGGGCTGCCAATTGGCCCTGCTGGACGACGCCGCCATGCTGGAACGCGCCCGCAGGGCCGGTGTGGCGTTGCTGCTCGTGCACGCAATCAACCCTTACGGGTTTTCCTGGCTGGCGCGTACGAACGAAGACAATGTCGACCTGAATCGCAATGACCAGATCTTCGACGGTCGCCCCCTGCCGCAGAACCCTGGATATGCCGAAGTACATGATCTGCTGCTGCCCAAGGAATGGCCGCCCGCCCCGTCGAACATCGCGCGAATCGAAGCCTACATCGCCGAGCACGGCCGGGCGGCTTTTGCCCAGGTCGTGACCCGCGGACAGTACACGCACGCCGACGGCCTGTTCTACGGCGGCAACCACACCACTGCGTCGCTACTGAATCTGCGCCATATCCTGCAACAGCACGGCAGTCGCAGCAAGCATATCGGCTGGATCGACGTGCATACAGGATTGGGGCCTCGCGGTCACGGCGAGAAAATCTACGCGGGCCGCCGCGACGCTGCCGCGGTCGCCAGGGCCCGCCAATGGTGGGGCAGCGATATCGCCGTTCCCTACGAAGGCAGTTCCGCATCGGTGGACATTACCGGCCAGTTGGCGGGCCTGATCTACCAGACTTGTCCGGACGCCTTGCACACGCCGATGGCGCTGGAATTCGGCACCGTTCCCCTTGACGCCATGATCGAAGCGCTGCGCGGCCGCAACTGGCTGCTTGCCCATCCAGAGGCCGACGACGCCAAGCGCGACGCCATCCTGAGCGCCACGCTGGATGCGTTCTACTGCAACGCCGCCGATTGGCACGGCATGATCCTGGGCCAAAGCCGCGTGGCCGTTCTGCAAGCCCTGTCCGGCTTACAGGAGGCCTGATGCTAACCAGCGCGAGCTACTTTTCCCGCAGCTACGCCCAGGCGCGCGAGCGTTTTGCGCAGGCGGCCAGGCCGCTCGCCGATTCGTTCCACTCCTATGGCATCGACCAGACCGGCAGCGAAGGCGAGGCATTGAGCACCGATGTCGCCTACATCGGCGACCCCGACGCCGATCGGATTCTCATCATGACATCCGCCGTGCTGGGAGTGGAAGGATTCTGCGGCTCCGGGTGCCAGCTCGCGCTGCTCGACGATACCGTCATGCTGGCCCGCGCACGAGAGGCCGGCGTGGCCTTGCTGCTGGTGCATGCGGTCAATCCTTACGGCTATTCCTGGATCGCCCGGACGGACGAGTACAACATCGACCTGAACCGCAACGGACTGCCCTTCGACGGACGACCGCTACCGGCAAACCCCGAATACGCAAGGCTGCACGACCTGCTGCTGCCCGAGGAATGGCCCCCCACAGAATCCAACCAGCAACTGATCGCCCAGTACATCGCCGAACACGGCCAGTCCACATTCGCGCAAGCGGTCTCGCGGGGCCAGTATTCGCACGCCAACGGCCTGTTCTATGGCGGTGACCGTCCGGCGGCATCGCTGCAAAACCTGCGCCGTATCCTGCACGAGCATGCGCGTACGCGTACCCATATCGGCTGGATCGACGTGCACACCGGCTGGGGACCGCGCGGCCACGGCGAAAAACTCTACGCCGGCCGCCACGACGACGCCGAAGTGGCGCGCGCACGCCAGTGGTGGGGAAGCGACATTACCGTTCCCTATCAAGGCAACTCGGTGTCGGTAGATATCTCCGGCCAGCTTGCCGATCTGATTTATCAGGCCTGTCCTTTGTCGCTGCCGACGTCCATGGCCATTGTTTTCGGGGCTGTCCGTTTCGACGCCATGGTGCATGCGTTGTGCGGCAGGAACTGGCTGCACGCGCACCCCGAAGCGCCGGACGAATTGCGGCGGACCATCCTGCAGACCACGCTGGACGCGTTCTATTGCAACGAGGCGAATTGGCACGGCATGGTGCTGGGACAAACCCGGGTTGCAGTGCTACAGGCGCTACGCGGCTTGCAGGTAGCTTGACGCAATGAGTCAAAGCGATTGCTCGGGGTGTACGCGCTCATGGTTTGAAAGGAATTGACTTCGTCTCAGGATACGGGGGGTGCATAACATGGATCGATTGGGCTTTACGGAAGAACAGATCAGGCATGTGTTGAGACAGGCGACGCTTGGCACGCCGATGTCTGACATCTGCAAGCGCATGGGCGTGAGCGTAGCGATTTTCCACGAGTGGAAGACGCATTACGACGGGCTTGCGTCCTCTGAACTGAAGTTGCTGAACAAGCTGGAAAGCGAGTGCAACCGGCTTGAACGCCTTATCGCCATCCTGGCGCTCAACAAAGTGATACTGCAGGACACGCTCGGAGCCAAGGAGTGAATCGCGCGCGACGCGGCAAGTCTGCCGCTACCCCTCCCGCCTGTTGAAACCTCTTCGTCCGCACCGTTCTTTTGAAATCCCTGAACCGCTACACGGTGGCCTATGTCATCGGCGTGCTCATCCCGGTCAGCGCGCTGATAGGCATTCAACTTACGCATAGCTGGCGGGCCCACGCGGCGGCGCGCGATGCCATGTCGAGCCTGGGCGTCGTCCAGGGCACGCTGGAGGCGATGGCTACCGTCCTGATGGAACGCGGTTCGATGAATGCGGCGCTGATTGAAGGCCAGCCGGTATCCGAGGCCAGACAGCAAGAACTACAACTCGCGCGCAACGCCAGCGACAACAGAATTGCCGAGCTGCTGGAACTGCACCGAACCCGCAGCTGCGACAGTTGCAGGGATGTCCGAGCCACCGTCCAGCACATCGCGCGGACCCTGGTCCAACACCGCGCCGCCGCAGATCGGCTCATCGCCAGGCCGCGTGCGCTGATCAGCGCGCAAGAGCTGAATGACGTGGTGGTCATCATGGCCGGGCTCATTCCCGCTCTCGAGGAAACCGCGCTCGACAACTCGGCCGTCGTGATCCGACATGAAGTCGAAAGCCCCGGCCTCATGACCATTGCCATGCTTGCAGCAGGCCTGCGCGAACAAGCCGGCCTGCTGGGATCCTCCTTCATGCCCGCACAGGTTCAGCGTCGCCCCCTCAGTGACTTGGAAACGCAACGCATCGAACAGCAGCTTGGACGCGTTTCGCAATTGCGTGCGTTGCTTGAAGTACAGCTTTCCACCCATGCGGACCTCGAGACGCGCGCTTATCCCCGAGTTCAGTTTGAGTACTTTGGCGCAGGCCTGGAGTACATCGAAACCTTGCGCCACACGCCGCCTTCAAGCGCTGACTCGCCCAGTCCGCAGGCGGGCACGCAGGAGCGTTATGTTCCGCTGATGCAATCCATCGTCGACTTCCGCGATGAAGTGCTGAGCGTATTGGAAAAGCTCCTGGAACGGCAACGCGTCAACGCGGTGACGGAACTGGTCACGACCACAGCGGTCGCCATCGTGCTGTTGCTGGCCGCCACCTGGGGATTCACCAAGTTCCGCTGGCGTCTGATACGACCATTCGTCGTGGCCACCGAAATCATCAACTCCATCAATGACAACGCCCCCGCGCCAATCTCCGGCGCCGGCTATCGGAAGGAAGTCCGCGGCCTGTTCGACGCCATTCAGAGATTGAAGGAGGACGCCATCGCCAAGTCCCGGACAGAGCATGAACGCGAGCGGCTCATCGCCGATCTGGCGACCTTGGCGGAGACAGACTTCCTCACGGGGCTGCTCAACCGTCGCGCATTTCACGTCCGCGCCGTAGCCTTGTGCGCAAGCCTGCATGAGCCGGAACAGATGCTGACTTTGATCGTCTTCGACATCGATCATTTCAAGCGGATCAACGATTCCTACGGCCACGCCGGCGGCGACAACGTGCTGGTGGCGGTGGCCCAGGCATGCCATCAGACATGGCGGCGCACCGACATCGTTGCGCGCATCGGCGGCGAAGAATTCGCGGTGCTATGCACGGTTCCCAGCATGGCGCAAGCAAGCGCAATGGCGCAGAGCATGCGCCGCCGCATCGAACGCCTGACGGTCCCTGCCGACGGCAGGACCATAACGTCGATCACCAGCAGCTTTGGCGTGGTCTGCGCGCGGGCAGATGAAATCAGGGATATCGACGCGTTGCTGAAGCAAGCGGACGCACTGCTCTATCGCGCCAAGGCCTCTGGCCGCAACTGCGTCATCACGCAGTCCGACAACCCGGCGCGATAAATCGATGGATGGCTTTCACCTGCGCCGCGCGGGCTTGCGCGGCGTGATCTACGGTCGCCTACAAAATAGGAAAAAGTGCTTGGCGGAACAAAATTTCTGTCTTTTGTCGCGCGCAGCGCGTCCGTATAGTCCGGACAGCGTGAACCGAATACAGAGATTCCATTTTTGAAAGCGAAATTGAAATGAAGCCATCAAAGCTGAAGATGCGTACTCGCCTTGCCATGGGTTTTGCGATGATCATGGTGGCGCTGCTGGTGTCCGGCGTTCTCGGCGCGTTTGGCATCCGGGCGTTGGAGCAGGATGTCTATCAGATCACCTCGATCAACAACGAACAGCGGCGCCTGGCGATCGACATGCGCTACCAAGTCCAGGAACAGGCCATCGCGATCCGCAACATTCTGCTCCTCACGGATCCGTCGGTGCTGAAGGCCGAATTACTGCGGGCAAATGAAGCGGAGAAACTCTACAACGAATCTCGAGACAAGCTGGGCGGCATGTTCTCCAGCCGCTCTGGCACCACCAACGAGGAAAGGCGTCTGTTCGCCGCCGCCGGCGTTGCACAACAAGACATGCGTTCGCAGTTCGTGCGTGTCATGGAAGAAGGATTGAACGGCGACCGCCAGAACGCGCAACATCTGCTGGAAGAGGAACTGCGGCCCAAGCAACGCGTGCTCCAGGAAACGCTTTCCACACTCGCGGCGCTCGAAACGCAGATCAACGACGCACGCGCGGCGGATACCCGAACGTTCGCGAACCAGTTGCAATGGGCTGTAGGAACGACCGTCATGATCGCGCTGCTGCTTGGGGTGCTTGCTGGCTGTCTCACGGCGCGCAGCATCCTGCGCCAGCTGGGTG
Organism: Achromobacter sp. K91; assembly: GCF_003576205.1. Lineage (NCBI taxonomy): Bacteria > Pseudomonadati > Pseudomonadota > Betaproteobacteria > Burkholderiales > Alcaligenaceae > Achromobacter > Achromobacter sp. K91. The sequence continues at coordinate 13,560 of NZ_QWFB01000050.1, read as the reverse complement.
GCGATCCCGGCGATGCACAAGTCCTGGCGGTAAGCATCGCGGATGGCGATCTGACCAGCCGACTGCAGCTCGATTCCCGCTATGACCACAGCTTGATGCATGGTCTGGAATCCATGCGATCCCGTCTATCCAGAATCGTCGATGCAATCAAATCGTCGGCTTCGTCGATTTCGACGGCTGCTGGTCAGATTGCCCAAGGCAATGCAGACCTGTCGCACCGTACCGAGGAGCAGGCCGCCTCTCTGGAAGAAACCGCCGCCAGCATCGAACAGCTGACGTCCACCGTGCGACTGAATCAAGACAACGCGGCAAGCGGAGACGAAGTAGCCATTGAAGGAGCCAAGGCAGCCGAGAAAGCTGGCAGCGTAGTGTCCGAGATGCTCGCAGCCATGACAGAGATTTCCGCCAACTCCGAAAAGGTCGCTCAGATCGTGTCGCTGATCGAGAGCATTGCATTTCAGACGAACATACTTGCGTTGAACGCTGCGGTGGAAGCCGCCAGGGCCGGGGATCAAGGCCGCGGCTTCGCCGTGGTCGCCGGCGAGGTCCGGGCGCTGGCTCAACGCAGCGCCACATCCGCAAGGGAAATCAAAGACCTGATCGAGACCTCCACTTCCGTGGTCCAGGCCGGACGGGATCTCGCCGCGCGGGCTGGCCGGGACATGGAGGAAGTCGTGACCTCGGTGATGCGCATGAAGACAATAACCGGAGAGATCGCCACCGCGTCGCGCGAACAAGCCATCGGTATCGAACAGGTCAACGTCGCCATCGCCCAACTGGACTCCGTGACGCAGCAGAACGCGGCATTGGTCGAGGAATCCGCTGCCGCGGCGCATTCCATGGCGGAACAGGCGCGCGACCTGCTGCATGCGGTCGAAGTGTTCAAGACGGCATCGTCCCAGCCCCCGCGGCATGTGCCGATGGCGGAGCCGACCCTCATCGCGTTTGCGGCCTCTACGTAAGAGAGCAACACGAATGGACCGGCTGCAACGCGCGCCGGTCCAGCAGCGGCTTCAACCCGGCCACAAGCCGAGTCCATAGCCAGGTCATGAACCACAATGATCAAGAAGCGAAAAAAACGCCGCTAGAAATAGCGGCGTTTTTCTTGAGTACAGCAATGCTTGGACAGCCATTGCTTTGTACGAGAATTGGGGTGGTGGGTTGTGCGAGACTCGAACTCGCGACCAACGGATTAAAAGTCCGCTGCTCTACCGACTGAGCTAACAACCCGACCGAAGCCAGAAATTATGGCCGATTTGGCGCCGTTTGTCAAAATTCCATGCAAGGCCCCAGCCCATAACTTCCACCGAGCAACAAAAAACGGCCGCTCGCGGCGGCCGTTCCTGGAGCTGGCGGTGCTGGGCTTACCAGGCGGCCACCACCGCGCCCTTGTACTTGGTCTCGATGAACTGCTTCACGGCCGGGCTGTGATAGATGGCGATCAGCTTGGCGAACTCGGGACGGTCCTTGTCCTTTTCACGCACGACCAGCACATTGGCGTACGGCGAGTCGGGCGATTCCTGGGCGATGGCGTCCTTGGCGGGATTCAGGCCGGCTTCCAGCGCAAAGTTGGTATTCACGGCCGACGCATCGGTGTCATCCAGCGAGCGCGGCAACTGAGCAGCGTCGAGTTCGATGAAGCGCAGTTTCTTGGGGTTCTCGACCACGTCGATCGGGGTCGCCTTCAGGCCGACATCAGGACGCAGCTTGATCAAGCCGTTGGCCTGCAGCAACAGCAGGGCGCGGCCGCCATTGGTCGGATCGTTCGGCAGCGCAATGCGGGCGCCTTCCTTCAGCTCGGACAGCGACTTGATCTTCTTGCTGTAGATGCCGATGGGGAAAATCACCGTCTTGGCGATGCTGACCAGCTTGTAGCCGCGGTCGGCGTTGGCGTTGTCCAGATAGGGTTGGTGCTGGTAGCTGTTGGCGTCCAGGTCGCCCGAGGACAGCGCGACGTTGGGCTGCACGTAGTCGGTGAATTCGATGACCTGGATGTTCAGGCCCTGCTTGGCGGCTTCCTGCTTCACCACATCAAAGATCTGGGCGTGCGGGCCGGCGGTCACGCCGATCTTCAGCGGCTTGTCCTGGGCCAGCGCGGGCTGGGCGAAAACGGCGGCGCCGAGTGCGAACGCGGCCAGCGACTTCAAAACCTTGATGCTCATGTTGCAGTATCCCGAATGTCGGAAGTGAGGAGAAATGGATGCGGCGCCGGCAGGATCAGCGATGCGAGATGCGGCGCACGTAACGGTCGCCCAGGCTCTGGATCACCTGGACCAGGACGATCAGCACGATGACGACTGCGGCCATCACGTCGGACTGGAAACGCTGATAGCCGTAGCGGATGGCCAGGTCGCCCAGGCCGCCTCCGCCGATGGCCCCGGCCATGGCCGAATAACCGATCAGGCTGACGACAGTGACGACCGTGGCTGCGATGAGGCCGGGCAAGGATTCGGGCAGCAGCACCTTCATGATGATCTGCATGGGCGACGCGCCCATGGCGCGCGCCGCGGTAATCAGCCCCGGGTCGACTTCGCGCATGGCGTTTTCGGCGATGCGGGCCATGAACGGAATCGCGGCGACCGACAAGGGCACGATGGCGGCGGTGGTGCCGATGGAGGTCTGGGCCACCAGGCGCGTGAACGGGATGATCGCTACCATCAGGATGACGAACGGCACCGAACGCGTGGCGTTGATCACCGCGCCCAGCACATGGTTGACGGACTGGTTCTCGAGCATGTTGCCGCGGGCCGTCACCGTCAGGATCACGCCCAGCGGAATGCCGATCACCACCGCGATGGCGCTGGCCACGCCCACCATCAGCAGGGTGTCAAGCAGCGACGTAATAAGCAGGTCGATCAGTTGCGGACTCATGAGCTATTTCTTCAACGGTAATGTCACGGGCGGCCAGCGCGGCAATCGCGTCCTTGACCGATGCGGGCGCGCCTTGGGCCAGCACGAACATCGTGCCCACGGCCACGCCCTGGATGTCTTCCACGCGCGCCTGGATCAGGCCCACGTCCAGCGAATACTGCTTGTACAGGTCGGACAGGAAGGAGCCCGACGCGTCGGTGCCGGTCAGCGACAGGCGCAGCAGACGCACGGCCTGGCCCGGCTTGGCGGCGGCAAGCGCCTGGATGCGCTCCTTGACCGCGGCCAGCGTGGCGTCGGTCAGGTCGGACGCGGTGGCGGCCGACACCATGGCGCGGGTCACTTCGTGGCGCGGCTGCGCGAACACTTCGCGCGTGCTGCCCATTTCGACGACTTCGCCCTGCGACAGCACGGCGACGCGATCGCAGACCTCGCGCACGACTTCCATCTGGTGCGTGATCATGACCACGGTCACGCCGGTCTTGCGGTTGATGTCGCGCAGCAAGGCCAGGATGTTGTGCGTGGTTTCCGGATCCAGCGCGGACGTGGCTTCGTCGCTGAGCAGCACGTCCGGGTTGTTGGCCAGGGCGCGGGCAATGCCGACGCGCTGCTTCTGGCCGCCGCTGATCTGGCTGGGATAGCGGTCGCGCAAATGCTCCAGGCCCACCAGCGCCAGCAAGCGCTCGACGCGGGCCGGAATCTCGGCCTTGGCCACGCCGGCAATTTCCAGCGGCAGCGCAACGTTGCCGTACACCGTGCGGCGCGACAGCAGGTTGAACCCCTGGAACACCATGCCGATGCGGCGGCGTTGCTCGCGCAACTGCGCCTCGTTCAAGCCGGTCAGGGACTGGCCGCCGATGGCGATCGATCCTTCATTGGGCCGCTCCAGCAAGTTGATGCACTGGACCAGCGTGCTTTTGCCGGCCCCGCTGGGGCCGATGATGCCGAAGACCTCGCCCTGCTTGATATGCAGGTTGATACCGCGCAGCGCCTGGAATTGTCCGTGCGGCGTGGCGTAGGTCTTGGATAGGTTCTCGATCTGAATCATGGCAAGCGATTTTGTATCTTTTCTCTTCTACAGAGAACGACTGTTTCTTTCATTTTTTATAACTACAAGTAATATAAGAGCCCGTGCCCGCGCCCGGTTATGTCCCTAAGGAGCACACGCCATAATGCCGAAAGGGCAGTCAGGAAGGAAAGCCTTCCTGACTGCCCATTTTGTGCCGGACCGGCCGCAGCCGGCTTTTTCAGCGTGCGCGCGAGATGCGGACTTCCGCGCCGCGGCGCTTGACTTCCAGGCCCTCGGACGGAGAGATGCGCAGGCCTTCCAGCCCCTTGATGTAGCTGGAGCCTTGCATCTGCATCACGCGGATCTTGTTGCGCATGACGACCGGGTTATGCACCGGCATGCCGAACATCCAGACCTCGTCCAGGATGCGGGCCGAGTTGAACTCGCCGGTATGCTGCGCCGCCGGTCCAAGACAGAGCATGTGCCCTTCGCGGCCGAAAACCGGGAACTGGCCCAGTTCGCAATCGATGGTCCAGGTGGTGCCGCCTTCGTAGCGGTGCCCGGTGTTCAGGTCCCACCAGGCCTCGCCCTTGGGCAGGTACACGCGCACCTGCTTGCCGGGTTCGGTCACCGGCGCCACCAGCAGGGCCGGACCCAGCAGGTATTGCAGGTCCCAGTCGTGCGCGTGCGGATCGTTCGGGAACGACATCGCCATGGAACGCTGCACCGGCAAGCCGGTGCGCGCCGAGTCCTCGATGGCTCCAAGCACGTAAGGCACCAGGCGGTAACGCCACTGCATCCAGGTCTTGGCATGCGCCAGGGTTTCTTCGCCGAAGTCCCATGGCATCAGGCCTTCCACGCCCTGGAAAGTGAAGTTCGACGAGAACACGCCGGCGGTCAGCCAGCGCAGGTACAGCTCGGGCGTCATGCCGGCGCGGTCGCGCGCGGCCGAGCCGATGCCATGCACCTGGACGGGCAAGCCGCTGGCGCCGATCGACAACGCGGTGCGCAGGGTGTGACGCAGCCCTTCCCAGGTGTTTTCAACCTGCGGCCCCACTTGCCACGGCAGACGCTGGGCGGCGGGGAACAGATCGGAGCTGGGCACCACGCCTTCCGGCGGCACCTTCAGGCCGGCGACCGCATCGAACAGCGCGCGGCGCACCAGCAGCGGATACATGCTGCGCAGCGCAGGACCGGTTTCGCCGTTGCGGGCCGTGACGCCGTCGGGGATGGCGATCTGGGCGTCGCACGCGGGCGCGTCCAGGCCGTCTTCGACCAATTGGCGATGGCGCTCCACCCACAGGTTGTAGATGTCGCGGTAGGTCAGGTCCAGCAGGCCGTAGGGCTGTCCCGAGGTGGCGGCGGTGCCGTCGAACACCTGGGCCGAACCGTCGTCCTTGGCCAACAGCCAGCCGCGGTCTTCAAGTTCCTCGAACAGCGGGCTGGTCTTCAGCACGCCCGGGAAGCCGGAAGCGGCGACATGCACATGGTGCTTGTGGAACAGCGCCAGCATCTGCTTGGCGTCAGGGAATCGCTGGGCGTCCCATTCGAAAACCGTCTTGTCCGACTGGAAGCCCCAGGCCGCAGGCTGCGCCAGCGTCACGGCATCCACCGGAATCTGGTTTTCGCGCATGCGAGCGACCAAGGCCACGGTGTCCGTGGGCATTTCGCCCGGGGCCTGCTGCAGCCACGCGCCCATCGCCCACAGCGAAGGCTGGCCCGCGCGGCCGGTCAAGGCGGTGTACTGATTGAGGATCTCGCCCGGTTCGCCAGCGAACAGGAACATGTCCAGCACGACGTCGTCCACGGTCAGTACATAGGCGGAATCCGCAGGCGCCACGCCCACCGAATGTTCGACGCGACGCATGGTGTTGACGTAGACCCCCCAGCCGCGCGGGCTCCATGCCAAAGGCAGGGCGCGGTGCTCGGGGTCGTCGGACACCACGGATTCTTCGCGGCGGTTCAGATCGCCCGGGGTTTCGCCCAGGCCATAGATGCGCTCGTCGGACTGCAGCGTGAAACCCGCCGTCCAGACGGCGTCGTCGGCCTGGTCCAGCGCGTTGTGCCCGAATGCGGGCGTATGCGCGGATACCTCGGACTCGAACACCCGTTCGTCGTTGCGGTAGATCGCGACGCGCACGGGGTTGGACAGGATTTCCAGGGAGACGTCACCCTGGGTGATCCGCCAGCCCTCCCCGTCGTCGCGCGGAGCGATAACGGCTTCGCCCACGGCCTCCTGGCGCGCGAGCAGCATTTCCGCCACGGCGCGAGCACGCGCGCCGGGCTTGTCATCGGTAAGGTGATTAGCCTCGCCGCAGCGCAGGCGAAAGACGCCAGGCGCATGCGCCTCGACTACCAGATGCAACCCATCGCCCGCGTCGAAATCGATGCGACTGGGGCGGGACGTCAGCAGCTCGACGTTTTCGAGCTGGGTAGTATGGGCAAAGTCGAACTTGGGCGGCACAGAGCATCCCCCGGCTTAAGCCAAAAACCATCAAAAGACGCTATTTTGACGGATTTGGGCTTTGAAATAAACTCGGTCCCTCATTTGGACTGCGATCTCATCCATAAAAGGGGTCTAAAGCCTTCGGCCAGCGCCCCCCAAGAGGAGCGGCCGTCGAGCCGCCAAAATGCCAGGTTCGCGGCCAACTCAGGCCAATTTGGCGCCAAATCCGGGCAATTCCTGCCATTCTACGCCACCCGGGACAAGCTCCCGGCGCCCCTTTCGGCTTTTTTTCATCGTGGCGAAATAAGTTGGGCCAGATCGGTTTCCAAAGGCGACGGCTCCCCAGCCAGACGCGCGGCGATCAGGTCTCCCATGAGCGCCGACCAAGACAGCCCCCGCGATGCATAGCCGATGGCCAACCACAGGCCCGGCGCGTGGGGTAGTTCTCCAACGGCGGGCAAGCGCCCGGGCAGCACGGCCCGCCATCCGGCCCAGCCCGGCAGGCTGCCGGGCTCCAGGGATTCGAATTCGGGGAAGCCTCCGCCCAGCAGGCCCGCAGCCTTGTCCAGGGTGACACGCTGGCCCTCGGCGCCGATCCGCGCTTCGGCCGCGCCATGCACATAGGTGCTGCCGGCCACGCAGCCAGAGCCCACGTCGGGCAGCAGATAGCCCTCGCCGCCCACGATGCAGCGAGGACCGCCACGCAGCGTCTGCGCAGGCAGCAGCGTCACTTCTCCCGCAAGCGCGTGCATCTGGCCCACGCGCGGCAAGGGATCCAGCAAGCCGCTGTCTGCCAGCACGGCGCGCGCGCCGAACGCGTTGGCCAGAACGACGGTATCGGCTCGCGCCAGTTCAGCGCCCTCCGCATCGCGCACGCGCCAGCCGGCGCCGGCGCGTTCGACCCTGGCCGCCGCGCCGGGCTGCACCGTGACGCCCTCGGTCGCCAGCAGGGCCTCTATCAACAAGTCTGGCCGCAGCAGCATGCCCTGTCCGAAATACACGCCGCCGCGCGCCAGCGGCAGGCCGGCCAAGGCGCTGGCTTCGTCGCGGCTGACCTGGCGCACCCAGTGTTCGGGAAAGGCCAGGGTCTCCAGGGTGCCGGCCAAGGCCGCGGACCGGCCTTCGTCGCGCTCAAGCTGGACCGTGCCGCAGACCAGGGGCGCCGCGCCTGCCGGCAAACCCTGCCAGCGCGCCAGCGCGCGCAGGCTGCCGGCGCGCGACAGGCGCGCCCGCGCGTTGTCGTCTCGCGCCACCACCGGCGTCAAGGCCGCCGCGACATGCCCTGCGTGCGCCGCCGCGCCCTGCGCCCGGCCCGCGTCGATCACGGTCACACGCCATCCGCGCGCGGCCAGCGCCTGGGCGATGCCGGCTCCCGCCAGCCCCGCTCCCACCACCACGGCGTAGCGGGACTCCGCGTGCGGGACGTCCGCGGCCGCGCCTCCAGGGGCAATCGCAGTGGCCACGGTCATATGCCATTTGCCGCCGTAGCCGGGCGCGCGCCGCGCCTCGAAACCCGCCGTCCGCAAGGCCTGGCGCAATTCGCCGGTGCAGGCCCAGGTGGCCAGCGTGGCGCCGGGCGCCGCAAGCTTGGCAAGGTCGCGCAGCAAGGGCAATTCCCACATCCGCGGATTGCGTTCAGGCGCGAAGCCGTCCAGGAAGAACGCGTCCACGCCGACGCGCAGACGGGACGCCAGGACCTGCGCATCGCCAAAGCCCAGCGTCAGCGTGACGGCGCCGCCCTCGAATTCCAGGCGATGCAGTCCGGGCAACAAGACCGGCCAAGCTGCCGCCAGTTGTCGCCCCAGACCGGCCAAGGGCTCGGGCGCATAACGCGTCAAGAGAGCCGCCAGGTCCTCGCGTTCAAAGGGATGCCCTTCCAGCGACACCACGTGCAGCGCGGCGCTGCGCTGCGGATCGTCGCGCCATGCCTTCCAGAGAGCCAGGAAGTTCAGTCCCAGTCCGAAACCCGTTTCGCAGACGGTGAATGCTCGGCGTCCGCGCCAACGCTCAGGCAGGCCATTGCCCCGCAGGAACACGTGTTCCGCCTGTCCCAGCGCGCCCGACGGCGAATGGTAGACATCGCCATAAGCGGGGCTGTAGAGCCGGCCATCGGCGTCGAATTCAGCCTTGGCGGGGATCAGGGGGGCATAGGAGAAGGACATGGAAACGGCGGCGGCAGACGAAATAGAGAATGAAAATCAGCGCGGATTATCGGATGCGGCCGCGTTGGGCGGAAGCCACGCGGCATGGCGGTTTCGGGGCTTCACCACGGATTTGACGCATACATGGGCTTACACTGGTTTCATGGATACCTATGATCAGCCCCGCTCGCAGACCTCGCCCATCGACCTGTGCGCCGCGATCGACGCGGCAGTCACGGCAGCCCATGCCGGCGCGGCCATACTGCAATCCTACGCGCATCACCGCGCCGATCTCGTGATCGACCGCAAGGCGCGCAACGATCTCGTATCCCAGGCGGACCGCGAGGCGGAGGCCGCCATTATCCAGGAGCTGCAAACGCGCACGCCCAAGTTCGGCATCGTCGCCGAAGAAACGGGCGGCAAGCCCCAAGGCAGCGCCACCTGGTATATCGACCCGCTGGACGGCACCACCAACTTCCTGCACGACATCCCGCATTACGCCGTGTCGATCGCGCTGATCGCACACGCAGGCACCGCCATATCGGCGTCCGACACGCTGGCCGAGGACACGCCCGTGGTCGGCGTGGTCTACGACCCCAGCCGCGAGGAACTCTTTACCGCGGTCCACGGCCTGGGCGCCTGGCTCAACGGACGGCGCATCAAGTGCTCGCGCACGGCGACCATCGAAGATGCGGTGCTGGCCACTGGCTTCCCGTTCCGCGACTTTTCATTCGCTGCGCAGTACATGCCCATGCTGCATGACGCCATCAACCGCGCGCGCGGCGTGCGCCGTATGGGTGCGGCGGCACTGGACCTGGCGTGGACCGCTTGCGGCCGCTACGACGGCTATTGGGAAATGGGCCTGGCGCCCTGGGACGTGGCCGCCGGCACGCTGATCCTGCGCGAAGCGGGCGGCGCATGTTCCGACATGCACCGCCAGGATCCCTGGCCCATCGGCGGGCGCGTCGTGGCCGGCAACAAGGCCATCGAACGCGCCCTGCACGAGATGATCGCGCCGCACCTCGACAAGAAGGACTGACGGCCCTACGCCGCCTTGCCTGCGGGTACGCCCGCCACTGCGTCGGGACGCAGTTCCCGGCGCAATATCTTGCCCACGTTGCTCTTGGGCAGCTCATCGCGGAACTCCACATAGCGCGGACGCTTGTAGCCCGTGAGCTTTTCCCGGCACCAATCCTGGATCTGCGCCTCGGTCAGCGTCGGATCCCGCCGCACCACGAACACCTTGACGGCTTCGCCCGAATGCTCGTCCGGCACCCCGATCGCCGCGCACTCCAGCACGCCCGGATGCTGGGCCACCGCCGCCTCGACTTCGTTCGGATAGACCTTGAAGCCCGACACCGCAATCATGTCCTTCTTGCGGTCGACGATGCGTGTATAGCCCTGCTCGTCCATGATGCCGATATCGCCCGTGCGGAAATAGCCGTCGGCGGTCATGGAGTGGCGGGTTTCCTCGGGCTTCTGCCAGTATCCCAGCATAACCTGCGGTCCGCGGATGCCCACCTCGCCGCGTTCGCCCAGCGGCACTTCGCGGCCTTCGTCATCGAGGATGGCCACGTCGGTGGATGGCAGCGGCAGGCCGATGGAACCCGAATACGCGGTGGCGTTGGTGGGATTCACGGTCGCCACCGGCGAGGTCTCCGACAGGCCATAGCCTTCGATCAGCGGCCTGCCGGTGATCTTCAGCCAGCGTTCGGCAACCTGCTGCTGGACCGCCATGCCCCCGCCCAAGGTCAGCCGCAAGCCGGAGAAATCCAGGCGCGCGAAGTCTTCGTTGTGGGCCAGCGCGTTAAACAGCGTATTGACGCCGGGGAACACATTGATCGGCACCTTGCGCCATGCGTTGATGAGCGAAGGCTGGTCGCGCGGATTGATGATGAGCACATTGCGCATGCCCGCATGCAGGCCGTACAGCCCGCAAACGGTCATCGCGAACACGTGGTAGAGCGGCAGCGCGCTGATGATGGTGAGCTGCTGGTCCGCGAGGTCGTGCACCACCGGCTGCGCCACCGCTTCCGTTTGCAGCACGTTGGCCACCAGGTTGCGATGGGACAGCATCGCGCCCTTGGGCACGCCGGTGGTGCCGCCGGTGTATTGCAGCACCGCCACGTCGTCCATCGACAGCGCGGGCGGCGCAAAGCGCTGGCGCGCGCCGTCGCGCAGCACATCCGGCAGCATGCGGGCGCCATCGATCTGCCACGCGGGCACGATCTTCTTGACATAGCGCGCGGCCAGGTTGACCAGCGGCGCCTTCAGGCCGCCGAGCAGATCGCCCGGACCGGTCACGACGATATGCTTGAGCTGCCCGCGATCCGTGACGCGCTGCAAGGTATGCGCAAAATTCTCCAGGATGACGATGGCCGACGCGCCGCTGTCCAGCAATTGGCGCTGCAGCTCTTCGGCGGTGTAGAGCGGATTCACGTTCACCACCACCAGCCCCGCACGCAGCGTGCCCAGCATGCTGACCAGATAGGCGGGCACGTTGGGCATCATCAGTGCCACGCGCTCGCCCTTGGAAAGGCCGACGCTTTGCAGCCAGCTGGCGAACGCCTGCGCGTGCGCATCGAGTTGCGCATAAGTGATGTTGCTGCCCATCGCGGTGCACGCGATGCGCGAGGCGTACTGCTTGCAGGCCCGGTCCAGCAAGTCAGTCAGGGAGGCATAACCGTCTGTCGATATCTCCGCCGGAACCCCCTGCGGATAATGGGCAAGCCACGGACGCGTCATGGTATTTGTCTCCATTAAATTGGTTTTTGATTGATGATACCCTTGTTGCGTTCCCTTTTTTCGCCCGAGAGCCCCATGAAACTGCTCGAACCCATCGTCGCGTGGCATCACGACATTTCCAAGATCCGACGCGACATCCACGCGCATCCCGAACTGGCGTTCGAGGAGTTCCGCACCGCCGACGTGGTGGCGGCGAAGCTTGAAGAATGGGGCATCGAAATCGACCGCGGCCTGGGCGGCACCGGCGTGGTCGGCATCATCCGCGGCAATCTGCCGGGCGACCGCGCCGTGGGCCTGCGCGCCGACATGGACGCGCTGCCCATGCAAGAAGCCAATACCTTCGAGCATGCCAGCACTAACGCCGGCAAGATGCACGCCTGCGGCCACGACGGCCACACGGCCATGCTGCTGGCCGCTGCGCAATATCTGTCGCAGCACCGCGATTTCGCCGGCACGGTCTACGTGATCTTCCAGCCCGCGGAAGAAGGCGGCGGCGGCGCCAAGCGCATGATCGACGACGGCCTGTTCAAGCGCTTCCCCATGGAAGCGGTATTCGGCATGCACAACTGGCCCGGCATGAAAGCCGGCCAGTTCGGCCTGACCGCCGGCCCCATCATGGCTTCCAGCAACGAGTTCTCCATCATCGTGAAGGGCAAGGGCACCCACGCCGGCATGCCCAACCTGGGCATCGATCCCGTCATGGCGGCCGTGCAGCTGGCGCAATCGCTGCAGACCATCATCACGCGCAACCGCAATCCGCTGGACGCGGCGGTGCTCAGCATCACGCAGATCCACGCCGGCAGCGCCGACAACGTCGTGCCCAACCACGCCGAATTGCGCGGCACGGTGCGCACCTTCACGCTGGACGTGCTGGACCTGATCGAACGCCGTATGGAAGAGATCGCGCGCCACACCTGCGCAGCGATGGACTGCGAAGTGCAGTTCACGTTCCAGCGCAACTATCCGCCGACCATCAACCACGCCGAGGAAGCCGCGTTCTGCGCCGACGTGCTGCGCGACATCGTGGGCGAGGCCAACGTCAACGATCACGTGCAGCCCACCATGGGCGCGGAAGACTTCGCCTTCATGCTGCAGGAACTGCCGGGCTGTTATGTGTGGATCGGCAACGGCACCGGCGAACATCGCGACAGCGGCCACGGCCTGGGCCCCTGCATGCTGCACAATGGCAGCTACGACTTCAACGACGAACTGCTGCCGCTGGGCGGCACATACTGGGTGCAGCTGGCGCTCAAGCGCCTGGCCAAGGCCTGACCCTCAAACGCCGTCCGCCGCCCCGACCGCCAGGCACATCGCCAGGAAGCGTTCGGCGGCGCGGGCGGCCGCGTCCGCGTGCGGCACCAGGATGCTCAGGGTCCGCGTCAGCGGCTTGGGCAACAGGCGCAAGGCCGCCAGCGCGCCATCCTCATGGCGCATCGACATGACGGACACGAAGCCCACGCCCAGCCCGGCACGCACTGCCTGCTTCACGCCCTCCACGCCGGCCAGCTCCAGCCCCACGGACGGCGCCAGGCCCGCATCCGCAAACGCACGCTCCACCAGCCGGCGCACGCCCGAACCGGGCTCGCGCATGACCAGCGCTGAAGCCGCCAGATCGCGCAGCGTGACCGCCCCCTTGCCGGCCAGCGCGTGGTCCGCACGCACCACCGCCACCACTTCGTCCTGCCGCCAGGCATGCACGGCCGTGTCGGCGGGCAGTCCTGCGGGCACGTCGCCCTCGATGAACGCCAGGTCCAGGGCCGGCAGGCGCTCGACGATTTCGCGCGTGTTGCCGTCCGACAGATGCAGGCTGACCGCCGGGAAGGCCAGGCGGAAATCCGCCACCAGGCTGGGCAGCAGGTAGCTGGCGGGGGTGGTGCTGGCGCCCAGGCGCAGATCGCCGGTTTCCAGCCCGCGCCAGGATTCGCGCACCGCCTGGGCCTGCCGGTACACCTGGCGCAGCTGGCGCGCCTGCTCGGCCAGGCGCTCGCCGGCTTCGGTCAGCGCGATACCGTGCCCGCTGCGGCGGTACAGGGGTTCGCCGAACCATTCCTGCAGCATCCGTAGCTGGCCGGAAACGGCAGGCTGGGACAGGTTCAGCAACTGCGCTGCGCGGCTGATATTGCCGGCGTCGGCCACGGCGGCGAAGGTAAGCAGCTGGTCAGGAGTCATGGTCGCTAAATTATCAGAATTCCTGATATTACATATCTGAAATAAAGATTTTTCAAATAGTAGGCGGGAAATTAATATTTCGTGAAGTTATTTAGATATGCCTCCGCCAAAAGGCCAGCCATGAGTACCTCTTCCAGCACCGCCGTCCCCCTGCCCGCCACCCCTGTCTCTTATACACATCT
>NZ_QWFB01000025.1:0-104172 GCF_003576205.1 Achromobacter sp. K91 | reverse complement strand
CCCAACACCCGCCTGCAATAAAATACGCCCTCATGAACACCCCAGAACCCCAAGCCGACCTCGACCGCCGCTTCGGCAGTCTTTCCCGCCTCTACGGCCCCGAAGCCCCGACCCGCCTGCGCAACGCCCATGTGGCAATAGCAGGCCTGGGCGGCGTGGGTTCCTGGACCGTCGAAGCCCTGGCGCGCTGCGGGGTCGGCGCGTTGACGCTCATCGACCTGGACCACATCGCCGAATCCAACGTCAATCGGCAGATCCACGCTTTGACCGAGACGCTGGGCCAGTCCAAGGTCGATGCCATGGCCGAGCGCGTGCTGGCGATCAATCCGGAATGCCGGCTGACGCGGGTGGATGACTTCGTTTCGCCCGAGAACGTCGCCCAGGTCCTGCCCGGCCCGTATTCGGTCATCATCGACTGCACCGACCAGGCCGCGGCGAAGATCGCGATGATCCTGCATGCGCGCGAAATCGGCGTGCCCATGCTGTTGTGCGGCGGCGCTGGAGGCAAGACCGATCCGCTGGCCCTGCGCGCCGGCGACCTGTCGGCTGCGGTCAACGATGCACTGTTGTCCAAGCTGCGCAACAAGCTGCGCCGCGAACACGGCTTTCCGCGAGCTTCCGATCAGAACGGCAAAGCACTGAGGCGCGTGCCGAAGATGGGCATCCATGCCCTATGGTTCGACCAGCCCGCCATCCTGCCCGACGCCTGGACTCGCCCCACGGAAGGCGAGGACGACATGGGCGCTTCGGGCCAGACCCTGGCGCCGCAAGGCCTGTCCTGCGCCGGCTATGGCTCGGTCGTGACCGTCACGGCCGCCATGGGCATGGCGGCCGCCAACGAGGCGCTGCGCCTCGCGGTCTGACAAAGACGCTACAACGCCACGAACACCACGCCGTCCTCGATCCTGACCGGATAGGCGGCAATGTTCTCGCGCAGCGGCGAACAGAGCGCGCGCCCGTCGCGCACGTCGAAGCGCCCCTGATGCAGCGGACATTCGATCTCATGCCCCTCTAGAAAGCCGTCGCACAGCCGCGCATTGCCGTGCGTACAGAGATTGGCGGTGGCGTAGACCTCGCCGTCCACGCCATACAGCGCGATCTCGCGGCCGCCGGCCTGCACGGCGATGACGTCGTCTTCAGGCACCTCGTCCCGCGCGATGGCCTTGATCCATTGCGTGCTCATTGCTGTCGTGTCCTTTCTCAGATGGGGTAGATAAGCGAATTCGGCACCAGCTCGCTGTCGAAGATGCAGAGCCGCGATTCGAACTTGAGCCCGTCGGGGCCGCGCCGGACCACGTCCAGATAACGGCCCACGTTGAACACCGTGGTCAGTTGGCTGGGCTTGGTGCGGAACACGGCGTAGTTGGCCTCGGACTCGATGCGGTCGCCCTGTACCGACAGCACTCGCGGCGCGCCCACCACGTGGCGCTGGTAGTAGGGATCGTGGAAGATGGTGTCGGTGGCGCCGTAGATGCGGTCCTTCAGCATGCCGCGGCTTTCGAAGGACATGGTTGCCAGCGGATAGCCGCGCTCGTGGTTCTCGCGCGGCAGCACCTTGTACACGCAGTCTTCCAGGAAAAACTCGGGCCACTTTTCCCATTGTTCCGCGTCCAGCGCGGCGGCGTAGTCGTTGTACAGGCAGGTCAGTTGGTAGTAGAGGGGAAAGTCCAGCATCGTCAGGCCTCCATGACCCGACGCCAATACGCGTACATGCCGCGGATCAGCGTTTCCGTGACCATGTGGTCGGTGTTTTCGGCGGTCTTGCCGCCCAGTTCCGCCACGCTGCGGTGCCAGGGCTTCTGTTCGAAGCCGGATTGCGAGAACTCGATGACCTCGCCGTCGTCCGCCGACACGAAGCCCGCCGGGCCGAACAGATTGGCCTGGCGCAGCCGGCGGCGCGTCATCTCGGGCGTATCGTCGGCGAAACCGAAGTGCGTCCAGACGAAGTCGAAGGCGTCGTGGCCCACCGGCTGGATGTGGCGCGTGGACAGCGAGTTCACCTGCTGCTGGATGATGACGCTGGGAAACAGCGTCATCAGCACGGCGGTGGGGCCGTTCCACCAGGGCTCCGGCACGATGTCGAGAAAGCGGTCGTCGTTCAGCGACATCTGCTCCTTGAAGCTGGACACGCCGCTGGTCACGCTGCCCTTGCCGCCCTGGCCGCGCGTCGAGATCATGGCGGCGTGGCGCAAGTGCCGGTCCATCTTCAGCTCGGAGCGGTTGTCGGCCCGCCACAGGCCGAAGGTGACGAACCAGGTGTGCAGCAGGCCCGGATGATACGGATCCTTGATGTTTTCCTGCATCAGCTTCCAGTTGCCGGGGATGCGCTGGCGGCTGTAGCCGTGGATCACCAGTTCGCGGCCGTCGAAGACGCGGTCGAAATAATGCAGGATGTCCGGCCCCAGATAATCCTCCAGCGGCTCGACGTCGTGGTCGAACGAGGCGAACACCACACCGTTGCGGCAGGCCACGGCCAGCTTGGTCAGGCCGTGCTCTTGCGGGTTGAAGTCGGGCGGCATGCCGCCGTTGACCTTGCCGTCCTGCTTGACGCCGCGGCGGAACGGCACGCCGATCAGATTGCCCTGCAGGTCGTAGTTCCACTGGTGGTACGGACAGACGAATTCGCTGCGGTTGCCCGAACGTTCGCGGCAGAACTGCACGCCGCGGTGGGCGCACACGTTTTCCACCACGCGCACCTGGCCGTCGTTGTCGCGCAGCAGGATGACCGAGCGTTCGCCCACCGCAGTGCGCTTGAAGTCGCCCGGGTTCGGGATCTCGGCTTCCAGGCCCACGTAGCTCCAGTGCGCGCGGTAGAAGAACCGCTCCATTTCGCGCTGATGCAGGGCGGCGTCGGTGTAGACGCCGAAGGGGATGCGGTGGGATCCGTCGTCCTGCCAGCGCGGGGCGAATTGGATGGGCTGCTCGGGGGCGTTCATGATCCGCTCCGGCGACAGGGCGCGGCGGCGGACAGCGTACAGGTACGCATGGCGTGTCTCCTTGGTTCGGCGGACCGCGGGCGCGATCCAGCAGAGCCGGCGCGGCATGGGCGCTGGCGTTTTTTGCATCATCGGGCAGAAGGTGAAATAAATAAATAGAATCTGCTTGATGAGATAAATCACCAGAATCAATATTGGTGGAGACAGCCCATGAACCTGCAAGACGTGGACCTGAACCTGCTGGTCGTCTTCAACGAACTGCGCAAGCACGGCCGGGTGTCGGCCGTGGCCGAGAGCCTGGGCATCTCGCAGCCGGGCGTCAGCAATGCGCTGGGCCGGTTGCGCAAGCTGTTGGGCGACGAGCTGTTCCTGCGGACCTCGCGCGGCATGGTGCCCACGCCCTACGCGCAGGATCTGGCGCAGCCCATCGCCGCCGCGCTGGAGGCGCTGCACAGCACCCTGAACGCGCGCGCCGCGTTCGACCCCGCGCATAGCGGTCGTGCCTTCGTGATCGGCGTGAACGATGTGGGCGAGACCTATTTCCTGCCGCGGCTGATGCGCGCGCTGGACCGCGCCGCGCCCGGCGTCACGGTGCGCACCGTGCGCACCACCTCGATCGACGTGAAGGACGAGATGGAGCGCGGCCGCATCGATCTGGCCATGGGCTTCCTGCCCGATTTGAAGAGCGGCTTCTTCCAGCGGCTGCTGTTCCGCCAGCCCTATGTGTGCATCTTCCGCCGCGACCATCCGCTGGCGCGCACCGGGGTCTCGGCGCGGCAGTTCCGCGCGGCCGAGCACGTGGCCATCGCCTCGGAAGGCACGGGCCACGGCGTGGTCGACCAGGTGATAGGGCAGGCCGGCATCCGGCGGCGCCTGCGCCTGACGGTGCCGCACTTCATTGCGGTGGGGCCGGTGCTGGCCGCCACCGACATGATCGCCGTGGTGCCGCAGCGCTTTGCCGACTGCGCCTGCGGTCCGTTCGGCCTGGCAACCGCGCCCTGTCCGGTGAAGATCCCGGAGTCCGTCATCAACGTGTTCTGGCACGCCCGCAACCACCGAGAGCCCGCCAACCAGTGGCTGCGGCAGGTGGTGGTCGACGAGTTTGCGGATTAAGTGTCGCGCAGCGTTACCGGAAACCAGCCGCGCAGCGCATTGGACAGGCGGATTTCCTCGGCGGCATGCAGGTCGGCCAGGGTCAGGACGCGTTCTTCCACCTTGCCCGTTTCGAGCAGTTCGGCGCGCTGCACGCCGGGCAGGCAGCCGCTGTCCACGGGCGGCGTGTACCAGTCGCCATCCAGGCGCAGATAAACGTTGCTGCGGCTGCCTTCGCAGAGTTCGCCGCGCTCATTCAGGTAGAGCAGATCGAAGATGTGCGGATGCGACGGCAGCCATTCGATGGTCTTGGTGTACCAGGGGCGGTAGGTGGTCTTGTAGCGCAGCAGCGGTTCGGATGAACGCAGCGCTTCGGGCGCCAGCATGGCTTCCTGTGCGGGTTGCAGGGGCGGCAGCGGCGCGGTCTGGATGTTGCGGCTGCCGTCGCGCGCCACCAGCAGGCGCAGCCGGTGCGGCCCCGGCGTGGCCAGGCCCAGCGCGGTGATCATGATGTCGGCTTCGACGGCCCGGCTTCCCCAGCCGTAGCCCAGGGCCTTGCAGGACGCTTCCAGACGCTTGAGGTGGCGCCCCAGCAGTGGCACGCGTCGTTCGGCATCGACCAGGATGGTCTCGATCAGTTCGGGTTGCATGGGACTCTCCTGGCGTAAAGGCGCGCTGCGGCCGCGCTCTATCCTACTACCGATGGCGGCCGGCGCGCAGGGGCGCCGGACATCCGGACTGTGGCCTCAGGCCCGCAAGATCCGGGCCTTCCAATGGCATTCCTGCCATTCCTCGGCCGGGTCGGAATCGTGCACGATGCCGCCGCCCACGCTATAGATGCCGTGGCCGGCGTGGTCCAGGACCAGGGTGCGGATGGCGACGTTCAGCGAGAAGTCGCCGTCCGGCGCCAGCCAGCCGATGCTGCCACAATACAGGCCGCGCGGCGCTGTTTCCATCTGGCGGATGCGGCGCATGGCCGCGACCTTGGGGGCGCCGGTAATGGAGCCGCAGGGAAACAGCGCGCGCAGCACCTCTTCCAGCGAGGCGTGCGGCGCCAGCGCCGACACTGTGGACGTCATGGTCCAGACGGTGGGATAGCGCTCCAGCGAGAACAGCGCGTCGACCCGCACCGAGCCCGGCTCGGCCAGCCGGCCCAGATCGTTGCGCAGCAGGTCCACGATCATCAGGTTTTCGGCGCGGTTTTTTTCGCTGGCCAGCAGCGCCTGGCCCAGCCGTTCGTCCTCGGCCGGATCGGGGTCGCGCGGGGCCGTGCCCTTCATCGGGCGCGTGGTCAGGCGCGGGCCGTCGCGGCGCACGAACAGTTCGGGCGAAAACGACAGCACCGTGCGTTCGCCGTCCTGGATGAACGCGCCGTGCGCCACCGGGTTGCGGGCGGCGATGCGCCGGTACAGGGTGGCCGCGTCGCCCTGGAATTGCAGGTCCAGCGGCTGGGTGTAGTTCACCTGATACAGCTCGCCGTCGCCGATCAGGCCGCGGATGGCTTCGATCTGGCGCACGTAGTCGGCCTCGGTCATGCGCGGCGCGGGCAGGCTGATGGCGGCTGGCGCGCTGCCTGCATCCGGCGCGTCCCAGGGCGCTTCGTCGTGCTTGCTTTCGAATGCAAGCGCCGTCAGGCGTGGCCTGGCGTCGTCGCGCGGCGGCGTCCAGGGGCCGGCGGGCGGCGCCAATGCGGCTTCGGGCAACAGCCATTCGCCCAGTTCGTAGTCCAGCAACAGGGCGATCCAGCGCCCCTGCCGCCGCTGCGCCTCGATGGCGGCCAGGGCCGGGGCGACCTCGGCGGCGCAGCGCGCCTCGATCCGCGAGCACAAGCCCTCGAATCGCAGCGCGCGGCCCGCCAGCCGGTCTTCAAAGCGACATTCCATGCTTCTTACTGCTGTTGATGTGCCAGGAATTCCTTCAGGACCCGCCCGGTATGGGAATGGTCGCTCAGGGTCATAACGTGTTCGGGCGAGCCTTCGCCCACCAGCTTGCCGCCGCCCGTGCCGCCTTCGGGGCCCAGGTCCAGCAGCCAGTCGGCTTCGGCGATCACGTCCAGGTTGTGCTCGATCACCACCACAGTATTGCCGGCTTCCACCAGCCGGTGCAGCACGTGGATCAGCTTTTCCACATCGGCCATCGACAGGCCGACGGTGGGCTCGTCCAGCACGTACAGCGTATGCGGGATGCGCGAGGCGCGGCCGGTCTTGATCAGACCGTCGGTGAGACGGGCCTTGGACAGCTCGGTCACCAGCTTGATGCGCTGTGCTTCGCCGCCTGACAGCGTGGGGGAGGGCTGCCCCAGCGTCAGGTAGCCCAGACCCACGTCCTGCATCAGCTGCAGGGGACGATGGATCTTGGGATGCGCGGCGAAGTAGCCGATGGCGTCGTCCACTTCCATGGCCAGCAGTTCGCCGGCGTTCTTGCCGCGCATCTGCACGCTGAGGGTGTCGTTGTTGAAGCGCGCGCCGTTGCAGGCGTCGCAAGGCACCTTCACGTCCGGCAGGAAGTTCATCTCGATGGTGCGCATGCCCTGGCCTTCGCAGATCGGGCAGCGGCCGTCGCCGGTGTTGAACGAGAAGCGCGCCGCGGTCCAGCCGCGCATGCGCGATTCCCGGGTGTCGGCGAACTGCTTGCGCACGTCGTCCCAGAAACCCACGTAGGTGGCCGGGCAGGAGCGCGGCGTTTTGCCGATAGGGGTCTGGTCCACTTCCAGCACGCGGTCGATGGCTTCCCAGCCCTTGATGCTGTCGCAGCCGGCCCAGCCCGGCGCCTTGCCTTGCGACACGGCCTGCATCAGGTTGTCCAGCAGCACTTCGCGCGCCAGCGTGGACTTGCCCGAGCCCGACACGCCGGTCACCACGCTCAGGCGGCCGACCGGGATCTTCGCGTCCACGCTGCGCAGGTTGTGCAGGCGCGCACCCTTGATCTCGATCATGGGCGTGTCGGCCTCGACCGGCCGGCGGCCTTGCAGAGGATGCTGCAAGGGCTTGGCCAGGTAGCGGCCAGTGACCGATTCGGGCGCTTCGATCAGGTCCTGCGCGCTGCCCTGGGCCACCACGCGGCCGCCGCGGATGCCCGCGCCCGGACCGATGTCGATGATGTGCGAGGCGCGGCGGATGGTGTCGTCGTCGTGCTCCACCACCACCAGCGTGTTGCCGTTGCCTTCCAGGCGCGCCAGCGCGTCCAGCAGGATGCGGTTGTCGCGCGGATGCAGGCCGATGGTCGGCTCGTCCAGCACGTAGCAGACGCCCTGCAGGTTGGAGCCCAGCTGCGCGGCCAGGCGGATGCGCTGCGCTTCGCCGCCGGACAGCGTCGGCGCGGCCCGGTCCAGCGCCAGGTAGTTCAGGCCCACTTCCTGCATGAAGTTCAGGCGTCCGCGGATTTCCGTGAGAATGTCGCGGGCGATCTCGCCTTCGCGGCCGCGCGCCACCAGTCCGGTGAAGAAGGTATGCGCGTCCGACACCGGCAGCGAGGCGAGTTCGGCGATGGACTTGTCGCGCCAGCGCACGGCGCGGGCCACGCGATTCAGGCGGTCGCCATCGCACTGGGTGCAGACCTTGGCCTCGCCTTCGTACCACGCGTTCCAGGCGGTTTCCTCGCCGGTCTGCTCTTCATCGAAGCCTTGCAGCTGCAGGCCGGTGCCGTAGCAGCCCGTGCACCAGCCATGCTTGGAGTTGTACGAGAACAGGCGCGGATCCGGTTCGGGGAAGCTGGTGCCGCAGGACGGGCAGGCGCGCTTGACCGAGAAGTGCTGCTGCTGGAGGTCGCTGTCCAGCGCCTCGTGCAGCTTGTTCACAGGCCAGACCACGGACATCACGCCCTGGCCGTTTTCCAGCGCGTTCTTGACCGCCGCGCGCAGCTCGGCCTCGTTGGCCGGATCCACGACCACGTCCGCGATCGGCAGTTCGATGGTGTGTTCCTTGTAGCGGTCCAGGCGTGGCCACGGGGCCACGGGAATGAACTCGCCGTCCACGCGCAGGTGCGAGTGCCCCTTGGATCCGGCCCATTTGGCCAGGTCCGTGTAGTAACCCTTGCGGGCCGTGACCAGCGGCGCCAGCAGGCCGATGTGCACGCCCTTGTGCTCGCGCAGCAGCCGCGCCACGATCTGGTCGGTGTTCTGCGGCTCCACCGCCACGTTGCAATCCGGGCAGTATTGCGTGCCCAGCTTGACGTACAAGAGGCGCAGGAAGTGATGGATTTCAGTCATCGTTGCCACGGTGGACTTGCGTCCGCCGCGGCTGGTGCGCTGCTCGATGGCGACCGTGGGCGGGATGCCGAAGATGGCGTCCACGTCCGGCTTGCCGGCCGGCTGCACGATGGCGCGGGCGTAGGCGTTGAGCGATTCCAGGTAGCGGCGCTGCCCTTCGTTGAACAGGATGTCGAAGGCCAGCGTGGACTTGCCCGAACCGGACACGCCGGTGATGACGGTGAACTTGTCGCGCGGGATTTCCACGCTTACGTTCTTCAGGTTGTGTTCGCGCGCATTGCGGATTTCGATCGCCATATTGGCCTGGCGGCGCTCGCGCATCAGGGACTGCAATGGGCGGCCGACGTCCGCGTTGTAGGTTTCGCCGGGCTCGGCGATGCGGGCCGTCAGGCCGGCCTGCTCGACTTCCTGCGCGTCGGCGTCGGTGCTTACCACCACGTCGGCCGGCAGGATGCTGACTTCGTAGTCGCGCAGGGCGGCGCCCGTATGCGACTTGGGGTTGTCCATCAGGTCCTGTGGCGTGCCGGTGCCGATGACCAGGCCGCCGGCGTCGCCGCCTTCGGGGCCCAGGTCGATCAGCCAGTCCGCCGCGCGGATCACGTCCAGGTTGTGCTCGATCACCAGCAGCGTGTGGCCGGCGGCCAGCAACTTGCGGAACGCGCGCATCAGCCGCGCCACATCGTCGAAGTGCAGGCCGGTGGTGGGCTCGTCGAACAGGAACAGGCTGCCCTTCTTGGCGACCTTGGCGGTGGAGATGCCGCTGCGCGCGGCTTCGGCCAGGTGGCCGGCCAGCTTCAGGCGCTGAGCCTCGCCGCCCGACAGGGTGGGCACGGGCTGGCCCAGCCGCACGTATTCCAGGCCCACGTCGGCCAGCGGCGCCAGGCCCGTCTGCACGTCGCGCAGGCCCTTGAAGAAGTCCAGCGCCTCGCTGACCGTCATCTCCAGCACTTCATCGATGGACGCGCTCTTGCCCAGATGCTCGACGCGCACTTCCAGCACTTCCGGGCGGAAACGCTTGCCGTCGCAGTCCGGGCAGCGCAGGTACACGTCCGACAGGAACTGCATTTCCACGTGTTCGAAGCCGGTGCCGCCGCAGGTGGGGCAGCGGCCGTCGCCGCCGTTGAAGCTGAACGTGCCGGCCGTGTAGGCGCGCTCGCGCGCCAGCGGTGCCTGGGCGAACAGCTTGCGGATCGCGTCGAACGCGCCCACGTAGCTGGCCGGGTTGGAGCGCGCGGTCTTGCCGATAGGGGTCTGGTCCACCATGACCACATCGGCGATCTGTTCGGCGCCCAGCAGGCGCTCGAAGGCGCCCGGCGCTTCCGATGGCTTGCCCTTCTGCTTGAGCAGGGCGGGGTAGAGCACGTCCTGCACCAGCGTGGACTTGCCCGAGCCGGACACGCCGGTCACGCAGACCAGGCGGCCCAGCGGCAGCTCGACGGAGACGTTCTTCAGGTTGTGCGCGCTGACGCCTTCCAGCAGCAGGCGCGGCGTGTTCGCCGCCACCGGCATGGGGCGGGGCGCTTCCACGCGCTGGCGGCCGCCCAGGTAGTCGCCCGTCAGCGTGCGCGCCGAGCGCAATTGCGACGGCGTGCCGTCGAAGACGATCTGGCCGCCGCGTTCGCCGGGGCCGGGGCCGATGTCGATGATGCGGTCCGCGGCGACCATGACCTGCGGATCGTGCTCCACCACCACCAGCGTGTTGCCGGCGTTGCGCAGCCGGTGCATGACTTCGACGACGCGGTGCATGTCGCGCGGGTGCAGGCCGATGGACGGCTCGTCCAGCACGAACAGGGTGTTTACCAGCGAGGTGCCCAGCGCCGTGGTCAGGTTGATGCGCTGCACTTCGCCGCCAGAAAGCGTTCGGCTCTGGCGGTCCAGCGTCAGGTAGCCCAGGCCCACGTCGCACAGGAACTTGAGGCGCGCGCGCACCTCGGTCATGAGCAAGTCGGTGGCGGCGTCCAGCGCGCCTGAGAACGACAGCGTGTCGAAGAAGGTCCGCACCCGTTCGATGGGCAGCAGCATCACGTCATGGATGGACAGGCCGCCCAGGTTGTCGAGCTGCTCGCGGCTCCAGTTGGCGCTCACCGGCATGAAGCGCTTGTAGCGGCCGTCTTCCGGCGGCAGCACGGTGTCGGCTTCTTCCTTGGTGCCCAGGCGCCAGAGCAGCGCGTCGGGCTTGAGGCGCGCGCCATTGCAGGTGGGGCAGGGCGTGTAGCTGCGGTACTTGGACAGCAGCACGCGCACGTGCATCTTGTAGGCCTTGGTTTCCAGCCAGTCGAAGAAGCGCTGCACGCCATACCACTGGTGCTTCCAGGCGTCGTTGCCGCCCTTCCAGTCGGGAGTGCCATAGAGCACCCAGCGCTTGTGCTCTTCGCTTATCTTTTTCCAGGGCACGCCCAGCGGCACGCCGGCCTTGGGCGCGTATTTCTGAAGTTCGTCCTGGCATTCCTTGTACGACGGCGTGGTCCAGGGCTTGATGGCGCCTTCCAGCAGGGTCTTGTTTTCGTCCGGAATGACCAGGCCGAAATCGATGCCGATCACGCGGCCGAAGCCGCGGCAGGCCTCGCATGCGCCCAGGGGTGAATTGAACGAGAAGCTGCTGGGCAGGGGATCGGTGTATTCGATGTCGCAGTCGGCGCAATGCAGGCGGTCGCTGTACTTCCAGATGTGGGCGTTGCCGCCCTCGGCGTCCATGACGTACACGGCCAGGTGGCCGGCGCCCATGCGCAGCGCCGTGTCCAGCGCTTCCATGATGCGTTCGCGTTCGGTGCCGGCGAAGCGGAAGCGGTCCTGCACCACGTGCAGGATGCGGCGTGATTCAGTGCTGCCTTTTGCGGCCTTGGCCTTCTTGGCGCCCTTGGCCGGGGCGGCTGTGCGCGGCGCGGCGTTTTCCTCGGCGTGCACGCGGGTGTAGCCCTGCTGCTCCAGGAAGCCGCGCACTTCCTCTTCGGTGAAGTTGGCGGGAACGGCAATGGGAAAAGTCACCACCAGCCGCGGATCGCCGGCGGCGGCGGCGCGTTCGGCCAGCGAGTGGTACACGGAATCCGGCGTGTCGCGCCGCACCACCTTGCCGCACCCGCGGCAATACAGTTTGGCGCCGCGCGCGAACAACAGCTTCAGGTGGTCATTCAGTTCCGTCATCGTGCCGACCGTGCTGCGCGAGCTGCGCACCGGATTGGTCTGGTCGATGGCGATGGCGGGCAGGATGCCTTCGATGCGGTCCACCTGCGGTTTGTCCATGCGGTCCAGGAACTGGCGCGCATAGGGCGAGAAAGTTTCCACATAACGCCGCTGCCCCTCGGCGTACAGGGTGTCAAAGGCCAGCGAACTTTTGCCGGACCCCGACACGCCGGTCACGACGACCAGTTCGCCGGTGGCGATGGTCAGGTCCAGGTTCTTGAGATTGTTCTGGCGGGCGCCAACGATGCGAATTTGGGAGCTCATGGACGGTATCGTAGCCTGAGGGGAGAGGCCTGCCCGAGCGACAACCCATCGCTGGTTCCGAGCGCGGCGATATGGAATAATTGACTATATTGTGAGTCATGAGTCCAATATATGGACAAAACAAGAACTCACTAGCTGTACAAATAAACAGTATCGCAGATTCGTCTGAAATTCGCGCTGTCGGCGTTGCACGTTCTGCAGATTCACTGCTAAAGGCATATGGCCATTAGCTGGAGACAAACTTGCTGGAAACCAAGGTCCCGGGCGCCGCGGCGTTCGCCAAATTCATGACGGTGCTGCAGGCGGTGGCGGATGCGCCCCAGCCGCCCACGGCCGCGTCGTTGGCGCGCAGCTGCGGCTATCCCCGGCCCACCGTCTACCGCATCGTCGCGGCGCTGGCCGAACAAGGCATGGTGGCCGAAACCGGCGGCGCCTACCGCCTGGGGCCGCGCCTGATGTCGCTGGCCAGCCGGGCCTGGTCGCAGTTCGACCTGCGCGCGGCGCTGGCGCCCGACCTGCAGGCCTTGCGCGATGAAACCGGCGAAACCGTGCACCTGGCCGTGCCTGCCGGACACGAGATGACCTATATCGACAAGCTGGAAAGCCCCGGGCCGGTGCGCATGGCCTCGCGCGTCGGGGCCGGCGTGGCGCTGCATTCCAGCGCGGTCGGCAAGGCTTACCTGGCGGCGCTGGATCCAGCCTCGCGGGAACGCCTCTTGCGCGAATTGCCGCTGACTGCCCGCATGCCCGGCACCGTGACCAGCCTGCCCGAACTGCGCGCCGTGCTGGACGCGGCCGCCGCCCGCGGCTACGCCACGGACGACGAGGAAAACGAAGCTGGCATCGTCTGCTACGGCGTAGCCTTGTGCGACGCGGCCGGACGGCCCGTCGCGGGCGTCAGCGTCAGTACCCTGCTGTTCCGGCGGCGCGAAGACCCGCAAGCCGCCTATATCGAACCCTTGCTGCGGCTGCGCGATGCCGCCGCGGCCAAACTCGCCGTCCTGCCGGTATCGCCCGGCGGCGCCTGACCGTCTGCCCCCAAGGAATGCCATGACCGCAACCGCTGCCCCTCTTGCCTCCAAGCTCTCCACCCTCCTGGCCTCCCGGGTCGTCCCCGTGCTGCGCTACACGGACGCCGCCACCGCCGCCTATGCGGCCGAAGTTGCGGTGGCCGCCGGCTGCACCACGCTGGAACTGACCTGGACCATCCCCGGCGTCACCGACCTGCTGCGGGCGCTGCGCGACAAGCACGGCAGCGCGCTGCTGCTGGGCGTGGGCACGGTGCTGGACGAGCACCAGGCGCGCGAGGCCTTGGTCGCGGGCGCGGACTTCCTCGTGTCGCCGGCGCTGGCCACCGACATCGTCGACCTGGCGCATGCGGCCGACGCGCTCTGCCTGCTGGGCGCCTATACCCCCACCGAAGTGCTGGCGGCGCGCCGCGCGGGCGTGGACGTGGTGAAGATATTCCCCGCAGACACCGGCGGCCCCAAGCACCTGGCCGCGCTCAAGTCGGTGTATCCGGATACCATTTTCTGCCCCACGGGCGGCGTCACCCAGGACAACATGGGCTCGTACTTCGCCGCCGGCGCCGCCATCGTCGGCATCGGCAGCAACCTCTATGACAAGGCGGCCTTCGCTGCCCGCGACACCGCCGCGCTGGTGGCGCAGATCGTTCGCACCCGGGAGGCCGCCCATGGCTGATTTCGATATCGTCGCGTTGGGCGAGCCGCTGGTCGAACTGAACCAGACGCATCAGGACCAGCGCCAGTATCTGCAGGGCTTTGGCGGCGACACCTCCAACGCCGTCATCGCAGCCGCGCGGCAGGGCGCAAGCTGCGCCTATCTGACGCGTGTCGGCAACGACGCCTTTGGCCAGCAGTTCCTGGACTTGTGGCGCGCCGAAGGCGTGGATACCTCCGGCGTGCAGGTGGATGAGCAGGCCCACACCGGCTTGTACTTCGTGCAGCACGGCCCCGACGGCCATGCCTTCAGTTACCTGCGCCGCGGCTCGGCCGCCAGCCTGATGACGCCGGCCAGCCTGGACTCGGGCCTGATCGAACGCGCCCGCTACCTGCACGTGTCGGGCATCAGCCTGGCGATCAGCACCAGCGCCTGCGACACCGTGTTCGCCGCCATCGAGCGCGCGCACGCGGCCGGCGTCCAGGTCAGCCTGGATTCGAACTTGCGGCTGCGCCTGTGGCCGGTGGACCGCGCCCGCGCCGTGCTGCGCGAAACCATGCGCACGGCCGACCTGTTCCTGCCCAGCATGGACGATATGCAGCATCTCACTGGCAACGACGATCCGGAACGCACGCTGGACTGGATCCGCGATGCCGGCGCCACCGGCGTGGTGGTGCTGAAGCTGGGCAAGGACGGCTCCATCATTGACGACGGCGAGCGCCGCGTACCCGTGGCCGCCTTGCGCGTGGATGCGGTGGACGCGACCGGCGCGGGCGACTGCTTCGCCGGCAGCCTGTTGGCGCGCCGTTGCCTGGGAGACTCCTGGGAAGACGCCGTGCGTTACGCCAATGCCGCGGCGGCCTTGTCCACGCTGGGCTATGGCGCGGTGGATCCGCTGCCGCGCAAGGAACAGGTGCTGGAGCGGCTGAAGAGCCTTTCCGGCTGATTGCAGGAGGGGGCCTGGACGGGTGCGGGCGCCTATTCCGGCTGACCGGGCGGCGTTCCGTCCCGCATTTGAGTGCTTCAGGCGCGAACGTGGCGGAAACACCGCATTTTTGCGTCGCTGGCGCCGTCAGGGCATTTCAGGCTAAAATGCCAAGTTACCCGAATTTTCCGCCAGCCCAGTTTCCGGTTGTGCGGGCAACATTTCCGCAAATTCAACAGGAGAATCAACATGGCTGAACGCAAACGCGTGCGTCGCAACACCCTGGAACGTCGTTGCCTGGGCAAGGCTTTCAAGCGCTTGTTCGTCACGTCGCCCAAGGGCGTTTTCAAGATGCTGGAAAAGATCAAGCGCGTCTAAGTGACGCGTCCGGCCGCAGCCCAGGCTCGGCCAGATCAAAAAAAACCGCTCGGTGCGCCGAGCGGTTTTTTTTTGTCCTGCGGGGGCCAGCCTATTTCTTGTCTTGGGGCGGACCGAGCTTGGGCCGGATGAAGTCCATGAAGGCCCGGGTCTTGGCCGGCTGGATGCTGGACGGATACACCACGTAGATCGAGATCGGATCCACCGACCAACCTGGCAGCACCCGCTTGAGCGAATTGCGCTTGATGATGGGCTCCAGCGCCAGGCAATGCGGCATGCGCGTGATCGCCAGATCCAGGCCCGCCAGGGTGCCCGCGATGCTCATGTTGTTGGCCGCCAGGTGGCCGCTGACCGGCACGCGTTCGCTGACCGCGCCGCGGCGCAGCGTCCAGTGCGAATGCGCCTCGTCGATGGTGGTGCGCAGGCACTGGTGCTGGGTGAGATCCGCCGGCGTCTTGGGCTCGCCGTAGCGTTCCAGGTAGCGGTCGGAGGCATACAGGTAGTTGTTCAGGGAGACCAGCTCCTGCACGACCGCCCCGCTGTGCATGCCCCGGTTGCCATTCAGATCGGCGGCGCTGGCCGACGCCAGCGGGTAATCCGCATTGCTGCCAAAGCGCAGCACGATGTCGAACGGCGTGCCTTGCGCGTCGGAGGCCGTCATCATGCTCAGGTCGAACTCGCATTCCACTTCCGGATAGCGGTCGGTGAAATCATTGATGGTTTCTGGCAACAGCCAGATCGCCAGGCTGTAGGGCATGGATACCCGGAGGTTGCCGGACGGGCCGCCGGACAGGGATTGCAGCTGCTCGTGCGCCAACCTGGCTTCGTCGATCAGGCCCTGGCAGCGCCGCATATAGGCCGCGCCGGCTTCGGTGAGGTCGAGGCGGCGCGTGTTGCGGTTGATCAACCGCAGGCCGATGGCGCGCTCCAACTCGTTGATGCGGCGCGATAAAGTCGAGGTCGGCATGTTCAGCGCGCGCGCCGCCAGGCTGAAGCTCTTGCGCTTGGCAACCTCCACGAACAAGGCGATGTCATTGAGCTGGACGGTCGAAGCTTCCATAGGCATTCCGATTTTGGCCGCCCGAGTGTACGCCACTACGGAGTGCGTCCCAAGGCAACTACGGCTTCGCGAAGTCCCGCGAATTGCAGTTTTTGTCAGATTTGATTGCAAATTTGAGGCCGACGGGGCCGGTACGCGCGAGCATATCCCCTAAACTTCAGGCGAAAACACCAAAACCAAGACCGCAGCGCTTGCTCGACGCATCGCAAAGGGGCTCAGTGGGCATGACCGACACACCAACTTTATTCACTGTTTTAACGCCCACCTACAATCGGGCGGGCACGCTGCACCGGGTATATGAATCCCTTTCCCGGCAGACTTTCCGGGATTTCGAATGGGTCGTGGTGGACGACGGTTCCACCGACAACACCCACGAATCGATCCTGGACTGGCAGGCGCGCGCCGATTTTCCCATCCGTTATTTCTGGCAGAACAACCGCCACAAGAAAACCGCCTTCAACCGTGGCGTGCGCGAGGCGCGCGGCGAACTCATCGTCGCGCTGGACAGCGACGACGAAATGCCGCCCGATGCCCTGGCCACATTCAAGGAGGCCTGGGACAGCATTCCGCCGGCGCGGCGCGAATCCTACGTGGCCGTGACGGGCCTGTGTGCGCGTCCCGATGGCAGCATCGTCGGCGACCGCTATCCGCAGGACGTGTTCGACAGCACGGCGGTGGATGTCTATTTCCGCTATCGCATCAAAGGCGAGAAATTCGGCTGTATGCGCACCGACATTCTCAGGAAGTACCCCTTCCCCGAGGATGTCGCGGGCTTTGTGCCCGAAAGCCTGGTGTGGTGGGCGATTGCGCGGGCGGGGTATCTCAGCCGCTTCATCAACCGCGTGGTGCGGACTTACCACGACACGCCCGGCGGCCTGAGCCAGGGCGCGGTTTCCGTGGGCAACAATGCCCAAGGCCTGTACCTGCTGGCCTGGGACGTGTTGCAGCATCACCTGGAATTCTTCCGCTACCGGCCGCGCGAATTCATCATGGCCGCGATCCGCTACACGCGCTTTCGGCTGCATCTGAAGCATTCCGGCGTGCCGACGGCGGTGCAAGCCTACAAGCTGACCAATCCCATGGCGAAGTTCATGGTCGCGGCCCTGTGGCCGCTGGGCTATGCCATGTACCGCCGCGACAGACGCCGCGGCGTGGCCTGAAGCCTGCCAAGCTGGCAGGCCCTTGGCAGGCTTCTGCCGGCGTTTCAGGCGGGCGTTGAGGCAGGGGCTCCGTGCCCCAGTCCCAGATACACCTCGACCACGCGCGGGTCTTCCGCCACCTGGGCGGCCGGGCCTTCCAGCGTGACGGCGCCTGTTTCCAGCACATAGGCATAGTCCGCCACCTGCAGCGCGGCGCGGGCGTTCTGTTCGATCAGCAGGATGGACACGCCCATCTCGCGCAAGCGCGTGACGATGCGGAACACTTCGCGCACGATGCGCGGCGCCAGGCCCAGGCTGGGCTCGTCCAGCATCAGCAGCTTGGGCTTGGCCATCAGCGCGCGGCCCACCGCCAGCATCTGGCGTTCGCCGCCGGATAGCGTGCCGGACAGCTGGGCGCGGCGCTCCTTCAAGCGCGGAAACAGTTCATAGACCTCGGCCAACGTCTGGTCCTGGTCGCGCAGGCCGCTGCGGAAGCGGTGGAACGCGCCCAGCATCAGATTGTCTTCCACCGTCATCTCGGCGAACAGCTCGCGCTTCTCAGGCACCAGGTTCATGCCGGCCGCCACCATTTCCTCGATCTCGGCATGCTCCTGGACCTTGCCGCCAAAGACGATCCGGCCGCTGGACGGCAGCACGCCCATGATGGCAGACAGCAAGGTGGTCTTGCCGGCGCCGTTGGGGCCGATCACGGTCACGATCTGGCCTTCGCCTACTTCCAGGCTGACGCCCGAGACGGCCTCGACCTTGTCGTAGGCCACGCGCAGGTCGCGCACTTCCAGCAGTTTCGCGCTCATCATTCCACTCCGCCCAGATAGGCTTCAAGCACCGCGGGGTTGTTCTGGATCTCGGCGGGGAGGCCTTCGGCGATCTTTTCGCCGAAGTCCATGACCACCACGCGGTCCACCAAGCCCATCACGAAGTCCATGTCGTGCTCCACCAGCAGGATGGCCATGCCTTCGGCGCGCAGCTTCTTCAGCAATTCGGCCAGCTCGCATTTTTCCTGGTAGCGCAGGCCGGCGGCGGGCTCGTCCAGCAGCAGGATGCAGGGGTCGGACGCCAGCGCGCGGGCGATTTCCAGGATGCGCTGCTGTCCCAGGGCCAGCGAGCCGGCCTCGTCGTGCAGATGCTTGCCCAGGCCCACGCGCTCGACCTGGCGGGCGGCTTCGGCCAGCAGGCGCGCTTCCTCGGCGCGGTCCAGCCGCCAGGCGGCAGGCAGCACGCCGCGATGGCCGCGCAGATGCGCGCCGATGGCCACGTTCTCCAGCACGCTCATGCGGCCCAGCAGGCGCACGTGCTGGAAGGTGCGCGACAGGCCCAGCCGCGCGATGCGGCGCGCGCCGACGCCGGCCACGGAATGGCCCAGCAGCGTCACCGTGCCGGAAGTCGGCGTGTCCACGCCCGAGATCTGGTTGAACATGGTGCTCTTGCCCGCGCCGTTGGGCCCGATCAGCGCCAGGATTTCGCCGGCGCGGATTTCCAGGTTCATGGCGTTGTTGGCGACCAGGCCGCCGAACTTGCGGGTCACGTCCACGGCCTTGAGCACCACCTCGCCGCGCGGCGGCATGGGCTTGCGCGGCAGCGGCTCGGCGTTCATGTCCAGCTTGCGCTGTTGCTTCTTCACCGGCACGCAGCGCGTCAGCACCGGCCACAGGCCGCTGCGGGCGCGGTGCAGCAGCAGCACCATGCCGAAGCCGAATACGATCACCTCGAAGTTGCCGGTCTGGCCCAGCAGTTTGGGCATCCAGTCCTGCAGCCATTGCTTGAGCACGGTGAAGACGCCCGCGCCGACCAGCGCGCCCCAGACCTGTCCCGCGCCGCCGATGACGGTCATGAACAGGTACTCGATGCCCATCTGCAGGCCGAAGGGGTTGGGGTTCACGAAGCGCTGCATGTGCGCGTACAGCCAGCCCGAGGCGCAGGCCTGCAGCGCGGCGATGATGAAGATCACCATGCGCGAGCGCGCAGTATCCACGCCCATCGATTCGGCCATCACGCGGCCGCCCTTGAGCGCCCGGATGGCGCGGCCCTCGCGCGAATCCAGCAGGTTCTGCGTGGACCATACGGCCACCAGCAGGAAGGCCCAGATCAGGTAGTAGATGTTGTCGCCCTGGTTCAGCGTCCAGCCGAACAGGTTGATGGCGGGAATGTCCGGGATGCCGGTGTGGCCGCCCAGGCCCTCCACCGAGCCGAAGACGAAGTACAGCGACAGGCCCCAGGCGATGGTGCCCAGTGGCAGGAAATGCCCCGACAGCTTCAGCGTGATCGCGCCCAGCAGGTAAGCGATGACCAGCGTGAGCAACAGCCCCGCCAGCAGGGTCAGCCAGGGCGATGCGCCCAGCCATGCCAGCCAGGACGGCAGCGTGTCCGCGCGGGTGGTCAGCAACGCCGTGGTGTAGGCGCCCACGCCCACGAACGCGGCCTGCCCGAAACTCGTCAGTCCGCCGACGCCGGTCAGCAGCACCAGGCCCAGCGCCACCATGGCGTACAGGCCGATGTAGTTCAGCAAGGTGACGTAGAACGGCGGCAGCGCCAGCGGCGCCAGGGCCAGCAGCGCCAGGAATGCGAAGAGGATGTGGCGCGGGTTCATTCGTCTTCTTCCTCGACGTGATGGCTTTTCAGTGAACGCCAGAGCAGCACGGGGATGATCAGCGTGAACACAATGATTTCTTTGTAGGCGCTGGCCCAGAACGAGGAGAAGGCTTCGATCAGGCCGACCAGGATGGCGCCGGCCGCGGCCAGCGGATAGCTCACCAGGCCGCCGATGATGGCGCCCACGAAGCCCTTCAGGCTGACCATGAAGCCGGAGTCGAAGTACATGGTGGTGATGGGCGCAATCAGGATGCCCGACACCGTGCCGATCAGCGCGGCCAGGAAGAACGTGGCCTTGCCGGCGAAGATCGGCGAAATGCCCATCAGCCGCGCGCCCAGCCGGTTGAAGGCGGCTGCGCGCAGGGCCTTGCCGTACATCGAGCGTTCAAAGAACTGGTAGAGCACGACGATGAGCAAGGCCGACACCGCCACCACCCATAGCGCCTGGCTGTTGACGTTCAACGGCCCCAGCGCCAGGCTGGCGTCGCTGAAGGGCGCCGTGCGCGCGCCTTCCGCGCCGAAGGCCAGCAGCCCCAGGCCCACCAGCGCCAGGTGCACGGCAATGGAGACGATCAGCAGCACCAGCGTCGAGGCCGACGCGATGGGCTGGTAGAACAAGCGGTACAGCTGCGGTCCCATCGGCACCAGCAGCAGCAGCGTCAGCAGCGCCTGCGCCGCCATCGGCAGCTGGGCCAGCGGCAGGTTGTAGAACAGCGCGGCCAGCACCAGCGGATAGGCCACCTTGACCGCCATGCGCCAGACGCCGCGGTTGCGCCCGGGGCGCTTGCGCCGCGCCAGCAGATCGGCGCCGACCTCGGCCAGCGCGAAGGCAAACAGCAGCCACACCAGCAGCACCGGCTTGCCGGCCTGCAACGCGGCCATGGTGAGCGCGCCGAACGCGACGAACTCGCCTTGCGGGATGAACAGCACGCGGGTGACGGTAAAGACCAGCAGGATGGACAAGGCCAGCAGCGCATAGATGGCGCCGTTGGTGATGCCGTCCTGCCCGAGTATCAGGGCAATCTGAGCATTCATGCGAAATTCCGGGTAAGACAGACAAGCACGCCAGGCACCTCATTCCCCATCCGCGCGCCCACGGAGCAAACTCTGCGCATCCTCGGGATGCCGCGGAGCCGGCTTTGCCGGTCCGCAGGCATGCCCCCTGGGGGGAAGCGCGGAGCGCTTCGGGGGGAGTCCACCTTGCGGAGCCGGGCTCTGCCGGTCCGCAGGCATGCCCCCCTGGGGGGGGAAGCGCGCAGCGCTTCGGGGGGGGACTATTTCACCAATGTCCAGGCGCCGTCCTTGACGGTGATGAGCTCGCGGCCGCGGTCGTCAAAGCCGCTGTGGTCGGCGGCCGTCATGTTGTAGACGCCTTGCGTGCCAACCAGCTCCTTGGTCTGTTCCAGCGCATCGCGCAGCGCGTTGCGGAACTCCTTGGTGCCCGGCTTGCCGGCCTTTTCCGCCAGCGGCACGGCCTTCTCAAGCAGCAGGCCGGCGTCATAGACGTTGGCGCCGAAGGTGGCGGGCTTGGAGCCGTTGAGCTTTTCGTAGGCGGCGATGTAGTCCGAAGCGACCTTCTTGGACGGGTTGCTGTCCGGCATTTCCGGCAGCACCAGCATCAGGCTGGCGGCCAGCACCGTGCCTTCGACCTTCTTGCCGCCCAGCTTCAGGAAGTCGGGCAGGGCCGCGCCGTGGGTCTGGTAGAACTTGCCCTTGTAGCCCTGGTCGAACAGGGTGGTCTGGGGCAGCACGCTGGCGGCGCCGGGGGCGGCCACCAGCACGGCGTCCGGCTTGGCTGCCAGGATCTTCAGCGCCTGGCCCGTGACCGAGCTGTCAAAGCGCAGGTAGCGTTCGTTGGCGGCGATCTTGATGCCCTTTTCGGCGGCCATGCCCGAGAAGACCTTGTACCAGTTCTCGCCGTAGGGATCGTTCAGGCCGATGAAGCCGACAGTCTTGATGCCGGTCTTGGCCATGTGGTCGACCAGCGCGCGCGCAATGATGTCGTCGTTCTGCGTGGTCTTGAAGACCCACTTCTTCTGGTCGTTCATGGGCAGCACGACGGCGGCGGTGCCCACGGGCGCCAGCATCGGCACGCCGGCTTCCGCCGCGAACTGGATCACGCCCATGGCGTTGGGCGAGCCCGACGGGCCGATCAGCGCGTCCACGTTCTGCTCCGAGATCAGCTTCTTGAAGGCCGTCACCGAGTTGGTGGAATCGCTGGCGTCATCCAGCGAGATGTATTCCACGGTCAGGTCGCCGATTTTCTTCGGCAGCAGCGGCACGGTGTTCTTCTGGGGAATCCCCACCAGGGCCGTCGGGCCGGTGGATGAGGTGACGACGCCGACCTTGACTTGGGCCAGGGCGGGCAGGGCGAACAGCGCGGCTACCGCGGCGGCAGCGGCCAGGGGGAGTTTCTTCGACAGCATGGCAAAACCTCCGGATAGGGAGCAGGGTGGGGGTGCGGCTGGAAAACGGAGAAAACGGGTACTTCTGTGCTTGCTTGGTTTGCTTTAATACTTGTTGCTTAAACTTTCTGTGCGCAGGCTCGCACTGTAGACCTGGTCCGCAGTGCTTACCTATCCGTCAAAACCCGAAGCGGGCTCGCGCGACGCGTGTTCAGATGGTGATGGAGCTGACGCTGGCGCCGCCGCAGACGAACAGCGTCTGGCCGGTGACGAAGCTGTTGGCGGGATCCGAGAAGAACATGACGGCGCGCGCCACGTCGTCGGAACGCCCCAGACGCTTGACCGGTATGCCGGCCGCCAGCTGCTTTTCGCGCTCGCTGCCGGGCTCGATCACCTCGTAGAACATGTCGGTCTGGATCGGACCGGGAGCCACCACGTTGACCGTGATGCCATAAGGTGCCAGCTCCAGCGACCAGGTGCGCGCCATGCCCACCATGCCGGCCTTGGTGGCCGAATAGGCAGTGCGGGTCGGCAGGCCCAGTGCGCCGCGCGAGGACATCATCACGATGCGGCCGAACTTGCGCTCCTGCATGCCGGGCAGGGCGGCCTGCACCAGGCTGATGGCCGCGCCCAGGTGGATCTGGGTCAGGCCGTGCAGTTCTTCCTGCGTGACCTGCGGCAGCAGGTTGGGCCAGATGACGCCGGCGTTGTGAATGACGTGGCTGATGGGGAACCTGGCAGCGGCTTCGGCGCCCGCTTGCGCGGTGGCCTCGGCGTCCAGCAGGTCCACCTGCACGTTGTGCAGGCGCGGGTGGCTGAAGTCGGCGGCGCGGCGTGCCATGGAAATCACTTCGTAGCCCGCGTCCAGCATGCTGCGGCAGATTTCGGCGCCGATGCCGGCGCTGCCGCCGGTGACGATGGCGACGTTGGTGTGCGTCATGGGTATCCCCCTGTTGTCGTTGTCGTGAGGCCGGCTCTGGGGCGGCCTGCTCAGGCCTTGGGCGCCAGCGCCAGCACGCGCAGCGGGCTGCCCGAGCCGCTGCGGATCTTGAGCGGCGCCGAGAAGATCACCGCGCCGGTGGGCGGCAGCTGGTCCAGGTTGGTCATGCATTGCAGGCCGTAGCGGTTGTTGCCATGCATGTAGTAGTGGCAAGGATAGGGGGGATCCAGGTGCTGCGCCTGGCCCGCGTCGGTGCCGACCGACTCGGTGCCGAAACCGTGCACGTCGCGCTCCTTGATCAGCCAGGGCACCACTTCAGCGTCCGGGCCGGGCGAGTGCGCGCCGTCTTCCTGCTGGTTCAGGTAATCGGCGGGCTTGGCGCGCTTGGACCAGTCGGTGCGCATCAGCACCCAGGAACGCGCGGGAATGCGGCCATGCTGCTCTTCCCATTTCTTCACGAAGTCGATGGTCAGCAGGAAATCGGGGTTGTCGCGCGACTCGGCCGAGCAGTCGATGACGCAGGCGCTGGCGATGAAGGCTTCCACCGGAATGGTGTCGACGGTGTTGTCGGGCTGGTCCTTGCCCGTGACCCAATGGGCCGGCGCGTCAAAGTGGGTGCCGGTGTGTTCGGAGCACGAGAAGTTGTTCCAGTACCAGGCGGGGCCGCGCTCGTCGTAGCGCGAGATTTCCTCGATGCGGAACGGCCAGGCCTGGCCGAATTCCGGCGGCAGCACGATGGTCGGGAATTCCGGCGTCAGCGTTTCGGTCAGGTCCACCACGCGGATGCGGCCGGACATCAGTTCGGCCATGAATTGGGCAAGAATGTTTTGGCTCATGTGCTGTTCCTCTAGGTTCGTACGTTGTCGGGGCGGCGGGCCGTCAGGCTCCCAGCTCCCGTTCCAGTCCCTTGGGGTTTTCCGCCAGCCGGGCGCGGAATTCCTGCGCGACATCGCCGACGTAGACGTCCTCGATGCCGTCCTTGAGCGCGCGCACGATGGCGGCCGCGATCGCGGCAGGCGCCACGCGCGGGGGCGGCGTGCGCTGCTCCCATTCGTGATCCACCGGCCCGGGGAACACGTTCACCACCCGCACGCCCGCGCCGCGCATCTCGGCGCGCAGGCATTGCGCCAGGGACAGCGCAGCCGCCTTGGACGCCGACCACATGCCGCGCGACGGCAGGTTCATGTGGGCGTAGATGGACAGCACGTTGACCCAGGCCGTGGCGCTGTTCACGCCGTCCGCCGCGCGTCCGCACAGGGCCGGGCCGAAGCTCTGCGCCAGGCGCATCAGCCCCAGCACGTTCACGTCCATGGCGTCGCGCGCCGTGTTCACGTCCTTGCGGTTCAGCAGCCCGCCTTCGCGTTCCAGGTCGGCGGTGTTCACCAGGATCTCGACCTTGCCGCCGATGGAGGCGGCGGCGCGCTCGACTGAATCGGTATCGGTCACGTCCAGCACCACCGCCTGCACCCGCGGGTCTGCCGCCAGGGTCTCATAGGCGGCGTCGCGCTTCCAGGCTTGCGGGTCGCCCAGGAACACGGTCGGGCAGCCGGCGTCCAGCAGGGCGCGCGCCACGGCCTGGCCCACCGCCGACTTGCCGTCGGTGACGAGCGCGCGGCGGAACTTCGGATCGCAAGAGGTTTCGCGCAGGGTCTTGTCGTCTTCCATGTTGGGCGTATTCCTTTCAGGCAGGGCGATCATCACGGCCTGGCCGCTGCGGTCCAGCTTCAGCGCCAGGCGCACGCGGTCGCCGTCGGCGCAGTCCTGGTGCACATGCGCCACCACGGATGGGCCGGCAGTCATGCGCACCGTGCCCACGCGCCAGGGCAGGCGTTCGCGGAAATACAGGTCGTTGCTGTGATGCAGGGTGGTGCTGACCAGCAGCACGCCGCCGGGATCGGCAGGCCGCCAGGGCAGATGCTCGGACAGGCAATGGCCGCAGACTTCGCGGGGCGGATACTGGACCGTGCCGCAATCGGCGCAGGTCTGCAGGTCGAAGCGGCCCTCGGCTGCGGCGGCGGTCAGCCCAAGCGCGCTGCGGCTGCGCCAGCCCGGCGGCAGCGTCGGCTGGCGGGTGCGGGCGATCGGGTTCTTGCGGGGCGGCTTGGCCAAGGGTTCGGTCATGCGTGGCTCCCCAGGATGGCCGCGGCCGTGCACAGCCCGCGGTCGTAATTGATCATGCCGAAGCCGCTCACCATGCCGAGGCGGGCGTCGGGCACCTGCGTGCCGCCGGCCGTGCCGCTCAACTGGCGCAGCGCTTCGACCATGCCCAGATAGCCGCCGGCGGCGCCGGCCTGGCCCACGGACAACTGGCCGCCGTTGGTATTGAAGGGAAAGCTGCCGTCCACGGTGAAGCTGTTGTTGCGCACGAAGTCGGGGGCCGCGCCCTTCGGGCAGAAGCCCAGGTCTTCGATCTGCATCAGGTTGATGACGGGATAGTCGTCGTAGGCCTGCAGGAAATCCATGTCGTCGGGCTGGACGCCGGCCTGGCCGTAGAGTTCGTCCAGGTCCACGGTCCAGCCGCCGCGGGTCTGGATCGGGTCCTCGATCCAGGCGTTGTGGCGTTCGATGGTGGAGAGGATGCGGGCGTAGGGCAGGTTCAGCGCGCGCGCCCGGTCTTCGCTCATGACCAGGAAGCCGTCGGCGCCGGCGCAGGGCATCACGCAATCGAACAGGTGTATCGGGTCGGTGATGACGCGGGCGTCCAGGTACTGGGCGAGCGTCAACGGCTTCTTCATCAGCGCGTGCGGATAGCGCAGGGCGTTGTCGCGCTGCGCCACGCAAAGCTTGCCGAAGTCCTCGCGGGTGGCGCCGGTCGCGCGCATGTAGTTGGCGGTCAGCAGCGCGAAGCTGGCGTTGGGGCCGCCTGCGCCATAGGGATAGACCGCGTCCTGCGCGAAGCGCGAGAACTGGCTGACCGTGTTGCGGAACGAGTCCACGTGGTTGGTGTCGCCTGCGATGCAGGCCACGATGCTGGCGTCGCCGGCCTGCACGGCGCGGGCCGCGCGGCGCAAGGCGGCCACGCCGCTGGCGCCGCCCATGGGGATATGGTCCAGCCAGCGCGGGCTCATGCCCAGGTGCTGCACCAGGCCGACGGCGGTGTCGGGCGCCAGGGTGAAGCTGGACACGCAGAGGCCGTCCACCTCGGTCTTGGCGATACCGGCCTGGCGGATCAGCGCGCCCAGCGCCCGTCCCAGCCACCAGTGGGCCGCATGGGTGGAATAGCGTTCATACGGAATCGTGACGGGCAGGGCCGCCACCACGCCGTCATAGCCCAGGCGGTTCATCGCGCGGGCTCCTGGCGCTTCTTCATGTGGCCGGTGTCCACGCAGCGGGCCGTGCCGGGCAGCGTGGGCGCCAGGGCTTTCATTTCGCCGCGCTGGATCTTGTTGGTGGTGGTCAGCGGCAGGCTGTCGACGAAGGCGACGTAGCCGGGGGCCTTGTAATAGGCCAGCTGCTCCAGGCTCCATTGCACGATGCTGCGGGCGGCCTCGGCCATTGCGACGCCCTCGGCCGGCAGGCTTTCGGGCACCACGCAGGCCAGCACTTCGTCGCCGCGCACGGCGTCGGGCACGGCGGCGACCGCCACGGCCTTCACCAGCGGGTGCTGCAGCAGCACGCTTTCGACTTCCACTGCGGAGATGTTCTCGCCGCTGCGGCGGATGACGTTCTTCTTGCGGTCCACGAAGCGCAGCGCGCCGTCGGCGTCGCGGCGCACGATGTCGCCGGTATGGAACCAGCCGTCCTCCCAGGCCTGGGAGGTCGCGTCCTGGTCCTTGAGGTAGCCGGCGAAGAATCCGTAGCGCGGGTCATCGCCGGCGTGGCGCACCAGCAATTCGCCCGGTTCGCCGGCGGCCGCTTCCAAGCCGGAATCAGCGACGATGCGCACCAGCACGTCTTCTTCCTCGCGGCCGAAGCAGCTGCTGCCGATGTGGCGCGGCTCATGGTTGGCGATGATGACGGCGCCCGCGCCAGTTTCGGTCATGGCCCAGGCTTCCAGCAGCGGAAAGCCGAAGCGTTCTTCAAAGGGCTGGTGCAGCTTGCGGTCCACGCCCGCGCCGAAACCGAAGCGGATGGCGGGCTGCTTATCCCGTGCGGACGGTTCGGCCTTCATCAGGATGGCGGGCATGACGCCCAGGTAGTGCAGCACCGTCGCGCCGGAATCGCGCACGCTGTCCCACCAGGTCTTGGGATGGAAGCGGTCCAGCGGAATCAGGCAGCCGCCGGTCAGGAGCATGGCCATGGCCGAGTACGCCATGGCGTTCATGTGGACCAGGGGCAGCGGCGTCAGCATGCGTTCCTGGCCAGGGCGCAGTTCGCACAAGCCGCCGATGCGCGCGTACCAGCCGCCGGCATGCAGGAAATAGCGGTTGGGCAGGATGCAGCCCTTGGGTCGTCCGGTGGTGCCGGAGGTGTAGAGCAGGGCGCATTCGGTCAGGATATCGGGCTCGCTGCCCGCCAGCGGCGCCGCAAAGGGCGCGGCGGGCGGCGTGTCGTCCGGTCCCATCACACGCAGTTCGCGGCCGGCGCGTTCTGCCGCGGCCAGCAGGTCGGCGTGGCGTTCGGGCAGGGCAACGGCCAAAGCGATCTCGGAATGCCCCGTCAGGTATTCCAGTTCCGCTGCGCGCAGATCGGGGTTGATGGGCACCACCGACACGCCCAGGGCGTTCAGCGCGAACCAGTGCAGGAAGAACGCGGGGCGGTTCTCCAGCAGCAGGCCGGCGCGGTGGCCGTGGCCGTAGCCGGCGCGCGCATAGGCCGCGCGCAGGGCCTCGATGGACTCGGCGGCCTGGGCGTAGCTTAGTTCGCCTGCGGCGATGCCATAGGCCTGGGCCGTTTCCGGCAGGATGCACAGGAAGGGCTGGGCGCCGTAGCGGGCCGCGGTGTCGCGGAATGCCTGATGGACCGTGGTGCTCACAAGCCGCTCCTACATGAACAATTGGATATTGCCGAAGGCCGCGTCGCAGTTGACGAGGTCCACGCGCTTGAGACGGATGCGCAAGACGCCGTCCTGCTCCACCAGGTGGTGGGTGGTCCAGCCTGCATACAGCGTCTGCGCGTCCTGCCGCGTCTCGACGTAATGGAAGGCGGTGCGTACCACGTGGCGGCCTTCGGCGGGGGCGGCATCGGGATGGCCGTGCTCCACCGTGGGCGCCTGCAGCAAGTGGTGGCAGCGGCTCTTGGGCTGTTGCGAAAACGTGCGCTGGCCGGCCAGCCGCTCCACGCGCACGCGCAGCAGCAGCTTGTCTTCGTACATGAGCGAGGCGTGCAGCTTGGGATCGGTCTGGCCATGGGCCAGCGGCATCCAGTAGTAGCCGTCTTCGGTGTACAGGTTCAGCCAGTCCTCGAAACGCAGCTCGTCCAGCATGCGCGCCTCGGCGTAGACAAAATCGATCAACTCGCGGTCGCTTGCGCTCATACCGACTCCGGTCCGGTCATGTAGCGGCCCCATGCGCGGTACTGGTTGCGCATCTGCCATTCATTGGTGCCATTGGTGGCGACGTTCTTTTGCCCGACCTCGTCGGGCGAGTACAGCCGGCCCACGTTGACCCAGTCCCGCGCCCGCGATTGCAGGCCGTCCTGGGCGCGCTCGTACATTTCCAGGTCGTCGTGCCCGACCACGGAGGTCGGCGCGTTGATGAGACGGTTGTACATGAGCGTGCGTTCCAGCAGCAGGTCGGGCGCGCCCACCAGGCGGAAGGTCCAGGATTCCACCAGCGTGCGGTCGGCTGCGATGGGCTTGAAGACGCGCAGCGTCTGGATCGGGCCCTTGACCATGATGTTGGGGAAGTACACGGTGTTGTGGCGCACGTCGCCCAGGATCTGCTTGGCGCGTTCCTCGCCGTAGGCCGCGACCATGGAGTCCCAGTAGCCCGGAATGCCCGAGTACGAGGCATGGATGGAGTCCGACACGCCGGTATGGCCGTGGCCGTTCTCCCATACGCGGATGCCCATGTTCTCGAAGAACTCGTAAGGCGAGATGAAGGGGGCGAACAACTCGACGGCCATGGGCTTGGGCGTGCCTTCCGGCGCCTGTTCCCAGACCTTCACGGCGGTGCCTGCGGAGGACTCATGCGCCACCATCGGGTGGCAGGTGTCGGTCTGGTTGTCGACCAGCATCTTCCAGTTGCAGCGGTGCATGTAGCGCAGCACGCCGCCGGCGACTTCCAGCCGGCCCTCGGGCGAGCGGTCGACCATGTTGTCCAGGGTGGACAGCGATTCGCCGAAGAAATCCTCGAATGACTGGCCCTCGGGGTTCAGGCGGCAGAACACGAAGCCGCGATGGTTCTTCACGTCCTTCACGGCAGCCATGCCCTGGCTGGCTTCGCAGTTTTCCAGGCCGGTGTTCTCGTAGCCCTTTTTCAGCGGGATGGACAGCAGGCTGCCGTCGGTCTTGAAGGTCCAGGCGTGGTAGGGGCAACGGAAGAACTTGCCGGTGTTGCCGCAGGCTTCACCCGCCACCATGGTGCCTTTGTGCGGGCAGCGGTTGTGCAGCACCCGCACCGAGCGGTCGCTGTGGCGCACCATCACCACGGGCTGGTTGCCCACTGTGGTGGTGATGTAGTCGCCCGGGTTGGGGACCTGGCTGTCGTGGCCGACGTAGACCCAGGTGTTGGCGTACAGGCGTTCCATCTCCAGCTCGAACAGCTCCTGGTCGATGAACAGATCCTTGTGCACCTCGGTGTCGCGCAGCAGGGCGCGGATGGCGTCGGGGTTGTCGCGGTATTTGGCCATGAGGGCGCTTCCTTGCGTCGGGGCTACAGGTCCAGCACCAGGCGCGCCGATTTCGCGCGCGAGATGCAGATCTGGATGATCTTGCCGCTGGCCTTCTCGGTGTCCGAGAGGTAGTAGTCGCGGTGGTCGGGTTCGCCTTCCAGCACGGTGGCCTGGCAGACGCCGCATTCGCCGCGCTTGCAGTCGTACATCGGGTCGCAGCCTTCCTCTTCCATCACGTCGATGATGGTCTTGTCAGCGGGGATGGTCAGCACCCGGCCCGACTGGCGCAGCTCGACCTCGAAGGGCTGGTCGCCGGCCTGCGGTGCAGCGGTGGCGAAAAGTTCGAAATGGATGTGGGCGTCGGGCCAGTGGCGTGCGTGCGCGCCCTGGATGACTGCGTCGATCAGGCCCTTGGGGCCGCAGACATACAGGTGCTGGCGCGGCGAGGATGCGTCCAGCAGCGCCTGCAGGTCGAAGCGGCAGGACGGATCGTCGTCCGCGTGCAGGCTCAGGTCGTCGCCGGCCAGGGCCTGCAGTTCGGGCAGGAAGGCCAGCTGGTCCTTGCTGCGGCCGCAGTAATGCAGATGGAAGGCGCGTCCCGCGGCCTTGAGCGCCGCGGCCATGGATGCCACCGGCGTGATGCCGATGCCGCCCGCGATCAGCACGACGGGTTCGTCGCCGGCAGGCGATTCGTGCAGCGGGAAATCATTCTTCGGGCCTTCGACATCGAGCGTGTCGCCCTCGGCCAGCGCATGCATGTGGCGCGATCCGCCCTGGCTGGTTTCCTCCAGGCGCACGCCGAGCCGGTACTCCGCGGGCTGCGCGAACTTGCCGGCTTCCGGCGCCAACTGCACCAGCGAATAGCAGCGCGGCTCGCGCAGGCCCGGCACCGTCACCTTCAGGTGCGCGCCCGGTCCGAAGGCAGGCAGGGGGCCGGCGTCTTCGCGCGCCAGCCGGAACGAGCGGATCAGCGGCGATTCCTGCCGGACTTCCCGGACGATGAGTTTCAGTGTCTGCACGGCGTTTGTCCCTATCTTTGCTTGTCTCAGGCCGCCAGCTTTTCAGCCAGCTGGCGTTCCATGGGGCCGCATTTCTCGTTGGCCAGCGCGGTCTCTCGCAGCGAGCGCAGCGTTTCGGCGGCGTCGGGCCGGCCGGCCAGTTGCTCTGCCGCCGCGATCAGCTGGCGGTACTTGCCGCCGCCGCGCACGTGGGTGTCGCTATAGCCTTTGACCAGGCGGCGGCAATTGACGGTTTCGACGGCCAGCGCGTAGTCGCGCGGGACCAGCCGGGTGATCAGGTCCAGCCATTGCGCGAGGCCGGCGGCCTCGGCCTGATGGCGCAGCGTGCTGCGGCGGAAGCGTCGCATGCCG
The DNA here is from genome assembly GCF_003576205.1 of Achromobacter sp. K91. Classification (NCBI taxonomy): domain Bacteria; kingdom Pseudomonadati; phylum Pseudomonadota; class Betaproteobacteria; order Burkholderiales; family Alcaligenaceae; genus Achromobacter; species Achromobacter sp. K91. The sequence goes on along the minus strand of NZ_QWFB01000025.1, from coordinate 73,272 downwards.
GCCAGCGTGTACAGCATCAGGAAACCGCCCAGCGTGCCGCTCTGCATGCGACGGCCGTGGCCCAGGCGGCGTTCGACGAAGCCGCCGAACGACTTGGAGTTTTCGAGCCAGCGGCCCAGCCCGGCGGGCAAGGTGCCGCAGATCTCCTCCAGGCGCGGATGCATGAATTCGGTGGTGTAGACCAGCTGGTCCGGGCGCGCGCCCACTTCCTGGCGCACGCGGTCGAAACGCGTGGCGCGGGTCTTCAGGTCGGCGACACGGATCACGTCGTCGTAGGCCATGGCCGTGGCCACGTAGCGCGCGGCGGCACAGGTCAGCGCCCATTGCCGGGCCTCGCCGCCATGGGCGGCGTCCAGGTCGCGGATGGCCTTCATGTGGCGCAGGTATTCGGTGGCGTAGGCCAGATCCTGGAATTCGATCTGGCGGCGCGTGCCCGCGGCCAGCATGGGCTGGGCACAGGCGGGAAAGTCGCGTTTGATCATATCCAGCAGGGCTTGGGCCTTGGCGCTGGCGGCGCGTTCCGGCACGGCGGGCACCGGCCGGGCCAGGTCGATGGGTGCGGGTTGCGCGGGCGCCTGGTCGGCGGATTCGTAGCCCAGCGCGAAGGCGCGCAGGCTGGCTTCCACGCCCAGGCCGGCGCGCCGCACCGTGGCTTCGAAATCGTCGCGCGAGAACGGCAGGGCGCCGCTGCCGGCTACCGCACCGAACAGGCTGGCGCTGATGACGCTGCCGGCGCGGTCGGCCAGGTCTTGCAGGTCGAAGCAGAGGAAGCGCTTGGCCGCGGCGCGGCCCGCCTCCAGCACCTTGTTGGGATCGGCGATGCCGTTGCCGGGCGCGGATTTTTCGCTGACCGCGTAGCTGCGATGCGACGAAGTGAGCAGCACCGTGCGTTCCGGCGTGACCAGTCCGCGCTGGATGGCGCGCCCGCCTTCCATCAATTCGGCGGCGACCACAAGGTCCACGTCGCCCGGGGTGGGCATCAGCGCCAGCGCGGGCTGGCGGCCGGCGCGTTGCACTTCGGCTTCGGGCAGCAGTTCCAGGTAATAGATGGTGGCGCCGGTGCGCTGGGCCACGCCTGGCACCGAGGTGGTCTGGGCCCACCAGCCGGCGTGCTCGGCCATGTCGACGATCCAGTCGGCCAGCACGCCGCCGCCTTGGCCGCCCATGGCCAGGATGGCGATCTTGATCGGATTGGCTTGTTGCATAGCGGCCGGGTTCATGGAACGGGAATCCTCAGAGGGCGTGGTGGGCCAGGCGCGCGGCGCGGCGGCGTTGCAGGAAGCCGATGACGGCGGTGCGCATGCGCGCCATGAAGCGGTCGCGGCCGGTCGGGTTGTGGACGATATCGGCGCGGTAGAAGGACGGGCAGAGCACCGCGGCATGGGCGACTTCGCCGCAGTTGCCGCAGCCTACGCAACTGCTTTCCACGTGCGCCACCGGATCTTCCTTCAAGGGGTCGCCGCTGTCCTTGACCGTCAGCGACGGGCAGCCCGACAGGCGGATGCAGGCATGGTCGCCGGTGCAGACGTCAGGGTCCACGCCGAAGCGTTCCTTGACCACGCGCTTGCCTTCCTTGACTGCCTTGTTGAACAGCGGCTTGATGCGGCGCTGCTTGTTCAGCATGCATTCCGATTGCGCGATGATGACCTTGGGGCCTTTCACGTCGGTGGTCAGCGCCTCTTCGATGGTGGCGCGCACCTTGGCCACGTCATAGGTGCGGTCCAGCGTGCGCACCCACTTCACGCCCACGCCGCGCACGGCCTGGTCGATGGGATTGTTGGTGGAGCGGTCCGGGTTTTCGGCGCGCGAGGACAGGATGTCCTGTCCGCCGGTGGCCGAGGCGTAGAAGTTGTCGACGATGACGATGACGCCGTCGTACTTGTTGAAGACCGCGTTGCCGATGCCCGAGGACAGGCCGTTGTGCCAGAAGCCGCCGTCGCCCATGATGGAGATGGGGCGCTTGGCGGCCGGCACGTTGAAGGCCGCCGCGCTGGAGGCGCCCAGGCCGTAGCCCATGGTGGTGGCGCCCAGGTTGAACGGCGGCAGGATCGAGAACAGGTGGCAGCCGATGTCGCAGGAAATATGGTGCTGGCCCAGCGTTTCCTGCGCCAGGGTCAGGGCCGAGAAGATAGGCCTTTCCGGACAGCCCGTACAGAAGCCGGCGGGCCGCGGCGGCACGACCGCTGCCAGGCCTTCGACGTGCTTGTGGAAGGTGATGGGCTGCTCGGCCGGACGCGCCGGCTTGGGCCGCGCCACCTCGGTGATCTGGAGCTGGCGTTCCGCGGCCTGGGCATCGGCCAGGGCGGCGGGATGCGTCTGCAGCGATTCCGGGCGTTGCCGCTTGAGGAATTCGCGCAGGCCGTCGCGCATGACCTGGGTGGTGTATTCGCCCGCCATCGGCAGCACGTCCTTGCCGGACAGCTTGGTGTCGATGCCGGCGCGGCGCAGCACGGCGTGCAGGTTCTGTTCGATGTAGTCCGGCTGGCCTTCTTCCAGCAGCAGCACGGCGCGCTTGCCGCGGCAGAAATCGATGACCTCGTCCTCGATGACGGGGTAGGTCACGTTCATGACGTACAGCGGGATGCGGCTGTTGCCGAAGTTGTCGGCCAGGCCCAGCAGCTGCAAGGCACGGATCACGCCGTTGTAGAGGCCGCCTTGCAGGATCAGTCCGATATCGTCCTGGTCGCCGTCAAAGTGTTCGTTGAGCTTGTGTTCCTTGATGTAGCGGATGGCGGCGGGCCAGCGCTCCTTGATCTTTTCCTGTTCGTGCAGGAAGGAGGCAGGCGGCAGCACGATGCGGCTGGTGTCGCGCGCCGGGCTTTCCAGCGCCTGCGCCAGCGAGAAGGCGGGGCGCTTGTTTTCCTTGGCGATGAAGCGGCCGTGCACGTGGCAGCCGCGGATGCGCAGTTGCAGCATCACGGGCGTCTTGCTGGCCTCGGACAGCTCGAAGCCGTCTTCCACCGCCTTGACCATGCTTTCCAGGTTGGGACGCGGATCCAGCAGCCAGATCTGCGACTTCATGGCGAACGCGTGCGAGCGTTCCTGCATGATGGACGAGCCTTCGCCGTAGTCTTCGCCCACGATGACCAGCGAACCGCCGGTGACGCCGCCGGAAGCCAGGTTGGCCAGCGCGTCGGATGCGACGTTGGTGCCCACGGTGGACTTCCAGGTGACGGCGCCGCGGATGGGGTACATGACCGAGGCGGCCAGCGTGGCCGCCGCGGTGGCCTCGGAGGCGCTGGCCTCGAAATGCACACCCAGTTCCTGGAGGATGTCGTTGGCGTCGGCCAGCACGTCCATCAAATGCGAGATCGGCGAACCCTGGTAGCCCGCGACGTAGCCCACGCCGGACTGCAGCAAGGCCTTGGTGACCGCAAGAATGCCTTCTCCGCGGAACTCTTCGCCCGCGCCGATGCGCAACTGCTGGACTTCTTTTTTGAAAGACCTTTCAGCCATTCTGGCACTCCTTCGCGGCCCGGCCTGCGGGTCTCAATGGTTGCTGCTGCGCAGCATCGTCACGTCAGGAAATTCTCGTCTTAAAAATACTTTAGGAGTCAACGTTTTAGCTGTCAACAAAAAAGATGAAATTTCATGGAAAACAAAAAATATCACGCTAAAACAATGACGTATATACTCGTTGTTCTCTAGGCCGCAGTGCTGTTCCGGCGCTGCGATGGTGCAAAAACGGGTTGCGATTCCGGGTATACCCTGTGCTGCGCAACAGCATTGCGGCACATCATGGCGCGCGCATGCGCCGGCGTGGTGCAATGCGCATTTCGTCGGGCCGGCGTCGGCCCTGGTTTCCGGTGCGTGGGAGCAAAGCAACATGCGGTTGGACAAGCAGCGGGACACGGACGCGGCGGCGCACAAAGGCCGCTTCGTCGATGGCTATCTGGCCTATCTGCTGGCGCAGGCCAGCCAGCGCATTTCGGCGGAATTCCATCTGCAGGTAAAGGCGGCCGGCCTGTCGGTGACCGAGTGGCGGGTACTGGCCAGCCTGGAGGGCAGTCCCGGTGAAACCATAGGCACGCTGGCGGTGCTGGCGATCACCAAGCAGCCCACCTTGAGCAAGGTGGTGCAGCGCATGGAGGCCGAAGGGCTGGTGGCGCGCACGGGCGTGCGGGCGGACCGGCGGCAGACGCGTGTCTGCATCACCACCAAGGGCACGAATCTGATCGCCGCGCTGTGCGAGCAGGCCTTGCAGCACCAGAAGGCCGTGCTGGCCCCGTTCGGCGAGGAAAAGGCCGCGATGCTGATCGACATGCTGGAGGTGCTGATGACCGAGCACGTGCCGCTGGAATTGTCGGCGCCGGACGAGGAATAGGCGGGGGCGGAGGCGGGCCGCATGCCCAACACTGTTTACTTCGATTATTTTGTTACAAGCTTATGTGTCCCCAATTGGTTCTCCCTCTGTGAAAACCGTCTACGGTACGCATAAACCCTCAATTGACGGAGGTCCTGCGGCTAGGCAATATCGCGCCGGTATTCAGACTACAGTCAGGAGTTGAACCTATGCGCCGCACTTTGATTGCTATCGCGATCGCCGCCGCCGTTGCTGTGCCCACGATCGGGCAGGCCAAGACCTTCCGCTGGGCCGCCCAGGGCGACATCCTCACCTTCGATCCGCACTCGCAGAACGAAGGCATGACGATCGCCGCCAACAGCTACGTCTACGAACCGCTGGTGGACTACGACAAGTCCTTCAAGGTCAACCCGCGCCTGGCGACGGAGTGGGAGCAGGTTTCGCCCACGCTGTACCGCTTCAAGCTGCGCCCCGGCGTGAAGTTCCATGACGGCGCCGCCTTCACCGCCGACGACGTGGTGTTCTCGATCCACCGCGCCATGGCGCCCACCTCGAACTACAAGGCCTACACCACCGGCATCAAGGAAGCCCGCAAGATCGACGACCTGACGGTCGAGATCGAGACCTCGGCGCCTAACCCGGTGCTGCTGCGCCAGCTGACCAACGTGTTCATCATGAACAAGGCCTGGTCGGAAAAGAACAACGTTGCCAAGCCGCAGGACTTCGTCAACAAGGAAGAGACCTACGCCGCGCGCAACACCAACGGCACCGGCCCCTACAAGCTGAAGTCGCGCGAAGTGGACGTGCGCACGGTGTTCGAGGAAAACAAGGACTGGTGGAACAAGGGCGGCAAGGTCGGCAACGTGACCGAAGTCGTGTTCACGCCGATCAAGCAGAACGCCACGCGTACCGCGGCGCTGCTGTCGGGTGAAATCGACTTCGTGCTGGATCCGGCGGCCCAGGACCTGGATCGCCTGCGCCAGTCGGCCAAGGTCGTGGAAGGCAACGAATACCGCACCATCTACCTGGGCCTGGACCAGAAGCGTCCGGAACTCCAGTATTCCAACATCAAGGGCAAGAACCCGTTCCAGGACATCCGCGTGCGCGAGGCGCTGTATCGCGCGATCGACGTGGACGCCATCAAGCGCGCCGTGATGCGCGGCCTGTCCGCGCCCACCGGCACGATGATCGCGCCGCAGGTGCACGGCTGGGCCCAGCAGCTGCAGGCGCGCGTGCCCTATGATCCGGAAAAGTCCCGTGCCCTGCTGAAGGAAGCCGGCTACGACGGCACGCTGAACTTCACGCTGGATTGCCCGAACAACCGCTACATCAACGACGAAGCCATCTGTCAGGCGGTGGTCGGCATGTGGGCCAAGGTCGGCGTCAAGGCCACCATGAACGCCATGCCGCGCTCCACCTATTTCCCCAAGGTGCAGTCGTTCGACACCAGCGCCTACCTGTTCGGCTGGGGCGTGCCCACGTTCGACGCCATGTACACGCTGCAGAACCTGATTCGCACCAAGGGCGAGGGCGCGGACGGCATGTACAACCTGGGCAACTACAGCAACAAGGAACTGGACGTCATCATCGACCGGATCAAGACGGAAACCGATCCGGCCAAGCGTGACGCCGACATCATCACCGTGCTGCAAGGGCACGCCAAGGACTTCGGCCACATCCCGCTGCACGACCAGGTGATTCCCTGGGCCATGCGCAAGAACGTCACGGTCATCCACCGTGCCGACAATCGCCTCGTTGCCGATTGGGTCAAGGTTGACTGATCCAGGCTAATCAAACGGCGGGGCCCGTCAGCCTGTTCATGATGAACAGGCCGACGGGCTTTCGCTGTTTCGCCTTTTCCGCCTATGTTTGCTTTCATACTGCGTCGCCTGTTGCAGGCCGTAGCGGTGATGCTCACCGTCGCGCTACTGGCCTTTGTGCTTTTTCAATATGTCGGCGACCCTGTCACCATCATGCTGGGACAGGACGCCACCGATGCCGAACGCATCGAACTGCGTGAGCGCCTGGGGCTGAACGAGCCCGCCATCGTCCAATTCGGCCATTTCGTGGCCAACGCCGTGCAGGGCAATTTCGGCATCTCCCTGCGCCAGAGCGAACCCGTATCTTCCTTGCTGAAATCCCGCCTGCCGGCCACGCTGGAGCTGTCCATGGTGGCGGCCTTGCTGGCGCTGCTGGTGGGCGTGCCGCTGGGCGTGTACACCGCGCTCAAGCGCAACAGCTTGCTGTCCCAGCTGCTGCTGGCCGGGTCGCTGCTGGGCGTGTCGCTGCCCACCTTCCTGATCGGCATCCTGCTGATCCTGGTGTTTTCCGTGCAACTGGGCTGGCTGCCCAGCTACGGGCGGGGCGACACCGTCAGCGTGGGCTGGTGGTCATCGGGGTTGTTCACCGCCACGGGCTGGAAGCATCTCATCCTGCCGTCCATCACCTTGTCGCTGTTCCAGATGACCCTGGTGCTGCGCCTGGTGCGTTCGGAAATGCTGGAGGTGCTGCGTTCGGACTACATCAAGTTTGCCCGCGCCCGCGGCCTGAAGCGTCGCGCCATCCACTTCGGCCACGCGCTGAAGAACACCATGGTGCCGGTCATCACCATCACCGGCCTGCAACTGGGCGGCATCATCGCCTTCGCCATCGTCACGGAAACCGTGTTCCAGTGGCCGGGCATGGGCCTGTTGTTCATCCAGGCGGTGCAATTCGCCGACGTGCCCGTCATGGCGGCCTACCTGTGCCTGATTGCGCTGGTGTTCGTGGTGATCAACCTGATCGTCGATCTTTTGTATTTTGTCGTGGACCCGCGCCTGCGTTCCGGGCTGACCCGCGGCGGGGGGGCTCACTGATGCGCGCCGTACTCAAACGCTGGTGGGACAGCGACATTGCCTGGGCCTGGCGCCGGGCGCCCGTGGCGATCATCGCCACCGTGATGCTGGCGCTCCTGCTGATCGGCTCCTTCGGGGCCGGTTGGGTGGCGCCGCACAACCCGTTCGACCTGACCAAGGTGGAACTGCTGGACGCCTTGCTGCCGCCCGCCTGGGAGGCCAATGGCCTGCCGACCTACCTGCTGGGCACCGACAGCCAGGGCCGCGACCTGTACTCGGCCATCCTGTACGGCACCCGCGTGTCGCTCTTGATCGGCCTGGCCTCGGTGCTGCTGTCGATGCTGATCGGCATCGTGCTGGGGCTGATCTCGGGCTACGCGGGCGGGCGCATCGATGCGTTCATCATGCGCATCGCCGACGTGCAGCTGTCGTTCCCCGCCATCCTGATCGCGCTGCTGATCGACGGCGTGGCGCGGGCGGCGGTGCCGCGCGAGCTGCATGAGCTGATCGCGTTCCCGGTGCTGATCGGCGCGATCGCGCTGGCGGGCTGGCCGCAGTATGCGCGCACGGTGCGCGGCTCCACCCTGGTGGAGAAGAACCGCGAATACGTGCAGGCGGCGCGCGTGATCGGCGTGGCCTCGCCGGTCATCATGTTCCGCCACGTGCTGCCCAATGTGCTGGGTCCGGTGCTGGTGCTGGCCACGGTGCACCTGGCCACGGCCATCATCACGGAGGCCACGCTGTCGTTCCTGGGCGTGGGCGTACCGCCGACCGCGCCGTCGCTCGGCACGCTGATCCGCATCGGCAACGACTTCCTGTTTTCAGGGGAGTGGTGGATCACCATCTTCCCGGGTGCGGCGCTGGTGCTGCTGGTGCTGTCGGTCAACTTGCTTGGCGACTGGCTGCGCGATGCGCTCAACCCGCGTCTGAATTGAGGTTTACATGAGCGCATTACTAGAAGTCCGCAACCTGCGCGTGGAATTCCCCACGCGCCGCGGCACGCTGCGCGCGCTGGACGACGTGTCCTTTTCCATCCAGGCTGGCGAAGTCCTGGGCGTAGTGGGCGAATCCGGCGCAGGCAAGTCCCTGACCGGCGCAACCATCATTGGCCTCTTGGAACCGCCGGGACGTATCGCCGCGGGCGAGATCCTGCTGGCGGGCCGCCGCATCGACAACCTGCCCGACGAGCAGATGCGCCGCGTGCGCGGCCGCGAGATCGGGGCCGTGTTCCAGGACCCGCTGACCTCGTTGAACCCGCTGTACACGGTGGGCCGGCAATTGGCGGAAACCATCGTGACGCACCTGGACCTGAGCTGGTCCCAGGCGCGCGAACGGGCGGTGGAGCTGCTGGCATCGACCGGCATTCCGGCCGCGCGCGAGCGCATCGACCACTATCCTCACCAGTTCTCCGGCGGCATGCGCCAGCGCGTGGTGATTGCGCTGGCCCTGGCGGCCGAACCCAAGCTGGTGGTGGCGGACGAGCCCACGACCGCGCTGGACGTGTCGATCCAGGCGCAGATCATCGAACTGCTCAAGCGCCTGTGCCGCGAAAACGGCACGGCGGTGATGCTGATCACGCACGACATGGGTGTGATCGCCGAAACCGCCGACCGCGTTGCGGTGATGTACGCGGGCCGCGTGGCCGAGATCGGCCCGGTGGCCGACGTGATCCACAAGCCCCGCCATCCCTACACGAAGGGACTGATGGGATCGATTCCATCGCTGGAAGGACACTCCGAACGGCTGGTGCAGATCGACGGCAGCATGCCGCGCCTGAACGCCATTCCGCCGGGCTGCGCCTTCAATCCGCGCTGCGGCCAGCGCCTGCCGCGTTGCGGCGTCGAGCGTCCGGAGCTGATGGCGGCCGGGACGTCCCGCGCGGCCTGTTGGCTGCACGACAACAACGATAAGGTGGCCGCATGACGACGCCCTTGGTGGAAGTAAAGGACGCCGCGCGCTGGTTCGATGTGTCGCCGCCGTGGCTGGAACGCAAGCTCGCGGGCAAGCCGCGCGTGATGCTGCGCGCCGTGGACGGGGTGTCGTTCGAGATCGCGCGCGGCGAAACGCTGGCGCTGGTGGGCGAATCGGGCTGCGGCAAATCGACCGTGGCGCGCATGCTGGTGGGGTTGTATGGCCTGACCCGCGGCGACATCCGTTTCGACGGCCAGCCGTTGTCGCGCATGTCCGAGCCAGGCGGCCGAGCCTTGCGCAAGCGCCTGCAGATGATCTTCCAGGATCCCTATGCCAGCCTGAATCCGCGCTGGCGCGTGGGCCGCATCATCGCCGAACCCATGCTGACCCACACCACCATGACGCCTGACGAGCGCAGCGCGCGCGTGGGCGAACTGCTCAAGCAGGTGGGCCTGGACCCGGCCGACCAGGGCCGCTATCCACACCAGTTTTCCGGCGGCCAGCGCCAGCGCATTTCGATCGCGCGGGCGTTGGCGGTGAATCCGGAATTCCTGGTGTGCGACGAGCCGACCTCGGCGCTGGATGTGTCGGTGCAGGCGCAGGTGCTGAACCTGATGAAGGATCTGCAGCGCAACCTGGGGCTGACCTATCTGTTCATTTCCCACAACCTGGCGGTGGTGCACCATGTGGCCGACCGGGTGGGGGTGATGTACCTGGGCCGCATGGTGGAGGTGGCGCCGCGCGACGAGCTGTTCGCGCGGCCGCGCCATCCGTACACGCGCATGCTGCTGGAGGCCATTCCCGACATCAACGGCGCGGGCAAGCCGCGCACCGCGGTGGCGGGCGAGGTGCCCAATCCGCTGAATCCGCCGTCGGGCTGCACCTTTCATCCGCGCTGTCCGCATGCGAACGAGCGTTGCAAGTCAGAGGCGCCAGTGGCAATGGCCGCGGGAGTGTCGGTGGTGGCCTGCCACGCGGTGCAGGAAGGGCGGATCTCGGTCTGATCCGCGGACGGCGCGGTTGCGCGGCCATGCCGGCCGCAACCCGCCGCCCGGCCGCGCTTCAGTGGCGGTGGTTGTGGTCGTGAGGATGATCGTGGCCGTGGCCATCCGCATCATCCTCATCGTCCTCATCCGCTTCGTCCTCGTCGTCCTCCGCGTCCGGGTCCTCCGGCACGGGTTCTTCCGTCAGGGCAAACGGCAGCACGTCTTCCAGATTGTCGGACCATGCGGACTCTTCGCCGTCGTGGTCCAGCTTGATGAAGCGCTCGCCTTCGTTCAGCGAGATCTCGATGGCCCACAGGTAGAGACAGTCGTAGGTGTCGTCGTCGGACTGGGGCAGGCCGCCGCGATTGCCCAGCAGGCGGGCGCCGGCGCCGCCCAGCTGCACGTGGGTCTGGTCTTCGTCGGGCTTGGCGTTTTCGTCCATGGGCACGCCATAGGTCACCCATTCGGTGCCATCATCGCCCAGCACCACTTCGGCCAGCACGGGCTTGCCCAGATAGGCGCTCAAGGCGTCGGCGGTCTTGGCCAGCATGTCCAGCTCGGCGGTGCTGAAATGGGTCAAGGAGGCGGGGGGAGTGGCGGAGGCAGACATGAAGGGATTCCTGGGCGCGATGAAGCCGCGACGGCACGGCAAGATTCGGGCCCGCTGGCAGGCCCTGGCTACAGCCGTATTGTCTCGCGATCGGCCGCGCCTTGCATCAGGCGCTTGGATGACGCGGTTTTCCGGGGTCAGGGCGCGGGTGCGCCGCCCTGGCTGCGCCTGCGCGCGTTGTCGGGCGATTGACCTGTAAGCCGCTGGAACATGGCGATGAAGGCCGACGGCGTGCTGTAACCAAGCTCGCGCGCCACAGATTGGACCGGCCGGCCCGCGTCCAGCATGCCCAGGGCGCTGACCACGCGCAGCCGCAGGCGCCATTCATTGAACGACATGCCCAGGCGCTGCTGGCAGTGGCGCAGCAGCGTGCGCTCGGTGATGCCGGCCGTGGCGGCCCAGTGCGCGGCGCCGCGCTTATCGCCTGGACTGTGCTGCAGCGCCGACAGGATGGGTGCCAGCAACGGGTCGGAGGTGGAGGGCAGGTAACTGGCGTAAGCCCGAGCCTGGCGGACCTGGTCGATGACGATCTGCGCCATGCGCCGGTCTTCCGGCGTATCCGGATAGCTGATGCCGCGCTGCTCGAAGTCGCCCAGGATCGCGCGCATGACCGGGCTGATCTCGAGCGTGCACGGTTCCGTGGGCAGGCCGGCGCAGGCCGCGGCGGGGATGTCGATGCAGGCGTAGTGCACTTCGCCTTCGTTCTGGCAGCAATGCTCGACATGCGGCGGTATCCAGATGGCGTACTGCGGCGGCGACAGGTAGGTGACGCCGCGTATGCCGATTTCCATGATGCCGGAGATGGCGAAGTTCAGTTCCGCCCAGGGCGAGCTGTGGCGCTTCATGCCGGAACGCGGCGTGAAATGCAGGATGCGGCAAGCCAGCGGGTAGGGCAGGTGGCTGGCCAGCGTGGGCGCGGAATCGATGGCGGACATGTCGGAACTTCGTCTGGTTTTGTCTGTTTTTCATTATATACATCAGGTCGGACAGATCCTACACTGGCCCTGTCTCCTTTACGCCTGTGCATTGCCCCTCATGACCCGCGCTTCCTCTCCGCATGTTCCCGCCCGTTATCTGCTTTATCCGTTGCTGGCAGCCTTGATCTGGTCGGTCAACATGATCGTCACCAAGATGGCGGCCAGCGCCATCGCGCCGGCCGCCATCGGCTTCTACCGCTGGGCCCTGGCCGGGGTGGTGCTGACGCCGTTCGTGCTGCCGGGCGTCTGGGCGCAGCGCCGCCAGATCCTGCCCCACCTGCCTAAACTGGCGGTGCTGGGCGGCTTGGGCATGGCCCTGTACCAGGGCCTGGCCTATGTGGCGGCCGCCAGCACCACGGCGACCAATATGGGCATCATCACGGCGATGATTCCGCTGATGACCATCGCCGTGGTGGCGCTGCTGCTGCGCGAACTGCCCTCGGTCATGGCCATGCTGGGCGGGCTGCTGTCGCTGGCGGGCCTGGCGCTGCTGATCGGCGAGGGCGATCCCGCCCGCCTGCTTGAAGTGGGCGCCAACCGCGGCGATCTGCTGATGGGCGTAGGCGCGCTGGCCTATGCGCTGTACGGCGTGCTGCTGCGCCGCTGGGCATTGCCGGTGGGACCGTGGCAGTCGCTGTATGTGCAGGTCGCTTTCGGCGTGCTGTTCCAGCTGCCCGCTTTCCTGATGGCGCCGCCTTCACCGCTCAACGGCGACAACCTGCCCCTGGTGCTGTATGCGGCGGTATTCCCGTCGTTGTTCGCGCCCTTCCTGTGGATGCAGGGCGTCAAGCACCTGGGCCCCAACCGCGCCAGCATTTTCCTCAACCTCATGCCGGTGGCCACGGTGGCGATCGCGGCCGTGTTCCTGGACGAAAAGCCCCATCTGTTCCACATCGTCGGCGGGGCGATGGCGCTGGCTGGCGTGATGCTGGCGCAAATGCGCGCCGGCGGCCGGGCGACGCGGCCCAAGGCCGCCTGAAGGGCCGGGTACGCCGCAAGGGCCGGCCATTTGGCGGCGGACATACGCGGGTCAGGGTTCCGGCCTACAATCGACGGTTCATCAGCTATATCTCCTATACGAGCCCATGGCCCAATACGTCTACACCATGAACCGCGTCGGCAAGATCGTGCCGCCCAAGCGGCAGATCCTGCGCGACATTTCGCTTTCGTTTTTTCCTGGCGCCAAGATCGGCGTGCTGGGCCTGAACGGCTCGGGCAAGTCGACGCTGCTGAAGATCATGGCCGGCGTCGATAAGGAAATCGAAGGCGAAGCCATCCCCATGCCGGGCCTGAACATCGGCTACCTGCCGCAGGAACCGCAGCTCAACCCCGAGCACACGGTGCGCCAGTCGGTGGAAGAGGGCCTGGGCGCCGTCGTCTCGGCCAAGAAGCGCCTGGACGAGGTCTATGCCGCCTACGCCGAGCCGGATGCGGATTTCGACGCGCTGGCCGCCGAGCAGGCCGAGCTTGAGGCCATCATCGCCGCCGCCGCCTCCAGCGGCGCCGACGACATCGAACACCAGATGGAAATCGCTGCCGACGCGCTGCGCCTGCCGCCCTGGGACGCCATCGTCGGCAAGCTGTCCGGCGGTGAAAAGCGCCGCGTGGCGCTGTGCCGCCTGTTGCTGTCCAAACCCGACATGCTGCTGCTGGACGAACCCACCAACCACCTTGACGCCGAAAGCGTGGAGTGGCTGGAGCAGTTCCTGCACAAGTTCCCCGGCACCGTGGTGGGCGTGACCCACGATCGCTACTTCCTGGACAACGCGGCCGAATGGATCCTGGAACTGGACCGCGGTTATGGCATTCCCTGGAAGGGCAACTACAGCTCGTGGCTGGAGCAGAAGGAAGATCGCCTGAAGCAGGAAGAGGCGTCGGAATCCGCCCGCCAGAAGACCATCAAGAAGGAACTGGAGTGGGTGCGCCAGAACCCGAAGGGCCGCCAGGCCAAGGCCAAGGCGCGTCTGGCCCGCTTCGAGGAACTGTCGTCCTACGAATACCAGAAACGCAATGAAACCCAGGAAATCTTCATTCCCGTGGGCGAGCGCCTGGGCAACGAGGTCATCGAATTCAACAACGTCAGCAAGGCCTATGGCGACCGCCTGCTGATCGACAACCTCAGCTTCAAGGTGCCGCCCGGCGCCATCGTCGGCATCATCGGCGCCAACGGCGCCGGTAAGTCCACGCTGTTCCGCATGATCGCGGGCCGCGAGCAGCCGGATTCGGGCGAGGTCAACATCGGCCAGACCGTCAAGCTGGCCTATGTCGACCAGTCGCGCGATGCGCTGGAAGACAAGAAGACCGTGTTCGACGCGGTGGCCGACGGCGCCGACCTGCTCACGGTGGGCAAGTTCGAAATGTCGTCGCGCGCCTATCTGGGCCGCTTCAACTTCAAGGGCGGCGACCAGAACAAGGTCGTGGGCCAGCTGTCCGGCGGTGAACGCGGCCGCCTGCACATGGCCAAGACCCTGATCGCCGGCGGCAACGTGCTGCTGCTGGACGAACCGTCCAACGACCTCGACGTCGAAACGCTGCGCGCGCTGGAAGACGCATTGCTGGAGTTCCCCGGCAGCGTCATGGTCATCAGCCACGATCGCTGGTTCCTGGACCGGATCGCCACGCACATCCTGGCCTTCGAAGGCGACTCGCAAGTCGTGTTCTTCGATGGCAACTACCAGGAATATGAAGCCGACAAGAAGCGCCGTCTGGGCGAAGAGGGCGCCAAGCCCAAGCGCCTGCGCTACAAGGCCCTGAAGTAATCGGCGCCTGAAAACGATCCCGGCCTCGCGCCGGGATTTTTTTTGCCGGAGGTATGCTAAGGGCTGTTCAAGGCTTCGTTCTGCGTGAGTCGGCCTTGAGGACTTCTTCCAGGAGCACCGCGCAATGTTGTTGTCCGCTACCGATTCCACCCTGCTGATCGTCGACATGCAGGGGCGCCTGATGCCTGTCATCCATGACAACGAGGCGGTGCTTCACGCCGCGCACAAGCTCGCGCAGGCTGCGCGACTGCTGGACGTGCCGGTGGTGGCTACCGAGCACCACGCCAAGATGCTGGGGACCACCGTGGAGCCGCTGCGCGAGCAAGTCCAGAGCGCCTTCCAGAAAATGCACTTCTCTTCGGCGCTGGAGCCGGGCTTCGAGGCCTGGTTGCCGGCCGCGCGCAAGACCATCCTGGTGGCGGGCTGCGAGGCGCACATCTGCGTGCTGCAAACCGTGATCGGCTTGATTGACCTGGGCTACCACGCGGTGCTGGTGGCGGATGCGGCGGGCTCGCGCAAGCCGGCCGATCATCACGCGGCGTTGCGCCGCGCGCGTGCGCATGGCGCTGAAATCGTCACGTCCGAGATGGCGATATTCGAGTGGATGCGCACTTGTGAACACCCGCGCTTCCGCGAGGTGTTACGTCTGGTCAAATAGCGGCCGCGCGCTGCAACAATGTCCCTGGGGCGCGCAAAGATTAACTCGCCCTTTGACACAATTCATGGGCAAACTTCACAGCCAGGGCAAGAATATTTTGCGATCCTGAAGGTTCCAGGCCCTTATGGGCGCCGCGCGCTCGCATCCAGTTTCATGCGCGGCTCCCGGGTACGAGAATAGGAACCACAAATATGAAAATCGCATCTCTCTCCAAAATCTGTGTCGCGCTGGCGATGACCGCCGCCATGGCTGGGTGCTCTTCGTGGGACGGCATGAGCCATCGCCAGAAGAGCGCCGTCGGCGGCGCTGCGCTGGGCGGCGTGGCAGGCGCTGTGATCACCAACGGCGGCATCCTCGGAACGGTGGGCGGAGCGGCGATCGGCGGCGTCATCGGCGATCAGGTCGGCAAGCGCTAAGCGTCCGTCGCCCCAAAGCAAATGCCCGGCATCGCCGGGCATTTTTTTGATTGTGATGCGCGCCAGGGGCGCGCACAGCCGCATCAGGTCTCGTTCTGCGGCATTTCGATCTTGACCTCCAGGACCTCCAGCGTGTCCTGGCGTTCCAGGTGCACCTTGATGTCCTCGGGGTTGATCTTCACGTATTTCGAAATGACGGCGATAAGCTCCTGCTGCAACTGCGGCAGGTAATCGGGCGAGTCGCCGCGGCCCCGCTCGTGGGCCAGGATGATCTGCAACCGTTCCTTGGCGACGGATGCGGAGGTCTTCTTTTGACCAAGCAGAAACGACAGGAAGGACATTGCTTACTTGCCTCCGAACAGGCGTTTCAGGAAACCGGGCTTTTCATAGTCGGTAAAGCGCAGGGCCTTGTCTTCGCCAAGGTAACGGGCCACGACGTCCTTGTAGGCTTCGGAAACGTCGGTGTCTCTGAGGTGGATGGCCGGCAGGCCCTGGTTCGACGCTTGCAGCACCGCTTCGGATTCGGGGATCACGCCGATCAGCTTGATGCGCAGGATGTCCTCGATGTCGCCCAGCGACAGCATTTCGCCGTCGACCACGCGCTTGGGGCTGTAGCGCGTCAGCAGCAGGTATTCCTTGACCGGTTCATCGCCTTCCACGGCGCGCTTGGACTTGGCGGCGAGGATGCCCAGGATGCGGTCGGAGTCGCGCACCGACGAGACTTCCGGGTTGGTCACGACCAGCGCGTCGTCGGCGAAATAGGCGGCCATCAGCGCGCCCGTTTCGATGCCGGCGGGCGAGTCGCAGACGATGTAGTCAAAGCCCATGCCCTTGAGGTCATTGATGACCTTTTCCACGCCTTCCTGCGTCAGCGCGTCTTTGTCGCGCGTCTGCGAGGCGGGCAGGATGAACAGGTTTTCGAGCTGCTTGTCCTTGATGAGAGCCTGGTTGAGCGTGGCTTCGCCCTGGATCACGTTGACGAAGTCGTACACGACGCGACGTTCGCAGCCCATGATCAGGTCGAGGTTGCGCAGGCCGACATCGAAGTCGATGACAGCGGTCTTGTGGCCCCGCATCGCGAGTCCCGCAGAAA
The DNA here is from genome assembly GCF_003576205.1 of Achromobacter sp. K91. Lineage (NCBI taxonomy): Bacteria > Pseudomonadati > Pseudomonadota > Betaproteobacteria > Burkholderiales > Alcaligenaceae > Achromobacter > Achromobacter sp. K91. The sequence goes on along the minus strand of NZ_QWFB01000025.1, from coordinate 56,725 downwards.
AACTGGCGCTGGTCGTGGTTTTGCCCACGCCGCCTTTGCCGGAAGTCACCACAACAATGCGTGTCATGACGATCAAACCCTTATGTTCGAATAAATCGCGTTATCGTAAAGCAAAAAGCCCTTGTAAGGCTTCTTACAGGATGTGTTGAAATTTGCGCGGGTGTCTGCGCGTGCGCATTGGCCGCCGCTGGCGGCCAGATTCCGGATATCAAGCCTTGAGGGCTTCGATGCGCAGCGTGTCGCCGTCCAGGCGGACCAGCGCGGGCTGGTTCTGCAGCGTGCGGTCCAGCTTGTCCTCGACCACGCGGTACACGCCGGCCACGGCCAGCAGCTCGGCGTCCAGGTGGGTCGTGAAAATGCGCGCGGAGGTATCGCCGCGTGCGCCGGCCATGGCCTTGCCGCGCAACGGGCCGTAGACGTGGATGTTGCCGTCGGCAATGACTTCGGCGCCCTGGCTCACCATGCCGATCACCACCAGGTCCGTGTGGCGCGCGTAGACGCGCTGGCCGGAACGCAGCGGCTTGGTAATGACCAGCGCGGATGACGAGTGCGGCGCGGCGGGCGTGGGACTGGAGGCCGAGGTGGTGTTGCTGGCTGCACGCGCGGGCAGCGGTTCACCCGCGGGTTTGTCGGCGGGCGCTTCCGGTTCGGCGGCTGCTTCGGTGGGGGCTGCCGCGGTTTCGATCGCGGCGGCCGGCACCGAAGGCACCGGCGTGGAGACGTCGTTGGGCGGCGCGGTGTCGATCACTGGCGCGGGCCGGGCCGCGGGCGTGGACAGTTCAACCGGAGTGAGGCCCGCCGCGCGCGCGGATTCCAGATTGGCGCCTTCGGCGACCACGCCGATGGGAGGCAGGTTATGGCCGCGCAATGCCGCCACCAGGGCGGTCCAATCGATTTTTTCCTCGACGCGGCTGGCGTCGACGACCACGGGTTCGTTTTCGAAGAAGCTGCCGGCATCGGCCATGCGCTTGGCCAGGGCGGCGTTCAGGCGTTCGGGGTCGGCGCTGTGCAGGACCACCCGGATGGCATAGAGGGTGGCGCTTTTGAAGTCCAGGGCTAGGGATTCAGTGTTCATCTTGATTGTGGCTGGCGGTCTTGGGGCCGGGAAACGGCGGGCTCGACCGGCTGCGGGGTTCGGGGGATGATAACCCGCCCAGGGGCCGCATGCGCAGGGGGCGGACCCAAAGAAAAAGGCGCCTTTCGGCGCCTATTTCCGGCAATGCGCGCGCGGCGCGTCAGCCTTGCGCCCAGGAGTCGCGCAGGGTCACGATGCGGTTGAGCACCGGCGCTTCGGGGCTGGATTCCTTCAGGTCGGCCGTGAAGTAGCCCAGGCGTTCGAACTGCCAGGTGGCGCCCGGCGTGGCGACGGTGCCCGGCTCCAGCCAGGCCGTGACGGTCAGCTTGGAGTTCGGGTTCAGGCAGGCCAGGAAATCCTTGTCGCCGCCGTCCGGACGCGCATCGGCGAACAGGCGGTCGTACAGGTGGATCTGGGCGGGCACCGCATGGGCCGCGCTGACCCAGGTGATGTTGCCCTTGACCTTGACGCTGTCGGCGCCCGGCGTGCCGCTCTTGGTTTCCGGCAGGTATTCGGCCTGGACCTCGATGACCTCGCCGGCTTCGTTCTTGGTGAAGCCGGTGCAGCGCACCACGTAGCCGTATTTCAGGCGCACGGTATTGCCCGGGAACAGGCGGAAGTACTTCTTGGGCGCTTCTTCGCGGAAGTCGTCGCGTTCGATCCAGAGTTCGCGCGACAGCGGGAACTCGCGCACGCCGGCTTCGGGATCGTGCGGGTTGCGCGGCGCGGTGCAGATCTCGGTCTGGCCTTCCGGGTAGTTGGTGATGACCAGCTTGAGCGGGTCCAGCACGGCCACCGAGCGCGGGGCGACCGGGTCCAGGTCGTCGCGCACTGCCTGCTCCAGCAGGCTGTAGTCGATGCGCGAGTCGGACTTGGACACGGCGGTGCGGTCGCAGAACAGGCGGATCGAGGAGGGCGTGTAGCCGCGCCGGCGCAGGCCGAAGATGGTCGGCATGCGGGGATCGTCCCAGCCGTCCACGTGGCCTTCGCGCACCAGTTGCAGCAGCTTGCGCTTGCTGGTGACGACGTAGCTCACGTTCAGGCGTGCGAATTCGTACTGGTGGGGCAGCGGCTGCGCCAGCTTGCCGAGTTCGGCCAGGCGCGCCAGGATCCAATCGTAGAACGGACGCTGGTCTTCGAATTCCAGCGTGCAGACGCTGTGCGTGATGCCTTCCAGCGCGTCTTCGACCGGGTGCGCCCAACTGTACATCGGGTAGATGCACCACTGGTCGCCGGTGCGGTGATGGTGGGCGTGGCGCACGCGGTACATGACCGGGTCGCGCAGGTTGATGTTGGGCGAAGCCATGTTGATCTTCGCGCGCAGCACCAGGCTGCCGTCCGGATGCTTGCCGTCGCGCATTTCGCGCAGCAGCGTCAGCGACTCGGCGGCCGGGCGGTTGCGCCAGGGCGAGTCGGTGCCGGGTTCGGTCAGCGTGCCGCGGTTGGCGCGGATCTCTTCGGGGCTTTGCTCGTCGACGTAGGCGTGGCCGGCCTCGACCAAGGCCTCGGCGAACTCGTACATGTAGCCGAAGTAGTCGCTGGCGAAGTACAGGTTGTCATTGCCGTCGGCCTTCCAGTCGAAGCCCAGCCAGTGCACGGCCTCGATGATGGCGTCGACGTATTCCTGGTCTTCCTTTTCCGGATTGGTGTCGTCAAAGCGCAGATGGCAGACGCCGCCGAAATCGCGGGCCAGCCCGAAGTTCACGCAGATGCTCTTGGCGTGGCCGAGGTGCAGGTAGCCGTTGGGCTCCGGCGGGAAGCGCGTGCGGATGCGGGCCGAATCCAGTCCGCCTTGTTGTTGCAAGGCCGCCGGGCCAGGCTTGCCCGCCCAACGCTTGCCTGCGAAGCGCTGGGCTTCGAGGTCGTCTTGAACGATGTTGAGCAGGAAATTTGATGCGGCAGGGGTCGGCGTCGTGGCGGAGGTCATTCTTGAAAGAATAGGAAAAAGCAGCGACAAAGAGTCAATTTTGCCACGTTCCGCAGGCGGGGCCTTTTTGCTGCCGGTGCAACCGGTTTCAAACTGTCCCCACAGTCATGTAACTGGCTCTACACTACGGGCCATCATGGACATATCCACGTTATCCCTGGCCCGCACGCAGTTCGTGGCCAGCCTGAGCTTTCTGGCGTTTTTCCTGGCCTTCTCCCTGGCGCTCGCCTGGGTACTGCTGTTCTTCAAGATCAGGGCGCGCTGGTCCGGCCAGGGCGGCTGGACCGCCGCGTACCGCTTCTGGGTGCGGATATTCGCCCTGGCCTTCGTGCTGACGCTGGCGGCCAGCGTGCCGGTGCTGATCCAGCTGGGCAGCCTGTGGGCCGGCCTGATGGACAAGATCGGCAACGTGGCAGGCCCCTTGCTTGGCTACGCCATTCTCTCGGTCTTCATCCTCAAATCCTGTTTCCTGGGCGTCATGCTGTTCGGCCAACGCCGTGTGTCGGACGGCGCCCACACGTTGGCCGTGCTGATGGTGGCGGTGGGGCAGCTGGTGGCGGTGTTCTGGGTGCTCGCGCTGCAATCCTGGATGCAGACGCCGGACGGCGCGCTGCTGGTCGATGGACGCTATCAGGTCTATGACTGGATGGCCGTGGTGCTGAATCCCTCCGTGGGCTGGCGCATGGCGGTGGTGATGGTGGGCGCGGCGCTGGCCGCCGCGTTCCTGATGATGGGCGTGACGGCGCTGCAGGCCCTGCGGCGTCCGCTGGGCGACGGCGAGCGCAACGCGTTCAAGACCGCGCTGGTGGTCGCCGTGGTGGGGGCTTTCATGCAGTTGCCGGTCGCGACCGGCGCCGGGCAGATGATTGCCAAGCTGCAGCCCGCCAAGGCCGCTGCCGCCGCGGGCTATTGGGAAAGCGGCGCGGAGCCGCAACTGGTGCTGTTCGCCTGGCCCGATGCGCGCGCCCATACCAACGTGGCCGACGTGACCCTGCGCAACATGGGTGGGATGTGGCTGCACCGCAACCAGGACGGCACCTACCGCGGCCTGGACAAGTATTCGGGCATGTTGCCGCCGGTGGCGCTGACCTTCTGGTCGTTGCGCGTGGCGGCAGGGCTGGGCTTGCTGATGCTGGCCGTGGCCTGCGTGACCTTCCTGTGGACGTTCCGGCGCGGGTTGGACCCGTCCACGCTGCCGCCGTGGTGGCAGCGGGTGCTGTGCGGCATGATGTTCTCCGGCGCCATCGCCGTCGTGGCCGGGTGGTGGGTATCCATCCTGGGCTTGCAGCCGTTCGCGGTGAACGGCACCGTCACGCAGTCCGAGGTGCTGGGCATCGTGGCCTCCAGCACCGTGCTGTACGGGTTGATCGGCTATGGCGTGCTGTACCTGCTGCTGCTTGCGGCGTTCGTCGGCATGCTGTTCCACGCGGCGCGCTATGGCGTTGTGCCCGTGCGCAAACTGGCTGGAGGTACGCCATGATCGCCATGCTGGCCGCCTCCCAGGGCCTCAACCCCGACGATCCCTCTTTCTGGATGCCGCTGGCCTTCATGGCGCTGCTGTTCGTGGTGATTGCCGCGGGCATGGTGCTGGACGGTTTCGACCTGGGCGTGGGCATCCTGCTGCAACTGGCGCCGGAACACGAGCGCGGCCGCATGATGAGCCTGCTGAGCCCGTGGCGCGACGCCAATGAGTTCTGGCTGCTGCTGGGCATGGGCCTGTTCGCGGCGGCGTTCCCGTTCGCCTGGGGCGCGGTGCTGGGCAAGCTCTACGGACCGCTCACCTGCATGGTGCTGGGCGTGGTGCTGCGCAGCGTCTCGTTCGAGTTCCGCATCCGCGCGCGCAACGAAATGAAGCCGCGCTGGATCTTCGGCTTCTGGGCGGGGTCGCTGATCACCGCTTTCGGCCAGGGCATGCTGCTGGGCCGCATCGCCACCGGCTACCAGTCCGATGCCGGCTACGGCTGGTTCTCCATGTTCGTCGGCCTGTGCGCGGTGGCGGCCTATGTGCTGCTGGGCGCGTCCTGGCTGGTCATGCGGGTGGACGGCGATCTGCAGCGCCGCGCCGCCAACTGGGCCCGCCACGCCATCCGCTGGACGGCGGTGGGCATGGTGGCCATCGCGGTCACGCTGGGTCTGGCCAACGCGGGTATCTTCTACAAATGGAGCAACATCGCCCACCTGAGCCTGGCGGCGACGGTCTGGGTGCTGATGCTGGCGGGTTTCGTCGCAGCCGAAATGCTGCTGGCGCGGTTGCCGGGCAAGGCCGACCGTTTCAGCTGGCTGCCGTTCGTGTTGTGCGTGGCGCTGTTCCTGCTGATGCTCAGCGGCCTGGCCTACAGCCTGTTCCCCTACCTGATCCTGGACGACATGACGCTGTGGGACGGCGCGGGCGCGCTGGGTTCGATGCGTCTGGTGCTGGCCGGAGCGGTGGTGGGCATACCGGTGGTGCTGGTATTCAATATCCTGGCGTACCGCTCGGTGTTCGGCAAGGAACGCGCCCCGGTGCCGCTGCTGCCGCCGCCGAGCTGATCCGGCCGGGAAGTCCGGCCGGAGCCGTCGTCACAAGACCGGCTTCGCTACCCGCTGCAGGATTTCTTCGCCGTAGGCTTCCAGCTTGCGGGCGCCCACGCCGCTGATGTGGCTCAGCTCGTCCATGGATTCGGGCTGGGCCAGGGCGATTTCGCGCAGAGTCGCGTCGTGGAAGATGACGTAGGCCGGCACCCCGTGGCTCTTGGCGACTTCGCCGCGCCAGGCGCGCAGGGCCTCGAATACAGGTTGCAGTTCGGCCGGCAAGTCGATGGCTGCCGCCTTGGGCCGGCCGCTGCCGCTCTTGCCCGAGCGCGGCTTCTTTTCGGATTCCCGGCGCAGCATCAATTGGCGTTCGCCCTTGAGCACGGCGCGGCTGCCTTCGGTCAGGGCCAGCGTGCCGTAGCCTTCGTGGTCCACCGTCAGCAGGCCTTGCGCCAGCAATTGGCGCAGCACGCCGCGCCAGGCGGTGTCGCTCAGGTCCGCGCCCACGCCGAATACGCTCAGCGTTTCGTGGCCGTGCTGCTTGGTGCGGTCGGTGACCTTGCCGCGCAGGATGTCGATGATGTGGCCGGCGCCATAGCGCTGGCCGCGCTCCTTCCACAGGCGGTAGACGGCGGACAGCACCTTCTGCGCCGCGACCGTGCCGTCCCAGGCCTGCGGCGGTTCCAGGCAGACGTCGCAATTGCCGCAGGCCGTGATCTGCTGGCCGAAGTAGGCCAGCAGACGCACGCGCCGACATTCCACCGTTTCGCACAGCCCCAGCATGGCGTCCAGTTGCTGGCCCAGGCGGCGGCGGTAGGACTCTTCGCCCGGCGATTCGTCGATCATGCGGCGCTGCTGCACCACGTCCTGCAGGCCATAGGCCAGCCAGGCCGTGGCAGGCAGGCCGTCGCGGCCGGCACGGCCGGTTTCCTGGTAATAGCCTTCCACGGACTTGGGCAGGTCGATGTGCGCCACGAAGCGCACGTCGGGCTTGTCGATGCCCATGCCGAAGGCGATGGTGGCCACCATGACCACGGCGTCCTCGCGCAGGAAGCGCGCCTGGTTGGCGGCGCGCACCTGCGCGCTGAGGCCGGCGTGATAGGGCATGGCGTCGATGCCCTGGTTGCACAGGAACTCCGCGGTCTCTTCCACGCGGGCGCGCGACAGGCAATAGACCACGCCCGATTCGCCTTCATGATCGGTCTGGATCATTTCCAGCAATTGCTTGCGCACCTCGTTCTTTTCGATGATGCGGTAGCGGATGTTGGGGCGGTCGAAGCTGGAAACGAAGTGGCGCGCATCGTCCAGCGACAGGCGCTGGGCGATTTCGCGGCGGGTGTCGGCGGTGGCGGTCGCGGTGAGCGCGATGCGCGGCACGTCGGGCCAGCGCTCGTGCAGCATCGACAGGCCCAGGTATTCAGGGCGGAAGTCGTGGCCCCACTGGGACACGCAGTGGGCCTCGTCGATGGCGAACAGCGCGATGCGGCCGCGTTCCAGCAATTGCAGGCAGCGGTCGGTCAGCAGGCGTTCGGGCGCCACGTACAGCAGGTCCAGCTCGCCGGCCAGGAAGGCCTGCTCGACGTCGCGGGCCACCCGCCACTCCTGCGTGGAGTTGAGGAAGGCCGCGCGCACGCCCAGTTCGGTCAGGGCGTCGACCTGGTCCTGCATCAGCGCGATCAGGGGCGACACGACGATGCCGGTGCCTTCGCGGACCAGGGACGGAATCTGGTAGCAGAGCGACTTGCCGCCGCCCGTGGGCATGAGGACCAGCGCGTCGCCGCCGTCGATCACCTGTTCGACAATGGCTTGCTGGTCGCCGCGGAAGGATTCGTAACCGAAAACGCGCTGCAACACGCCGAGGGCGCGCGCGTCAGACATGGGGGTAGGCCGGGAGCATCATGGCAGGGATTTTAAGCCGCAATTCCGCCGGACCTTTTCCGGCAGGGAGATTTCTGTCCTGACCGCGGTCTGCCTACCAGCTCAGCCAGGTGCCGCGCATGAAGGTATCGACGGGCATGCTGAGGTTGGCGCGCCATTCGTAGTTGCCGGAAATGATGTCGCGGTCCGCGCCCACGGCCAGCTTGACCTTGGGCGCGACGAACATGCTGTGCGACAGGCCCACGCGCTGTTCGGCCAGCTCGGAGCCTTCCCGCAGCCCCGAATAGGTGCCGCTGAGCACGCCCCAGCCGGTGATGGGGACGCCGGCGGAAAGCGTGTTGCGGGTGTGCGCAGCCGAAACCCCGCCACCCGAGTAGCTGGACAGGTCGCCGTAGCCCGCGCCGACCTGCTCGTTGGAATAGCCCAGGTTGACAGCGTCGGCCACGGCCACGTTGTAGTCGAAGCGATAACGCCACGCGCTGGCCGCGTCGAAGGTGCTTTGCGTGGCCCCGGCGCGGAAGGTTCCATAGTCGCCCGCGGCGTAGGTGGTACCCATGCCGCGCGTCGTCAGCGACGGCGCGCTTTGCATCTGGCCCTCCACGGTCAGCGCCGGCGTAAGGCCGTAGCGCACGCTGCCGCTGCCTACCGGGTCGCCGTAGTCCACGGCCCCGGAACTGGCGGCCGGGTCCATGCGGTTCAGGCGGCCCAGCGACGAGGAATAGCCGAAGCTGCCTTCCGGGGCCGTGGCGCCGGATCCGGCCCAGTTCGAGATCTGCAGCCCGCCCACCGGCGCGCCGCTGCCCCAGGCGGGCGCCCTGGCGTCGATGTTGCCGACGGCGACGGAGGGGCCCGAGGTATTGCGGTAGACCCAGTTGCGGTTGCCGCCGTAGCGCAGGCCATCCTGGCTGCTGGCGGAGGCGAACCAGGGCCGGGAAGCGCGCGACACGCCAGAGATCATGACCACGGGTATGCGGGGCAGGTCGCCATCCTGGAGGGTGAGCGAGTAGTCCGGCGCAGGGTCTTCGGGCGTCGCGAGCACGGTGCAATCCTGCGGAACCGGCGCGGGCTGGGCATCGCCGGACAGTCCCAGTCCGGTGCCGGGGATCAGGTCCGTGTCGCCCGTGCTGTGTACGCTGGTGTCCAGCGCCGGCTCCATGGTCTGCATGTCGCAAGGGGACGGATCCAGCGGCACCGCGCGCGACGCCATCGAGGCTGCGGGGCGCACGGGCATGGGTTGAACCGGGGACAGTATGCCGATGCCGCGCGCAGAGGGCGGAGCGGGCATATAGGGGGACGCCGCAAGCGGATCGCCCAGGGCCGGGGCGATCGGGCAGGCAGAGGCCGCGACCAGCGCGGCGCGCAACAAGGGTTTTCGCCAGAGGAATGCAGGGGCGACCATAGGCACAGTGTAGAAAGGGAGCGCTGCCTTGCCTGTAAACGTTTTTTAGCAAAGCGGACAGAAGGCGGGCCGGGTTCCATTTTAGGGCCAGTCCGCATCGGGCGCTGCGCCGTGGCGGGAAAGCGCTGGTAAACGCGCTCAACATCGTGCAACAGGTATATTTCAGTTGATTTCCCGCCTCTTGCGGCTTGTAGCGGCGGGCCGCACTATGGCATCCATGGACAATCCCCACACCAAGCTGCTGGTCGTCGACGACGATCCGGCCCTACGGCAATTGCTGGCCGACTACCTGAACCGGCACGGCTACGACACCCTGCTGGCGCCGGACGCCACCGACCTGTCGTCCCGCATCACCCGCTACGCGCCCGACCTGCTGGTGCTGGACCGCATGCTGCCCGGCGGCGACGGCGCAGACGCCTGCCGCCGCCTGCGCGAGCAGGGCGAGGACATCCCCGTCATCCTGCTGACCGCGCGTGACGAGGCGGTGGACCGCATCATCGGCCTGGAGGCCGGCGCCGACGACTACGTCGGCAAGCCGTTCGATCCGCGCGAGCTGCTGGCCCGCATCGAAGCCGTGCTGCGCCGCAAGCGCGGTCCGTCCGCGCTGACCAAGGACGCGCCGGTCTCGTTCGGTCCCTTCGTGTTCGATCCCTCCACCCGCCAGCTGTCGCGCGAAGGCACAGTGGTCAAGCTGACCGGCGGCGAAATCAATCTGCTGGAGGCGCTGGTGCGCAACGCGGGCAAGCCGCTGTCGCGCGAACGGCTGCTGGCGCTGGCGCGCGACGACGACGCGGGCGAACGCAATGACCGCGCCATCGACATCGCCATCCTGCGCCTGCGCCGGGTCATCGAAGACGATCCCAAGCAGCCGCGCTGGATCCAGACCGTCTGGGGCATTGGCTACCGGTTTTCGCCCTGATGCGCTTTTCTCCTGGCTTCCTGGTGCCGCGTTCGCTGCGGGCAAGGCTCATCCTGCTGATCCTGGGCTCGGTCCTGCTGACGCAGGCGGCCACGCTGGTGACGGTGTCGTACTTCCGGCACAAGTTCATGGAAGACGTGGCCATCGGCTACATCGTCACCACCATCCGCACCTTGCGCGCCGCGGTGTCGCAGGTGCCGGCGGAGGAACGCGCCGACTTCGTGCGCGCCGCCTCGCAGAACCAGTGGCGCCTGTGGTCGCGGGTGCTGCCCGCCGAGGCCAAGCTGCAGCGCTTCAATGGCCGCCGCCCGCCGCCGAAGGCCGCCCCGAAGCCGCCGCCTCCGCCGCCCGCGGACATGCAGATACACGGCCCTCCGGCGCCGCCCCCCCCGGAAGTGCGCGACGAGGAGCACGGCGATGAACGCGCCAGCGCCAGGGAAGGCGAGCGCGCGCGCGATCGCGACCGCGAAGAACACAGCCGCCGCTATCAGCCTGAACCGGATGACATCCGCCGCGACCTGCGGGTGCTGGTGCAGCAGCTCAATGAACGTTTGAACGACGGCACGCGCGTGGCGCTGTCGCGTGGACCCACGCCGGAGATCTTCATTTCGCTGGCGCCCAACCCCGCCAGCGAGGACGCGCCGCGCCTGCGCGAATGGCTGGTCATCCCGCTGGACCGCCTGGATCCGCCGGTTGCGACGCCGTTCATCGCCGCCTGGCTGGGCGGCCTGGGGCTGCTGCTGTTGCTGGCAGTGGGTTTTTCCTGGCACATCACGCGTCCCATCACCCGGCTGGCCGACGCGGCCGACCGGTTGGCGGCAGGGCAGCCGCAACGGGTCGAGCCCTCGGGCCCTCACGAAACGCGGGTATTGGGAGAACGCTTCAACGCCATGCTGGATGCGCTGTCCGAATCCGATTCGGTGCGCCGCACGCTGCTGTCGGGCCTGCCGCATGACTTGAAGGGTCCCTTGTCGCGGATGTGGCTGCGCATCGAGCTGGCCGACGACTCCAAGCTGAAGGAGGGGCTGCGCGCGGACCTGCAGGACATGCAGCACATGGTCGACCAGTTCATCGGCTTCGTGCGCGGCACCGACCCGGCCGCCTACCGCTACGCCTCGATGCTGCTGTCCGACTGGCTGACCGAGCGCGTGGGCGCCTGGCAGGGCGCCGGCACCGATATCAGCCTGCGGGCCGGCGACGACGTCGCGACCCTGGTGGTGCAGGCGGACGCCGTGGCGCTGGGCCGCCTGCTGGACAACCTGATCGGCAATGCGCTGAACCACGGCGCGCCGCCGGTCCAGGTCAGCCTGAGGCATGAGGGACGCCACGCGGTGCTGGACGTGGCCGACCATGGCTCCGGCATCGTGCCGGAACGGCGCCAGGAAGCGCTGCGCCCGTTCAGCCGCCTGGACGACGCGCGCACGCGCACCGGCAGCGTGGGCCTGGGGCTGGCGCTGGCCGAGGCCATCGCGCGGGCCCATGGCGGCTCGCTGGAGCTGCTTGAGGCGGAGTCCGGCGGGCTGTGCGTGCGGGTCAAGCTGCCGCTGTCCGAGACGCCCTAGGGGCGCCCGCAAGGGCGCTCGCTTCCCCCTGGGCGGGGCGCGCTACGGTACGATGCATCCTGCTCAGCATTTTGTCGTTTCCGCACCATGGCCATCCAGTCCGATTCGCTTTCCTCCCGTCCCGACGCCCCCCGTATCGTGGCGCCGCAGCCGGTCTCGCCCAACGAGGAGTCGATCGAACGCGCCCTGCGGCCCAAGGCGCTGGACGAGTACGTCGGCCAGCAGCGCGCCCGGGAACAGCTGGAGATCTTCATCGCCGCAGCCAGGAAGCGCGGCGAGGCCCTGGATCACGTGCTGCTGTTCGGTCCCCCGGGCCTGGGCAAAACCACGCTGGCCCACATCATTGCGCATGAAATGGGGGTGCAGCTGCGCCAGACCTCCGGTCCGGTGCTGGAACGCCCGGGCGACCTGGCGGCGCTCTTGACCAACCTGGAAAAGAACGACGTCCTGTTCATCGACGAAATCCACCGCCTGTCGCCCGTGGTCGAGGAAATCCTCTATCCGGCGCTGGAGGACTTCCAGATCGACATCCTGATCGGCGAAGGCCCGGCCGCGCGCAGCGTGAAGCTGGACCTGCAGCCCTTCACCCTGGTCGGCGCCACCACCCGCGCCGGCATGCTGACCAACCCCCTGCGCGACCGCTTCGGCATCGTGTCGCGGCTGGAGTTCTACAACGCCGCCGATCTCGGCCACATCGTCACGCGCAGCGCCGGCCTCTTGAACGCCGGCATCACGCCGGACGGCGCGGCGGAAGTCGCGCGCCGCGCCCGCGGCACGCCCCGCATCGCCAACCGGCTGTTGCGCCGGGTGCGCGACTATGCCGAGGTCAAGGCGGGCGGCACCATCGATGCGGACGTCGCGGGCCGCGCGCTGGCCATGCTGGAGGTGGACCCGCAAGGCCTGGACCTGATGGACCGCAAGCTGCTCGAGGCCATCATCCACAAGTTCGACGGCGGTCCCGTCGGCGTGGACAGCCTGGCCGCCGCCATCGGCGAAGAGCGCGACACCATCGAGGACGTGATCGAGCCCTATCTGATCCAGCATGGCTACCTGCAGCGCACGCCGCGCGGCCGCACCGCCACGCTGACCACCTGGCGCCACCTGGGGCTGACCCCGCCCGCCGGCGCCACGGCGGGCTCCGGCGATCTTTTCGGGAAGTAGGCTGCGGGCAAACCGGACCGTGCCCGGGCGCCGGAGGGCGCCCGAAGCCGGCCGCGGGTTTATCATCCGGAGGTTTTGATTATTCTCCGCGATCAAAGGACCCAAGCCCATGCAGCCCGAATTGCCCACCTATGACGACGTCGTGCGCGCCAGCGAGCGCCTGGCCGGCAACGCGCACCGCACGCCCGTACTGACCTCGGCTACCGCCGATGCGATCAGCGGCGCGTCGGTCTTCTTCAAGTGCGAGAACTTCCAGCGCATGGGCGCTTTCAAGTTCCGCGGCGGCTACAACGCCATCGCCCGCCTGACCCCGGAACAGCGCGCCGCCGGCGTGGTCACGTTTTCGTCGGGCAACCACGCGCAGGCCATCGCCCTGGCCTCCAAGCTGCAAGGGGTGCAGGCCACCATCATCATGCCGTTGGACGCCCCGGCCGCCAAGCGCGCCGCCACCGAGGGCTATGGCGGCAAGATCGTCACCTATGACCGCTACACCGAGGACCGCGAGGCGATCGCCCGCCGCATCCATGCGGAAACCGGCGCCACCCTGATCCCTCCCTACGATCACGAAGACGTGATCGCCGGCCAGGGCACCGCCGCCAAGGAACTGTTCGAGGAAGTGGGCGAGCTGGACTACCTGTTCGTCTGCCTGGGCGGCGGCGGCCTGCTGTCGGGATCGGCCCTTTCCGCCTACGCGCTGAGCCCGCGCTGCCTGGTCTACGGCGTCGAGCCCGAGGCTGGCAACGACGGCCAGCAGTCCTTGCGCAAAGGCGAAATCGTCCGCATCCCGGCGCCCAAGACCCTGGCCGATGGCGCCGCCACGACGCACCTGGGCAACCTGACCTTCCCGCTCATCCAGAAGCATGTGCGCGACATCGTCACGGTGACGGACGAACAGCTGGTCACCACCATGCGGTTCTTCGCCGAACGCATGAAGATGGTGGTGGAGCCCACCGGCTGCCTGGGCGCGGCCGCCGTCATGCAGAACGTGGTGCCGGTGCGCGGTGCGCGGGTCGGCGTCATCATCAGCGGCGGCAACGTCGACCTTCCGGCCTACGCCAAGCTGCTGGCGGGCTGAGCCCCTTCTGGCGGCCCCCTTGCGGGCCGCCGCCGCGCGCTTGCGGTTGTCGCGTGTGCAAGGCAGAATCGGGACTGAATCCTGACGAACAGGGGCTGCGACATGCGTATCCTTGTCATCGGCGGCACCGGTTTCATAGGCCGTCATCTGGTAGCGCGGCTATCCGCGGATCAGCATCAGATCGTCGTGCCCACCCGGCTCCACAGCCGCGGGCGCGACCTGCAGATTCTTCCCACCGTGACCTTGCTCGAAGCCGACGTGCACGACGACGCCACGCTGGACGGCCTGGCGCAGGGCTGCGACGCGGTCATCAACCTGGTGGGCATTCTGCACGGCAACGCCGGCCGGCCTTATGGCTCGGAATTCGCGCGGGCCCACGTGCTGCTGCCGCAGCGCATCGCGCAAGCTTGTCGCCGGCAGGACGTGCGCAGGCTCATCCACATCAGCGCGCTGGGCGCCGATTCCAACGGCGACAGCATGTACCAGCGCTCCAAGGGCGACGGCGAAGCCGCCATCAAGCAGGAATTCCAGGGCGATCAGGACGGCGGCTGGACCATCTTCCGGCCCTCGGTGGTCTTCGGTCCGGACGACAAGTTCACCAATATGTTCGCCGGGCTGGCGCGGTGGCTGCCGGTGCTGCCGCTGGCCGGTGCGCATGTGCGCATGCAGCCGGTCTACGTGGGCGACGTGGTCGCTGCCATCGTCTCGGCCCTGGGCAATACGCACACCTGCGGCAAGACCTATGAACTGGGCGGACCCCAGGTCTACACCTTGGGCGAGATCGCGCGCCTGTGCGCCGCCTGGAGCGGCCATCCGCGGCCGGTGGTCAGCATGCCGATGGGCGTGGGCCGCATGCAGGCCCGGCTGTTCGAATGCATGCCGGGCACGCCTTTGATGTCGCGCGACAATCTGGATTCCTTGCGCCGCGACAACATCTGCAGCGGGCCGATCGCGCCCGAACTGCACGTGGTGCCGACGGGCCTGGAAGCCGTGGCGCCGCGCTACCTGTAAGCCGGTTTCAGCGCACCAGTGCTTTCAATGCCTGCTTGATGCCGTCGGACACGCCCACGCCTTCGGGCAGCGTCTTCAGCGCCGACAGCGATTCCTTTTCTGAATAGCCCAGCGCCAGCAGCGCGTTCAGGATGTCCGACTGGTTGTCCGGCGCTGCATGCGGCGAGGCGCCGATGTCCGCGCCCAGTTTGCCCCGCATTTCCAGCAGCAGGCGTTCGGCGGTCTTCTTGCCGATGCCGGGCACGCGCGTCAGGCGGCCCGATTCCTGCAGCGTAATGGCCTGCGCCAGGTCAGCCACCGACAACCCCGACAGCACCGACAGCGCGGTGCGCGCGCCGATGCCGCTGACCTTGATCAGTTCGCGGAAAGCGCTGCGTTCGCCTGCCGAAGCGAAGCCGTACAGGATGTGGGCGTCTTCGCGCACCGTCAGGTGCGTGTAGAGCGTGACGCGCGCGCCCGTGTCGGGCAGCGAGTACAGCGTGCTCATGGGCACGTCGATGTCATAGCCCAGACCGCCCACGTCCACACAGATGGTGGGCGGGAGTTTCTCGATCAGGGTTCCGGTGATGCGTCCGATCATGGTGATGGTGGCCTGGCAATGGTGAGGCCGCTGAATGCGCGGCGGATGCGGGGATTCTATACGCGCGGGCGCGCATGCGGCGGGAACGGGTCCCGCTTCGCGGCAAATCGCGGCGTGCCAGGCGTTCAGCCGATCAGGCGGCCGTTGCGGATGCGGGTCTTGCCGCTCATGCGCAGCGAAGCGCCCAGGCGTTCGAGCTTGTCCTGCAGCGGGCCGGCATGGGCATGGCAGATGGCACAGGCCAGCGCGTCGGCCGAGTCGGGTGCGGGCGCGCCGTCCAGCGACAGCAGGTGCTGCACCATCATCTGCACCTGCTCCTTGGCGGCGCGGCCGGTGCCGACCACGGCTTTCTTGATCTGCAGCGCGGTGTACTCGTGCACGGGCAGCGAACTGTCGGCCAGCGCGCACAGCGCGGCGCCGCGCGCCTGGCCCAGCAGCAGGGTGGAAGCGGGGTTGGTGTTCAGGAAGATGATTTCCAGCGCGGCCACGTCGGGTTGCGTGTCGCGAGCCACCTGGCGCAGATTGTCCAGGATGACCTTGAGGCGTTCGGACAGCGCCAGCGCCGGCGGGACCACGATGGTCCCGCTGGCCACATAGCGCAGCCGCGGGCCGTCGGCATCGATCACACCGAAGCCGGTGCGGCGCAGGCCGGGATCGATGCCGAGGACGCGCATCAGTGGCGGAAGTGGCGGGTGCCGGTCAGCACCATGGCGATGCCGTGCTCGTCGGCTGCGGCAATCACTTCGTCGTCGCGCACGCTGCCGCCCGGCTGGATCACGCAGGTTGCGCCCGCGGCCACCACCACGTCCAGGCCGTCGCGGAACGGGAAGAAGGCGTCCGACGCCACGGCCGAGCCCTTCAGGGTCAGACCGGCGTTTTCCGCCTTGATCGAGGCGATGCGGGCCGAGTCGATGCGGCTCATCTGGCCGGCGCCCACGCCCAGGGTCATGCCGCCGCCCACGAACACGATGGCGTTGGACTTGACGTACTTGGCGACCTTCCAGGCGAATGCCAGGTCGTTCATTTCGGCTTCGGTGGGCTGGCGCTTGCTGACCACCTTGAGCGCGTCGCGCGGCACGTTGTAGGCGTCCGGGCTCTGCACCAGCCAGCCGCCGCCCACGCGCTTGATGTCGAAGGCGTTCTGGCCCGTGCCCATCGGCACTTCCAGCACGCGCACGTTCTTCTTGGCGGCCAGGATGGCCAGCGCGGCGCCGTCATAGGCGGGAGCCAGCAGCACTTCCAGGAACTGCGCGCTCACGGCTTCGGCCGTGGCGGCGTCGACCGGGCGGTTGAAGGCGATGATGCCGCCGAAGGCCGAGGTCGGGTCGGTCTTGAAGGCTTGCTGGTAGGCGCCCAGCGTGTCGGCCGCGACGGCCACGCCGCAGGGGTTGGCGTGCTTGACGATGACGCAGGCGGGCGCTTCGAAGCTGCGCGCGCATTCCCAGGCGGCGTCCGCGTCCGCAATGTTGTTGTAGGACAGTTCCTTGCCCTGCAGCTGGCGGTAGTTGCCCAGCAGGCCAGCCGGACGCTGCGCGTCCACGTAGAAGGCGGCGGTCTGGTGCGGGTTCTCGCCATAACGCAGGGCCTGTTCCTGCTTGACCTGCAGGGTCAGGGTGCCGGGCCATTCGTTGCGGGCCGGCACGGCTTCCTGCTTGGGCTCGGCTTCGGCCAGGCTGGTCAGGTAGGCGGCGATGGCGCCGTCGTAGGCGGCGGTGTGGGCGTAGACCTTGGAGGCCAGCGCCAGGCGCAGGCCATAGGAGGTGTTGCCGCCCTTGTCCATTTCGGCCAGCACGCGCGAATAGTCGACGGGGTCGATCACCACCGTCACGCCGCCGGCTTCGGTGCCGTGGTTCTTGGCCGCCGCGCGCAGCATGGCCGGGCCGCCGATGTCGATGTTCTCGACGGCGTCGGCGAAGGTGCAGTCCGGCTTGGCAACGGTTTCGCGGAACGGGTACAGGTTGACCACCAGCATGTCGATGCGGTCGATGCCCGCCGCCTTGATGGTGTCCATGTGCTCGGCGCTGTCGCGGCGCGCCAGCAGGCCGCCGTGGATTTTCGGGTGCAGCGTCTTGACGCGGCCATCGAGAATTTCGGGCGAACCCGTGTGGGCCGCCACTTCGGTGACGGTCAGGCCGGAGTCGGCCAGCAGCTTGGCGGTGCCGCCGGTGGACAGCAGGCGCACGCCGCGCGCAGCCAGGGCGCGGGCAAATTCAACGATGCCGGTCTTGTCGGACACCGAAAGCAGGGCGGTTTCGATTTTCATGGTGAGGGACGGAGTGGGGCGGGAGCGCCTTTCTCGTTCAGGTCGGATGGGAAATCTGGGGGAGCGGGCGGCGCGATGCGCCTGCCGCCCGCGCGCGAAAGCTATACCTGGATATTGTGCGCCAGCAACTTCTTGCGCAGGGTGTTGCGGGTGATGCCCAGCATTTCGGATGCCCGCGACTGGTTGCCGCCCGACCTTTCCAACGCCACTTCAAGCACCGGGCGCTCCACGCAGCGCATCACCATGTCCCACATATCGTGGGGTTCGGATTCGCCCAAGTCTTCGAAATAGCGCTCCAGGCTGGCGCGCACGCATTCTTCCAGGACATCTTTCTTGCTCATTTGAGTACAGATATTTTTATGTTGGTGTTGAGGCGGTTATGCCGCCAGCAGGGCTTCTGCGACCGGCGCCGGATGGGATCCGCCGTCGCGCGAGATGAGGTCGAACCAGTCCGACACGGCCCGCCACTGGTCGCGGGTGTTGTCGATCAGATTCATGCGGGCGCAGAACGAATCCGCCCCCGGCAGGCCGTCCAGATACCAGCCTATGTGCTTGCGCGCCGTGCGTACGCCGGTGTGCTCGCCGTAAAACCGGTAATGGTCGTCGAGATGTTCGAGCAGCAGCTCGCGCATTTCCCCATAGGAGGGAGGGGCCAGTGTTTCGCCCGTGCGCAGGTAGTGGTCGATTTCGCGGAAAATCCAGGGACGGCCTTGGGCCGCCCGGCCGATCATGACCGCGTCGGCGCCAGTGTAATCCAGGACGTGCCGGGCTTTTTCGGGCGTAGTGATATCTCCGTTGGCGACAACGGGGATTTTCAGCTCGGCCTTGACGGCGCGGATAGTGTCATATTCCGCCTCGCCCGTATAGAGGTCGGCGCGGGTGCGGCCATGCAGGGTCAGGGCGGCGATGCCGGCGTTTTCGGCCATTTTCGCCACCCGCAGGGCATTGCGGCTTTCGCGGTCCCAGCCCGTGCGGGTCTTCAGGGTCACCGGCACGTCCAGCGGCGCGCAGGCGGATACCACCGCGTCCAGGATGCGGGCGATCTGGTCTTCATGGCGCAAGAGCGCCGACCCGGAGGCCACGTTGCAGACCTTCTTGACCGGGCAGCCCATGTTGATGTCGATGATCCGGGCGCCCTTGCTGGCGTTGAACACCGCCGCCTCCGCCATCATGGCAGGGTCGGCGCCGGCGATCTGCACCGAAATGGGGGCGATCTCGCCGTCATGGTTCAGGCGGCGGGAGGTTTTGACGCTATCCCACAGCTTGGGGTTGCTCGCGGCCATTTCCGAGACGGCATAGCCCGCCCCCAGCTTCTTGCAAAGCTGGCGGAAAGGACGGTCCGTCACGCCCGCCATGGGCGCGACCAGCACGTTGTTGGGAAGGGTCCATTGACCTATGCGCATGCTCACATTTTAACCGGCTCGTTCGCGCCCTCTTTGTCACCTGGAGAACAATTCGTAACAAAGGAAGGCGAAAGCAGACAACCGCCCCCATTATCGGGGGCGGATAGGAAGAGTTCAGGCGCGGAAACCTTGCAGCAGATGCTGCGCCAGCGGCGCGCGCAGCGGAGAGGCCAGATCCATCCCCAATAAGGCCAGACCACAGGCGTGCTCCACCGGCGCCAGGCCGGTCGAGAAGATGCGGGGCATCAGATCGGTCAGGCCGGCGGTGATGAAGCGGTCCACGTGGCGCGCTCCGGCGAATTCCGCCAGGGCGGAGCCGGGATTGACCTCCGGGTGAGCCAGCCAGCCGGCCAGCGTCTGGGCCAGGCGGGCTGCGTCGCGCAGGCCCAGGTTCAGGCCCTGGCCTGCGACCGGATGCAGGGTTTGCGCGGCATTGCCGATGGCCGCCACGCGGCCGTGCACCTGGGCGCGGCGGGCGCTGAGCGCCAGCGGAAAGACATGCCGGGGCGCCTGGCTGGAAAGCCGTCCCAGGCGGTCGCCGAAGGCGACGGACAGCGCCCGCGAAAACGCGGCATTATCCAGCGCCGCCAGTTCGGCGGCGCGCTCGGGCGCGCTGCACCAGACCACCGAATAGGCGTCCGGGGTCTGCGGATGCGGCAGCAGCGCCAGCGGGCCCTCGGCGGTGAAGCGCTCCCAGGCCCAGCCGCGGCGGGGCAGGGTGGCGTGCGCCGTGGTCAGCACCGCATGCTGGTCGTAGTCGCGGCGCACGTCGACCGCGCCCGCGCCGTCGGATTGCACCGCCACCCGGCACAGCAGCGTCGTGTCGCCTTGTTCGATGCGCACGCCGTCCGCGTCCTGCATGCCGATCCGGGCGGGCGGGCCCGGCAGCACGGTGACGCCGCAGGCGGCCACGCATTCGTCCAGCTTGGCATGCAGGCCGGAATAGGCGACCACGCTGCCCAGCTGCGGCACGCCGAAATCGGTGTTCTGGATCAGGGTCCGGCCCAGCCGGCCGCGTTGCGACACATGGATGTTGCGGATGTCGGCCGAGCGTTCGGGCCAGGCATGCAGCGACTCCAGCAGCACCCGGCTGCCGTGGTTCATGGCCAGCACGCGGGGATCTGTGGCGGGCGCCGCCGCCGACGGCGCGACCGGGGCGGGCGCGCTGGCGGCAAGCAGCGCGATGCGCGCGGGGTCGGGCGCCACGCGCGCCAGCATCAGGGCCAGCACGCGGCCCACCGGGCCCGCGCCTAGAATCGCTATGTCGAAGGCGGATGAAGTCATGCCCGGATTTTAACCGTCCACTACAATCCGCAGCAGCCGGCGCGTCTTGGCGCCGTGGTCCTCTTTCCGGTCGATCGACATGACGCAGCTACAGGCCTCATCCCCGTTGTCCGCAGCTTCCGCCCGCCGCCCGCGCGGCAAGGTCGCGGTCGGGCTGCTGGCCTGCCTGTTCGGGGCGGTGGGGGCGCATTGGTGGTATCTGGGGCGCCGCCACGCATGGCTGGTGACCGCGTACACGCTGATCAGCCTGTTCTGTGCCGTCAGCTTCTACCCTGTCTGGTACGACAACCCCGCCTTCTTCCTGGTGTTCATACCCATGGTCGACGGGTTTATCGAGAGCGCGGTGTTCTCGTTGATGCCGGACGAGAAATTCGACCGCCTCTACAACGACGGATTGGGCCGGCCGACCCAGACCGGCTGGGGGCCGGTGCTGGTTGCGATCCTGGCCTGCCTGGTCGGCGCCATCGTGTCCATGTTCGCCATCGCCATGGTGGTGGTCTACACCTGGATCGCCATGGGCTGGCTCGACGGCTACGTCTTTTAGCGCGGCTCTGGCGCGCCGCCAGCCTACTCGCGCATCAGCGCTTCGATCTCGCCGGCCTGCACCGGCACGCCGCGGGTGATGAGTTCACAGCCTTCGTCCGTGACCAGCGCGTCGTCTTCGGTGCGGATGCCGATGTTCCAGTAGGCCTCGGGCACGTCGTCAGCGGGCCGCACGTAGATGCCGGGCTCGATCGTCAGCATCATTCCCGGTTCCAGCTTGCGCCAGGGGCGTTCGGCGCCGTGGGCCGGGCCGGGCTGGCGGTAGTCGCCCACGTCGTGCACGTCCAGGCCCAGCCAGTGGCCGGTGCGGTGCATGTAGAAGCGGCTGTAGTCGCCGGATTCCAGCACCCCGTCCAGCGAGCCTTTCAAGAGTTTCAGGTCCAGCATGCCCTGCGCCAGCACGCGCAGGGCGGCCTGATGGCCGTCGTTGAAGCTGCGGCCGGGCGCCGTGGCCTGGGCGGCGGCATCCTGCGCGGCCACCGTCAGGTCGTACAGCGCGCGCTGCGGACCGCTGTAGCGGCCGTTCACCGGGAACGTCCGGGTGATGTCGCTGGCGTAGCTGTCGACCTCGCAGCCTGCGTCGATCAGCACCAGGTCGCCGTCGCGCAACACGGCTTCGCCGGCCGGGTAGTGCAGCACGCAGGCATTGGCGCCGGCGGCCACGATGCTGTTGTAGGCCACCGATTGCGCGCCGTGGCGGCGGAACTCGTACAGCAGTTCGGCCTCGATCTCGTACTCCCGCATGCCGGCGCGGGCGACGCGCATGGCGCGCACGTGGGCGCCGGCGGAGATCTTGGCCGCGCGCCGCATGGCCGCGATTTCCGTGGCGTCCTTGATCAGCCGCATCTCGGCCAGCAGCGGCCGGATGTCCTGTTGGCGCGAAGGCGGCGCATGGCCGCCGCGGCCGGCCTCGCGCGCCGCGGCCAGCCAGCGGTGCAGGCGCCCGTCGCTGCGCTTGTCGCCCGCCAGTGGAGCGTACAAGGTGGCATGGTCCTGCAGCAGCGCAGGCATCAGTTCGTCCAGCGCATCGAGCGGATGGGCGTCGTCGAAGCCGAAATGCGCGGCAGCCGCCTCGGGGCCGAAGCGCTTGCCCTCCCATATTTCATGTTCGATGTGGCGGGGGCGGCAGAAGAGCACGGCGCGGTCGGTCGCACCGGCGGTCAGTACCAGCCAGGCGCCGGGTTCGGTGAAGCCGGTCAGGTAGAAGAAGTCGCTGTCGTGCCGGTATGGATATTCCGCGTCGCGGTTGCGCGTGGCTTCCGGGGCGGTCGCCAGTATGGCGATGCCGCCGCCCTCCGCGCGCATCTGCGCCATCAGGCGTTGGCGCCGCGCGGCGTAAGGGGCGATGTCGTCGGGAGGCAGGCTCATGGCGGACTGGGGCGCGAACCCCGGCAGGGTGAGGATGCCGTTTACTTTACCTGCCATCCCCTGCTTGCGACAGCCCGCAAGGGGCGCACTGAATTCGCTGGACCGCGCAGGCCAAGCTGCTACAATCGCCGCTCTGTCATTGGGGAGTAGCCATCCTTTGTCCCCACAAAGGAGCTAGCGTCAACAGACTTGGTGGTTCAGCGCTGCGCAGCAGCCGCTAGAACTCCATGGCGCTAGTAGCGGTATCCATGCACGGCGGCACCCGCCGCATGGATCAGCCAGGCGAGACCTTTGGCCGCGTTGCGTTCACCCCAGCCGGGCGAGCCGCGACGTCGCGCCAATTGGTTTCTGCTCGTCCGGCTCGCCCATATGTTTCTCACCCTGTTCCTGTTTTTCCTGTCAGCGGCAGTGATCTACTTCGCCTGCGAGTTCTTCGTGAACGGCGTCGAATGGGTCGGCCATCGCTTCCAGCTTGGCGCCACCGCCACCGGCACCGTGCTGGCCGCGTTCGGTACGGCCTTGCCGGAAAGTGCCGTGACCTTCATGGCTGTCGTGTTTGGCGAGACCCCCGAGCAAAAAGACATAGGCGTCGGCGCCGCCATGGGCGGCCCGCTGGTGCTGGCGACGCTGGCGTATGCGGTGGTTGGCCTGGCTCTGTGGCGCTCGCGCCGCGGGCGGGCCACGCAGGCGGACTGTATCAACGCGGACCAGCGCCGGCTGGCCCGCGACCAGGCCTGGTTCATGGGCATCTTCATCTTCAAGGTGGGCCTGGGCCTGCTGGCCTTTGCCTGGAAGCCCTGGTTGGGCATCCTGTTCCTGGCCACCTACGGCCTTTACGTCAAGCGCGAGCTCAGCAACGACGAGGAGAGCCTGGACAGCGAGGACCTCGAACCGCTGAAGCTGCGCCCGCGCGACGAGGATCCGAGCATGTTCTGGGCAGTCACGCAGACGGTGCTGGCCCTGGTCGTGATCGCCGGGGCATCGCATGTGTTCGTGAACCAGATCGAGTTGCTGGGCGTGGCGATGGGCGCATCGCCTCATGTGGCCGCGCTGTTGCTGGCGCCGGTGGCGACCGAGCTGCCGGAAATCATGAACGCGCTGATCTGGGTGCGCCAGGGCAAGGAACGGCTGGCGCTGGCCAATATTTCGGGCGCCATGATGATCCAGGCGACCATCCCAAGCGCGCTGGGTATCTTCATGACGCCCTGGCTGCTGGACGGTCCCCTGCTCGCGGCAGGCCTGTTCACGATGCTGTCGATCGGCCTGCTGTGGCTCCGTTTCCGCCGCTCGGCCATGAGCGTGCCGGCGTTGTCGGCCGTGGGGGGCCTGTATGCCGTGTTCGCAGCCTATCTGGGCTGGCATTTCTACGTCTGACGGCGTTTGGTGCGCGGGGCTTGGGGCCCCGCGTTTTTTTCCGCATTCAGGCTCGATTTAGCGCCAAAAGCCTTGTCCATAAGTGGAAACCCGCGTAAAATCTTGCCCGTTATCCATCCCAGGAGCAGTCTTCGTGAATACCGATTCCGGCGAAAGTTGTCGATCTTGCATCGACGTCGCTGTTTAACAGGTCCACGCAGAACTCCGTCTGCCGCAGCCTGTTGAACAGGTTGCGGTTGTATCCCAAGCTCCAGGCGCAAGCCAGGGCAATCGCGCAAGCCAGCGGCTTGCCGGGAAACTCCCCAACATAAACCGCCAGAACCGCCGCTTCAGCCGCAGCGTCAGCGTTCGCGCACGTTTTTCTCGTGCCTGTCCGCCAAGCGCAGCGCGCATGCGCGCGTATTCGCGATCACGCTCCCCATTCTTGCAATGGAGGTCGTTATGCGTTTCTTCGACTTGTTCCTACGCCGCGCCGGCGTGGACCGCGCCACCGCCCTGGGCCGCCGCCGCGGCACTTCGCGCCTGACGGTCATCTGTCCGCGCGACGAGCTGGGCGCCTTGCGCAAGCAGATCTGCCTGGACTTCAGCGCCGCCGGCCTGGACGTCTCGCAAGTGCAGATCGACCAGGGCCGGGATCCTGGCATGGCATCCGCCTGCATCACCGTCAATTGCCCCCCGGAGCTGCGGGGCGAACTGATGTCGCAGGCGCGCCGCCTGAGCGCCAATCCCGCCGTGCGCCACGTGCATTTCGGCACCCAGACCACGACGCCGGCCGCGCAGGCCGCGCTGGCCTGAAGCCGCCCTTTCTTCCACAGGAGAAATCATGCCCAGTGCCTTAGACCCCGAGCCTCGATTGCGCCCAGTGCGCGGCGCCGGCATGCCTGTCTGACCTGTCTCCTCGCTGCGAGCCGACAGGCAGGATAGTCATCCTGGCCCGTACGGAGTCCGCAGCCAAGAATCACCGGCCTGGCCCACGTCGCGTGCGCCTCTGCCGCCGGCACCGATTCCTCCGCTAGCTCCCATCCGTTTTCCGCACCCGGCGCATTTCATGCGATCCGGATACCGGCAACATTGCCCCGGCGCCTGCGCACGCCTGTACGCGGCGGTTTGACGGCTTTCTGCGCGAAAGCCGCGGACCGCTGCTGCCCGCGCGCAGCCAGCAGAGGGCAGGGTCGTCCGTGTCTCCAACAACTACACGTACAACCGGAGCACTCCGATGTTCAAGTTTCTCAAGTCCTTCTTTACGTCGGCGGCGGGCCTGCGCCATAGCGCCAGACACTTCCGCCGTTCGCCCATGCCGGAACGCGGCGTCGCGACCGCCGCGGCGTCTTCCGACACCGCGCGCCATGCCAACCGCCAGATGCTGGACCTGTCGCGCATGGGCTTCGGCGCCCTGTTCGCCCTGTTCGGCAGCAGCCGCGGCGGGCTGTCCGAGGCCCAGGCCCAGACCGCGCGCGAACGCTACGGCGCCAACGAGGTCGACCACGAAAAGCCGCTCTCCTGGTACACGCATCTGTGGCTGTCCTATCGGAATCCGTTCAACCTGCTTCTGACCGCGCTGGCGGCGCTGTCCTGGCTCACCGACGTGCGCATGGCCGTGCCGGACGACCAGTCCTGGACGGCGGTATTCATCATCGGCGCCATGGTGCTCATCTCCACCGTGCTGCGGTTTGCGCAGGAACAGCGCTCCAGCCGCGCCGCCGAGGCGCTCAAGGCCATGGTGCAGAACACCGCCACCGTGCTGCGCAGCGACCCGGCGACCCAGGCCGAGGGCGATGCCCGCCGCTATTTCGGCGTGGCGCTGCATGTCAGCGGCTCGCGCCAGATCGAGGTGCCGCTGGCGGAGCTGGTGCCGGGCGACGTGGTGCTGCTGTCCGCGGGCGACATGATTCCCGCCGACTGCCGCATCCTGAATGCCAAGGACCTGTTCATCGCGCAGGCCGCGCTGACGGGCGAATCGCTGCCTGTCGAAAAGTACGCCACGCAGCGCAGCGAGACCGCCAACGCGCTGGAACTTGAGAACATGGCGTTCATGGGTACCAACGTGGTCAGCGGCTCGGGCAGCGCCCTGGTGGTCGCCACGGGCTCGCGCAGCTACTTCGGCCAATTGGCCGGGCGCGTCACGCAGACCAGCCGCGCGCCGACCCAGTTCCAGCAGGGCATCAACCGCGTGAGCTGGGTGCTGATCCGTTTCATGCTGGTCATGGCGCCCATCGTCATGCTGATCAACGGCTTTACCAAGGGCGATTGGATGGAGGCGCTGCTGTTCGCGCTGGCCATCGCCGTGGGCCTGACGCCCGAAATGCTGCCCATGATCGTCACGGCCACCCTGGCCAAGGGCGCCGTGCGCATGTCGCGCCGCAAGGTCGTGGTCAAGCGGCTGGACGCGATCCAGAACCTGGGCGCGATGAACGTGCTGTGCACGGACAAGACCGGCACCCTGACCCAGGACCGCATCGTGCTGGAGCGCCACACCGACGTCTACGGCGCCAGCAGCGACGACGTGCTGGCCTACGCCTATCTCAACAGCTACTACCAGACCGGTTTGAAGAACCTGCTGGATGTGGCGGTGCTGCAGCACGCCGAAGTCGAGCGCAAGCTGGATCTGGCGGCGAAGTACCGCAAGGTCGACGAGATCCCCTTCGATTTTTCCCGGCGCCGCATGTCGGTCGTGGTCAACGAAACCGAGAATGGCCGCGAGCATCACGAATTGATCTGCAAGGGCGCGCTGGAGGAGATGCTGGCGGTCTGCACCCGCCTGCGCGTGGGCCACGAAGAGCATCTGCTGACCGATGCCCGCCGGGCCGACATCCGCCGGGTGACGGCGGACCTGAATCGCGACGGCCTGCGTGTCATCGCGGTGGGCGTCAAGGAAATGCCGCCCACCCAGCAAACCTACGGCGTGGCCGACGAGTCCGATCTGGTGCTGGTCGGATACATGGCCTTCCTGGATCCTCCCAAGGAATCCACCGCCCCCGCGCTCAAGGCGCTCAAGGATTCCGGCATCGAAGTGAAGGTGCTGACCGGCGACGTGGAGCTGGTGACGCAGAAGGTCTGCCGCGAGGTCGATTTCGAGGTGCGCAAGGTCTATCTGGGCGCCGATATCGAGGCAATGGACGAGGCGCAACTGGCCGCCGCCGTGCGCGAGGCCAATGTGTTCGCGCGGCTCACGCCGGCCCACAAGGAGCGCATCGTGCGCAGCCTCAGGGCCCAGGGAAACACCGTGGGCTTCATGGGCGACGGCATCAACGACGCGCCAGCCCTGCGGGCGGCCGACGTGGGCATCTCGGTGGATTCGGCGGTCGATATTTCCAAAGAGGCCGCGGACATCATCCTGCTGGAAAAGAGCCTGATGGTGCTGGAGGACGGCGTCATCGAAGGTCGCAAGACCTTCTGCAACATGCTCAAGTACCTGAAGATGACGGCCAGCTCGAACTTCGGCAATGTCTTCTCGGTCCTGGTCGCCAGCGCCTTTCTGCCGTTTCTGCCGATGCTGCCCATCCACCTGCTGGTGCAGAACTTGATGTACGACATTTCCCAGACCGCAATCCCGTTCGACAATGTCGACGAAGAATTGTTGAAGAAGCCCCAGCAGTGGGACCCTGACGGCCTGGGTCGCTTCATGGTGTTTTTCGGTCCGATCAGCTCCCTGTTCGACATCGCCACCTATGCGCTCATGTGGTACGTTTTCCAGGCCAATACGCCGGAACACCAGACGCTATTCCAGTCGGGCTGGTTCGTCGAAGGATTGTTGTCGCAGACGCTCATCGTCCATATGATCCGCACACGCAAGATCCCGTTCCTGCAAAGCCGCGCCGCGTGGCCGCTGATGGGCATGACCCTGCTGGTGGTGACGATGGGGTTGCTGCTGCCGTTTTCGCCCTTGGCCGAGTACCTCCAGCTGCAGCCGCTGCCGTTGAGCTACTTCCCCTGGCTGGTCGGCATCCTGTTGGCCTATTGCACGCTGACGCAGTTCCTGAAGGGAATCTGGGTCCGCCGCTACGGCTGGCAATAAGTAGATGAGGCCCGCGGCGGGCGCAAGCCCGCCGCGCGATCAGGAGAAACACATGAGAATCGCTACTTTTGCCGCGCTGATGGCAGTGGGCCTGGCCCTTCCCTTGGCGGGGCGCTGCGCCGAGACCGGGCAGGGGCTGACGCTGTACGGGGTGGTGGACGCGGGGCTGGCCGTCACCTCGGTCTCGGGGCAGGGCAGCCACAGCGGGCTGCTCAACGGCGGATTGACCGATACCCTGTGGGGCATGACGGGGGCGGAAGACATGGGCGGGGGCTGGAGCGCCAGGTTCCAGCTGGAAAGCGGCTTCGATCCCTCGTCGGGCAAGCGGGCCGACGACGACCGCTACTTCAATTACGCCGCCTGGGTCGGCCTGGGGCATGACAGCTTCGGCGACCTGCGGTTGGGGCGCCAGCACACCATAGGCCAGGTCTACGGCAATTCCCTGGAAATCGCGTCCTGGAAGGAAATGGGCATGGGTGCCACCTTCAAGGCGTCCGACAACTACCAGCTCAGCAACCTGGTCAATTACTACACGCCGGTATGGCAGGGCTTCCAGGCAGGCATCGGCTATTCCTTCGACGCCGACGACCGCAGCCAGTTCAAAACAGCCAACAACAACCGCGCGCTCAGTCTCGGCCTGAAATATGAGGATGGACCCTTGCTGGCGGTCGCCACCTGGGACCAGCTGCGCCTGGCCGACGCGCCGCCGGGCAGCAACGGACGGCCGCAAGCGGTCCAGCTGGGCGCTTCCTATGACTTCGAGGTGCTGAAGCTGTCCCTGGCATGGTCGCGCCAGCGCAACGGCGATGTCGGGCTGGACGGGGGCGATCCCGACGGACTGGGCATGGGCCTGGGACCGGCTGCCTTCGTGCGCGGCGGCACGGTCGATGCCTGGCTGGTCGGGGCCAGCGTGCCGGTCGGGCCTGGCGCCGTGCTGGTGCAATGGTCGCTGGCCCATCCGGACTGGCATTGGGACAACGGCATGACGGCGCGCAATGCGCAGGTGATGACGCTGGGCTATACCTACAGCCTGTCCCCGCGCACGACGCTCTATGCCTTCGCCGGCTATGCGTCGAACTACACGCTGGACGACCAGTTCGATCCTGCCCATTCCCACACCACGCGGGTGGGCACGGGCATTTCGCACCGTTTCTGAGCGCCGGGGCAGGGCGGGCCGGGGTCAACTACAATCGGCGGGTGCGGCGCATGGCGCCCGTCCTCGTACAGCCCCGACGTTTTCCGGATGGTTTGCATGGATAGTCTCGAATGGCTCATACCCTGGGAGTTCTCTCCCACGCTGGTGGCCTCCTTCCTGGTGGCCATCGTGCTGTTCTTGCGCGGCCAAAAGGTCCATCGCGTGACCGCCGCCCGCAGCATCCTGTTCTGGACCGGCATGGTGCTGCTGTACCTGTCCATGCATACCCGGCTGGACTACTACGCCGAGCGCATGTTCTTCATCCACCGCATCCAGCATCTGGTGTTGCACCATCTGGGGCCGCTGCTGGTGATGGCGGCATTCCCGGGGCAGGTGATGCGCGCGGGCCTGCCCATGCGCTGGCGCATCCGCCTGCGCGACTTCCTGCGCACCGGCGCCGGCCGCGCCACGGTGGCGGTGCTGACCCACAAGATCTTCGTGCCGACGCTGTTTGTTTTCCTGGTGCTGGTCTGGCTGATCCCGTCGGTGCAGTTCTATTCCATGCTGGACTGGCGCCTCTACCGCCTGATGAACTGGTCGGTGGTCATCAGCGGCTTCATGTACTGGAACCTGATCCTGGACCGCAGGCCCGCGCCGCCCGCGGCCATGACGCCGGGCGGCCGGGTCATTTCTCCCGTGCTGACGATGCTGCCGCAAATGGTGGCCGGCGCGGTCATTGCCTTCACTGAAAGCGACATCTATCCGCTGTTCGAACTATGCGGCCGCGCCATCGCCATGTCGGCCCAGACCGATCAGACCATAGGCGGCCTGACCATGTGGATTCCGGCCGCGCTGGTCGAGGTGATCGGCCTGATGGTGGCCCTGGGAACCTTGATGCGCCTGTCGGCCAAGGGGCGCTTGCGCAAGGCGGATCGCGATGCGCTGGCCCGTTCCAAGGCCCGTGCCCGCGCCGCTTCGGCCTGAAAACCGCGGCGGGTGGCATACGCCGTCAGCTTAGAAGCTCTTCGGCGTATTTCATCTGCGCAGCCTTGCTGACGAGGTGCTGGAGGGTACGTACCGCCAGGAGGTGCTGTACACGTCCGCACTGGGCGCCGTGATCGTCCTGATGGGCGTGGCGGCACAGCGCTTTGGCATCGGCGGGCCGAAGGCCCATGAGCCCTCGGCGCGGAAGATTCTGGAACAAGGCTTCAACGGCCGGCGCGAGGCCGCGGCGCTTAAGCCTTGACGCGGCACGAATAGCCGCAGGCTTGCGGCTATTCCGGCAGCAGGCCGTGGTACTTCTTGCCCAGCGCCACGGTGGCCTGGAACATGCCGGCCTTGCTGCCACAGTCGTAGCGCACGCCTTCATAGCGGTGCGCATACACGGCGCGCTCGCGCATCAGCGAGGCGATGCCGTCGGTCAGCTGGATCTCGTTGCCGGCGCCCATCTTGGTCGAGCGCAGGTGGTCGAAGATCGCGGCTTCCAGCACGTAGCGGCCCACCACGGCGAGCGTCGACGGCGCGGCTTCGGGGTCGGGCTTTTCGACGATATGGGTGACGCGTTCCGTGCGGCCGTTGGCGCTGGCCTCTCCCTGGCGGGTGGCCACGATGCCGTACTTGCGGGTATCCGCGCGCGGCACGTCCTGTACGCCGAGCACACTGGCGTTCTGCGCCACGGCCACGTCGATCAGCTGCTTCAGCGCGGGCTGGTCGGAGTCGATCAGGTCATCGGCGAGCAGCACGGCAAACGGTTCGTCGCCCACGGCCGGTGCGGCCGACAGCACCGCGTGGCCCAGTCCCAGCGGGGCCGACTGGCGGATGTAGAGGCAATTCACATGCGCAGGTAGAATGCCCCGCACCATGGCCAAAAGCTCGTGCTTGCCCTTGCTTTCCAGGTCCGATTCGAGTTCCGGCGCGGAGTCGAAGTGGTCTTCGATGGCGCGCTTGTTGCGCCCCGTCACGAAGATGAGATCGGTGATCCCGGCGGCCACGGCTTCTTCCACGGCATATTGGATCAGCGGCTTGTCGACCACGGGCAGCATTTCCTTGGGCATCGCCTTGGTGGCGGGCAGGAAGCGCGTACCCATGCCAGCGACGGGGAAAACGGCTTTACGGACAGGACGCATTGAGACCTCGTTGGGGCTATCGATGAAACATTTTAAGCGCATCGCTATCATAGGCTTATGAACCGCAGGAAAATGCCATCCATTTGCTCGATTGCGAAACGGGGTGCAATCGTCGGGCTGTCCGTGGCCCTGGCCGTGCCCGCCCTCCCCATCGCCGCCTGGGCGCAGCCCGTAGGCCTGCCCTCGATGGGTGCGGCCTCTGCCGCTGAACTGTCCCCTGCGCTGGAGCGCAGCCTGGGCGAGGCCATCATGGCCCAGGGGCGGCGCGACCCGACCTATGTGGACGATTCCGAACTCAGCCAGTACCTCACCACCATGGGGCGCAAACTGGCGGCCTTCGCGCCCGGCGCGGTCCCCGAGGTCGAGATGTTCGGCGTGCGCGACCCCGAAATCAACGCTTTCGCCATGCCCGGCGGCTTCATCGGCGTCAATACGGGACTGATCGTGGCTTCCGCCAGCGAGTCCGAACTGGCGGCGGTGCTGGCGCACGAAATCGGCCACGTCGTGCAGCGCCACATCGCCCGCGGCATGACCCAGCAGAACCAGAACAGCATGGTGATGCTGGCGAGCCTGGCGGGGGCGCTGCTGGCGGCCCTGGCCGGGGGCGGCGGCAACCTGGCGGTGGGCGTGGCGGCATTCGGCCAGGCCGCGGCCATCAACCGCCAGCTGGGTTTTTCACGCGATGCGGAACGCGAAGCCGACCGGGCCGGGCTGCAGATGCTGACCAAGGCGGGCTACGACGCCGAAGGCATGGCGCAGATGTTCGGGCGCCTGATGAATGCGTCGCGCCTGAATGAAGGCGCGGGCGGCGGCTCATGGGCCAGCACCCACCCGCTGTCCATCGAGCGTATGTCGGACGTGCAGAATCGGGTGCGCAACCAGTCTCCGGTGGCGCGCCATGTGGATAGCGACGACTTCTGGTACATACGCGCCAAGATGCGCGTGGTGCAGGGCCGCGACGCGGTCAGCCTGCGCACCGCCGGCCAGCAATTGCAGGACGAGGCCCAGGCCCTGTCGGGCGTGCGCAAGTCGGCCGCCTACTACGGCCTGGCGCTGCAGGCGTTCCAGCGCAACAACCTGGCCGAGGCCGAGCGCAACTGGAACCTGGCGTCGGCGGACGGTCGAAGCTCGGCCCAGCTGGCCAAGCTCAGTGTGGATATCGCCCTGGCCCGCAAGGAGTACCCCCGGGCGCTGGAGCTCGCCCAGGCTGGCACCAAGCGCTGGCCCGCCCACCGGGCCCTGGGCATCGCCTACGCCCAGGCGCTGCAAAGCGTCGGCCGCCACACGGACGCGCAGGAATACCTGCGGGCCAAGATCAAGCAATGGGGCAGCGACGAGCCCAGCCTCTACCAGATGCTGGCGCAGAGCGAAGACCGCAACGGCAAGCCCGTGGCTGCGCGCCGCGACCAGGCGCGCTTTTACGTCATGACGGGCGCATACGCCGCCGCGGAATCGCAGCTGCAGCAGGCGCGCAACATGTCCACCGACTTCTACGAGCAGTCTCAGATCGACGTGCAGATCAAGGAAGTGAAGGACAAGCTGGCCGAAGAGCGCCAGTTGCTGGAACGCTTCAAGTCGGGCTGAGCGCCCGGCCGAGCCGGGCAGGGCGCAGGACGCGCCCTACAGGCCGGTTTCGAAGAAGCGTCCCAGCCGCTGGGGCAGCCAGTTCAGGTGGGCGGGGAAGCTGCCGGTCGGAAAACCGGCATGGCCGCCATCGGTAGGCTGATGCAGCAGGATGGTGGACGAGCATTCCTCGGGCGTCGGCAGCGACGCGGCCGGCACGAACGGATCGTTGCGGGCATTGAGCACCAGCGTCGGCACGGATATCTTCGGCAGCCAGGGCTTGCTGGACGCCCGCGTCCAGTAATCCAGCGCATTGCGAAAACCGTGCATGGGCGCGGTGTACGTGTCGTCGAATTCGCGCAGATCATGCGCA
This sequence comes from Achromobacter sp. K91, assembly GCF_003576205.1. Classification (NCBI taxonomy): domain Bacteria; kingdom Pseudomonadati; phylum Pseudomonadota; class Betaproteobacteria; order Burkholderiales; family Alcaligenaceae; genus Achromobacter; species Achromobacter sp. K91. The sequence continues at coordinate 24,180 of NZ_QWFB01000025.1, read as the reverse complement.
TGGGCGATGCGCATGACGTCCACGGCGCCGGGATAGCGGTGCGCCTTCTCCAGCACCTTGTGCTTGAGCGTCTTCAGGAAATGGGCGGTGTAGACCCTGCGGTTGAATATGCCGGTGGACAGCGTCTTGCCGCAGGCCACCAGGTCCAGCGGCACGGACACGCCCGCGCAGGCCGTCAGCCAGCCGGTATCCTCCTGGTGTTCGCCCAGGTATTTGAGCAGGGCGTTGCCCCCCAGCGATACGCCGACCGCATGCCATCGAGCATGCGGGATGCGCTGGCGCACGGTATTCAGCATGAAGCCGACCTCGGCCGAATCACCCGAGTAGTAGGCGCGGGCCAGGCGGTTGGGCACGCCCGAGCAGCCGCGGAAATGCGCGATCACCACGATCCAGCCGCGCGCGCGGAAGTGATGCGCGATGGACTGCGCATAGCGGCTATTGCTGCCGCCTTCCAGGCCGTGGAACAGGATCAGAGCTGGGGTATCGGGCGTATGCGGCAGGGACTTCCAGTCCGCATCCGTCATCCACCGGGCCGCGGCGGTCTTGCCATTGGCAACCGGACGCTGGCCGCTGACGGGCGCACCGTCGGCGGACTTGTGTGGGAACAGGCCCGGACCGGTCCAATCGAAATCGACGAAGTCGGTGTCGGGCGTGTCCACCCGTTCGCGTACGAATGCGATGCGGTGATACTGCGCGAACAGGGCGGCATAAACCGTCTGGCTGTCGCCTCCGGGCAACCAGGAGGGGACGGGACAGGGCGTTGTATCAAGACGAGCAGCGGCCAACTAAAAATCCACCCGATTCAGTGCAGCATGTCGGGTACGTCGTGCAAGTCGAGCACCCCGGCTTCGGTGGGCGCCGGCGAGGCATGGTGCATGACCATGCGCCAGCCGGTGGGCCCCTTGTGGTAGATGTTGGTGGCGTAGCAATTGGCGAATTGCGTGCCTTCCCGCGTCTGCACCGCCACCTGTTCCACCAGCACGTGCACCGCGCACATCATGCTGAGCATGACCAGCGGGCGCAATGGGCGCACGTGCAGCGGGCCGTTGGCCAGCACCTGCTGCCAGGAATCGTGCACCGCCGAGTGGCCGACGATGCGCAGGCCCCCCGGATGGATGCAGACGACTTCCTCGTCGTCCGCCCAGACTTGCATCAGGCGTACGACGTCCGCCTGGTCGAGGGCTTCGTAGAACGCGTGCTCTGCTTCTTCGGGCGTGGCGAACATGGCGGCGGAAACGGGTGGACGTTATAGAGCGGGTGACTCAGTGCCCGTGGCCGTGCAATACGGTGCCGGGCTTCAGGCGGTATTCGGCGCCGCAGTAGGCGCAACTGGCGGAGCCGGTGCGGGCCACGTCCAGGAACACGCGCGGATGCATGCTCCAGAGCGGCGCCTTGGGGCCCGGACAGAACACGGGCAGGTCGTCAGCGCCGACCTCGATGACTTCGTGGGGGTGGGGGACGGCGGCCGGAGCAGCAGCGGTCATGGATATTCCTGAAAAAAAACCGGTAATCGGCAGGTTGGGGCAATGATGCGGCCTGGTCATGGACCGGGCCGCGCGGATCAGACTTTACTCAGCCAGTGATGGTACTTCGGGTTGCGGCCATTCACCACGTCAAAAAATGCTTTCTGCAGCCGCTCCGTGATCGGGCCGCGCCGGCCGGAGCCGATCTGGCGGTTGTCCACTTCGCGGATGGGGGTCACTTCGGCGGCCGTGCCGGTGAAGAACGCCTCGTCGGCGATGTAGACGTCATCGCGTGTCAGGCGCTTGGTCACCACGCGCAAGCCCAGGTCGGCGGCCAGCGCATGGATGGTGGAGCGGGTAATGCCGGTCAGGGCGGATGCGATCTCAGGCTCGCAGAGCACGCCGTCCTTGACGATGAAGAGATTTTCGCCGGAACCCTCGGCCACGAAGCCTTCCGTGTCCAGCAGCAGGGCTTCGTCGTAGCCGTCCTGCAGGGCTTCGGTATTGGCCAGGATCGAATTGGCGTAGGTGGTGGCCACCTTGGCGCGCGGCATCGTGACGTTCACGTGCTGGCGCGCGAATGACGACACCTTGACGCGGATGCCTGCGGACAGCGCCTCTTCGCCCAGATAGGCGCCCCAGGGCCAGGCGGCGATGGCCACGTGCACCCGGGCGCCCTTGGGCGACACGCCCATTTTTTCGGGGCCGTAGAACACCAGGGGGCGCAGGTAGCCGGCTTCCAGCTGGTTTTCGCGCACGACCGTCCGCTGCGCCTCGTTGATCGTGTCGCGATCGAAGGGCATCGGGATCTGATAGATGTGAGCCGAATTGAAGAGGCGGTTGGTGTGGTCTTCGAGGCGGAAGATGGCGGTGCCGATCTCGGAGCGGTAGGCGCGCACGCCTTCGAATACCGACAGGCCGTAATGCAGGGAGTGCGTCAGGACGTGCGTGGTCGCGTCTCGCCACGGTACGAGCTTGCCGTCATACCAGATGAAGCCGTCGCGGTCTGCCATCGACATGGTCTACTCCCAAGCGCCCAAGAATCCCGAGGCCCGTATTGTATCAAGCAGCGAGGTTACAATACGCCCCTATTCGCGCCCCGGCGCGGCGCCGCCAGGCCCGCGCATAGTGATCCCGGCGGGCGAACGGGTTGTCGTGCGTTCCTTTTCCTTAGAGTTTCCATGTCGTCCTGTCCGAATCGCCAGGGGCCAGCAGTTGTCCTCTGAATCCGCGCTTCCTGAATCCGAAGACCCCGTCGCGGTCCGCCAGGAGCGTATCGCTGCATTCCGGGCTGGCGTGCACGCCATCGTGCCCGCCCTGATCGCCACCGCCACTTGGGGGCTGGTCACCGGCGTGGCCATGGTCAAGTCGGGCTTGACCGAAACCATGGCGCTGGCCATGACCCTGTTGCTGTACGCGGGCTCGGCCCAACTGACGTCCCTGCCGCTCATCGCTACTGGCGCGCCGCTTTGGCTGATCTTCGCCGCCGGCTGCGTGGTGAACCTGCGCTTTCTCATTTTCGGCGCGGCGCTGCATCCCTATTTCCGCCACCTGTCCTGGCCCAAGAGGCTGGGGCTGGGGTATTTCACGACCGACATGGGCTTCGTGCTGTTCATGCCGCGCTTTGGCGATGCGGCCGTGCGCGGCACCCGCGAGCAGCTCTGGTTCTTCCTGGGCGCCATCGCGCCGGGCTGGTTCGTGTGGCAGACCTCGTCCATCGTCGGCATCTATCTGGGCTCCATGGTGCCCACGGACTGGTCGCTGGACTTTGCCGCGGTGCTGGCGCTGCTGGCCATCACGGTGCCGCTGGCCAGCACCAAGCCCATGCTGATTTCCATGCTGGCAGCCGGCGTGGTCGCCTGGACCGGGCAGGTCCTGCCGCTGCGCCTGGGCCTGGCCGCCGCCGTGGTGGCGGGCGTGGTCGCCGGCATTTGGGCCGAACGCTACTTCAAGGCCCGCGCATGACCCTCTGGCCTGCTGAAATCTACGTCTATTCCGCCATCCTGCTGCTGGCGCTGTGCAGTGTGCTGACGCGCGCCGGCTTCATGCTGTTCGGCGACTACATCCCCCTGCCGGAAGGCGTGCGCCGCGCCTTGCGCTACGCGCCCGCCGCCGCCCTGACCGCCATCATCGTGCCCGACCTGCTGCCCTGGAAGGCCGGCCTGGGGCCGGTGTTCGACTACAAGCTGGTCGCGGGCGTACTCGCCATCCTGGTATTCCTGCGCACCCGCAGCGCGGTGCTGGTCATCATCGTCGGCATGCTGGCGCTCTGGGGCCTGCGCTGGCTGGCCGGCTAAGAGTCATTACCCAAAACGTCCATCCAGTGGACGCGGCTGGTATGCCCGGCGGGCGCTTGCTGACAGCGGGCGGAAGGCGTTTGCAATGCCTTTCAGAAGGCGGCTGGACCGTGTGGTAATGCGGCTGCGCTAAAATCATGTTATCCACAGCAATCCGGGCCTGGTACTGCCCTCATAAGTATCGAATCCAGAATGCGCCGCCTGGCCAGCAAGGCAGGATGCAGATTGCGCGTGTTCAGGTTGTTCCGATGCATATGTAGTGCAGTGCGCGTAGCACTCTCGTTTTGTTCTTTTTCACTGGTCCCGGTATCTGCCTAACCCTGATGACTGAATCCACTCAATCCGTAGCACCTGCCGCGCCCGCGCCGACGTTCACCGATTTCGGGCTGCACCCTCTGCTTCTGCAGTCCATCGCCGAAACCGGCTACACCACGCCCACGCCGATCCAGGCGCAGGCCATCCCCGTCGTGGTGGAAGGGCGCGACGTCATGGGCGCAGCCCAGACCGGCACCGGCAAGACGGCCGCCTTTACGCTGCCCATCCTGCATCGCCTCATGCCGCTGGCCAATACCAGCGCATCGCCCGCGCGCCATCCGGTGCGCGCGCTGATCCTGACGCCCACGCGCGAACTGGCCGACCAGGTCTACGAAAGCGTCAAGCGCTACAGCAAGCAGACGCCCCTGCGTTCGGCGGTGGTGTTCGGCGGCGTGGATACCGGTCCGCAGAAGGAAGCCCTGCGCCGCGGCTGCGAAGTGCTGGTGGCCACGCCCGGCCGCCTGCTCGACCACGTCGAGCAAAAGAACGTGAACCTGAGCCAGGTCGGCATCCTGGTATTGGACGAAGCCGACCGCATGCTGGACATGGGCTTTCTGCCCGACCTGGAGCGCATCATCCGCCTGCTGCCCGCGCAGCGCCAGGGCCTGCTGTTCTCCGCCACGTTCAGCAATGAAATCCGCAAGCTGGGTCGCTCGTACCTGAATCAACCGGTCGAAATCGAAGTCGCGGCGCGCAACGCCACCGCCAACACGATCACCCAGATCGCCTACAAGATGCCCAGCGACGCCAAGCGCGCCGCGGTCGTGCATCTGGTGAAGTCGCGCGGCCTGAACCAGGTCATCGTGTTTTCCAACACCAAGATCGGCACGGCGCGCTTGGCCCGCGACCTGGAACGAGACGGCGTCAAGGCTGAATCCATTCACGGCGACAAGACCCAGGCCGACCGCATGAAGGCGCTGGAAGCCTTCAAGGCCGGCGAACTGGAAGTGCTGGTGGCTACCGACGTGGCCGCGCGCGGCCTGGACGTGGCTGGCGTGCCTTGCGTCATCAACTACGACCTGCCGTACAACGCGGAAGACTACGTGCACCGTATTGGCCGCACGGGCCGCGCGGGCGCATCGGGCGAGGCCATCGCCTTGTTCACGCCCGACGAAGAACGCTTCCTGCTCGACATCGAAAAACTCATCAAGCGCGAAGTGCCGCGCGGCACCCTGGATGTTCCTGCCGACCTGGTCGCGCGCAGCCACCGCCGCAGCGACGAGCGCCGCGGTTCGTCGTCGCGCGAAGGGCGCGAGGGTCGTGAAAGCCGTGACAGCCGCGGCGACCGCGGCCGTTCGTCCGACCGCCGCTCCGGCTATTCGTCCGGCGCGCCGCGCCAGCCCGTGGACGATTTCTTCCTGAAGCCCTACGAGCCCTCGGCGCCGTCCGCGCCCGTCGAAGAACCGGCGCCCAGGAGCAACGGCGCATCCTCGGGGCCGAAGCGCCAGATCGCCGTCCTGCTGGGCGGCAGCCGCAAGCCCTGAAAGGCGCCGGCATGAAAAAACCCGCAAGCCCTTAGGTTTGCGGGTTTTTTTATGGCTGGCCCGCGTGACGCCCGCTGCGGCTCAGGCGGCCAGCATGCGCGGCAGGTCCGGCAGCGCGGTGGCGACCGCAGGGCTGTTTTCATTCAGGCTTTCGAGCAGGCGTTCCAGATGGCCGATGTGCGGCAGCATGGGGCCGTAGAACACCACCTTCGATCCGATCTGCACCAGCAGCGTGGGGAAGTTCTCCACGTCTTCGTCGCCCAAGAGTTCGGCGTGGTCCTCGATGTCGATCCAGGCGAAGACGTGCCGCGGCATGGCGGCGGCCAGCGCTTGCAGCTTGGGCTTGTATTGCTCGCAGGTGTCGCACCAGGCCGCGCAGAAGCAGGCCACCAGCCAGGCGTCGGGCGATGAGCCCAGCCGCGCGCGCAGCGCGGCCAGGTCGGTATCGGGTACAAGTAGGGACATGTGGGCAGATGAAGGCGTGTTTGACTATCATACCCGGGATGTCTACCCCCTCATTCCTCGTCCATGACTGCTTTGCGCACTGATTCCGCCACGCCCGACAACGGCCGATTTTCCGCTGCCGGGGCCGGCGCCGTCAGCGTGGGCCAGGCGTTCAAGCGCGCCCTGGTGTCCCAATGCCATCCCTCCATGCTGTTCGCGGTGCTGCTGCCGTTCCTGATCGCGCTGGTGGGGGCCCTGTTGCTGCTGTACCTGTTTTGGACGCCGCTGAACGAATGGCTGGCTGCCGAGGCGGCGCGCTGGGACTTCGTCAACCGGGCCGAGGACTGGATGCTGGCGATGGGGCTGTTCTCGCTCAAGGTCTACATGATCCCCGTGATCGCGGTGGCCATCCTGTTGCCGGTATCGGGCATCCTCGGCCTGGCGATTGCCGCCGTGTTCGTGATGCCGCTGGTGCTGAACCACGTCGGCAAGCGTGAGTATGTGAGCGTCACGCGGCAAGGCAAGCATGCGACGGCGGTCAGCGTATGGAACGCGATCTGGGTATCGCTGGCCTTTGCCGCGGGCTGGCTGCTGACGCTGCCGCTGTGGCTGGTGCCGCCCATGGCTATCGCCTTGTCGATCTTCTGGTGGGCGTTCGCGTTTTCGCGCATGATGCGCGTGGACGCCATCGTCGAACACGCCAGCCCCGCCGAGCGCAAGCTGATCCTGGAACGCAACAACGGCGGCTTCTGGACCATAGGCCTGATCTGCTCGCTGTTGAACCTGTTGCCGCCCGCGTGGGTCATCCTGCCGGTGTTCTCGGCCCTGGTCTACGCCCACTACGGTCTGGAAGCGCTCAAGCGCTTGCGCGAGGACCGGGTCATCGACGTCTGAATCGCGTCATTCTTCTCAACTTCTGGAATCGGACATGGCCGCAGAATCCGCCGCCCGCCGCATTGGCCTCATCATCGTAGGGGACGAAATCCTCTCGGGCCGCCGTCAGGACAAGCATTTTTCCAAGGTCGTCGAGCTTCTGGGCGCGCGCGGCATGCAGTTGGGCTGGGCTGAAATCGTGCCCGACGACCGCGACACGCTCATCGCCACCTACAAGCGCAGCTTTGCCACCGGCGATGTGGTGTTTTCCTGTGGCGGCATCGGCGGCACGCCCGATGACCACACGCGCCAGGCCGCCGCGGCCGCGCTCGGCCTGCCGCTGGCGCTGCACCCGGAGGCCGAAGAGGCCATCGCGCTGCGCACGGCCGAGATGGCTGCCAAGGGGCAGGGCACAGCCGACATGAGCGCGCCGGAAAACCAGCAGCGCCTGCAGATGGGCGTGTTTCCGGAAGGCTGCGAGATCGTCCCGAATCCCTACAACCGCATTCCCGGCTTCTTCATCAAGGACCACACCTTCGTGCCGGGCTTTCCCGTCATGGCGTGGCCCATGCTGGAATGGACGCTGGACACGCGCTATCGTGCGCTGCAGCATGTGCGCGCCCACGCGGAGCATTCCTTCCTGGTATTCAGCATGCCCGAATCGCGTATTACGCCGGCCATGCAGGCCGTGGAAACGCGCTGGCCCGGCGTGCGCGCGTTCAGCCTGCCCAGCGTGGGCGAGGCCGGCGGCACCCCCCATATCGACCTGGGCGTGAAGGGCGAACCGGCCGCGGCAGCCGAAGCGCTGGAGTATTTGCGGGCCGAGGTGCTGCGCCTGGGAGGCAGGCTGGCGCCCCCGCCAGTAGCCTGAAGTCAGGGCCGCACCCGATGTGCGGCCCTTTTTTTGATACAAAAAGCGGTTGCCAAACGCGCCAGTAAATTTCACAATACGGGAAAGAACTGTTTGCTGCAATGCCGCAAGTCCGGTTCCCTAAGGTGGGGCCCTACAGGCGGCGCGGCTGTCCACGCCCCCCTTTCCATGTCCCGTCTCCCCACTACCCGCAACGCCCTGGACGCCGAGACCGAAGGCGCCTCCGCCCATCCCATCGCCATCCAGGTGATCGAACGCGCCATGCGTCTGCTCGATGCCCTGGCCGCGCAGCCGGATCCGGTAACGCTGAAAGAACTGTCCGCGACCACGGGCCTGCATGCGTCCACCGCGCATCGCATCCTTAACGACCTGGTCGTGGGCCGCTATGTCGAACGCGTCGACAACGGCCTGTATCAGCTGGGCATGCGCCTGCTGGAGCTGGGTTCGCTGGTCAAGGGGCGCCTGAACGTGCGCGAGGCGGCCATTTCCGCCATGCGCTCGCTGCACAAGCTGACCGGGCAGACCATCAACCTGTCGGTCCAGCAGGGCGACGAGATCGTCTACATCGACCGCGCCTGGAGCGAGCGTTCCGGCATGCAGGTGGTCCGCGCCATCGGCGGCCGCGCGCCGCTGCACCTGACCTCCACCGGCAAGCTGTTCCTGTCCACCGCCGATGCGCGCCAGGTCCGGGCCTACGCGCTGCGCACCGGCCTGGCCGGCCACACGCGCAACAGCCTGACCGACCTGGACCGCCTGGAGCGCGAACTGGCGTTAGTGCGGCGCCACGGTTATGCGCGCGACAACGAAGAACTGGAACTCGGCGTGCGCTGCATCGCCGCCGGCATTTTCGACGATACCGGCAAGTTGGTCGCCGGCCTGTCCATTTCGGCCCCCGCCGAGCGCCTGCAGGATGACTGGATCAAGGCGCTGGTCGACACCGCCGCCAGCATCTCGGAAGCGCTGGGCTACGAGCCCTCCGTTTCCACCGGCTTCAACGGTCTGGGCATGGCCGCAGAGGCTCTGCGCCCGTAATCCAGGGCCGGCCTGCAAAAAAAGAAAAGCCCCGGACGGGGCTTTTCTTTTTGCATGCGCCGCCAGGGCGCATGGTTTGGGTTACTGCTGTTCGACGCCAGCCTTCTTGAACAGCTCGCCCCACTGCGGGACTTGCTGCTTGACCTTGGCTTCCAGGGCTTGCGGGTTCGCTTCGGACGTCAGCACCGTCGCGCCCAGCTGCTTCATGCGTTCCTGGAATTTGGGATCGGCCAGGCCAGCCTGCAGGCTCTTGACCAGCTTGTCGACGACGGGCTTGGGCGTGCCCTTCGGCACCCACATGCCATGCCAGATGCCCACTTCGAAGCCCTTGTAGCCGGATTCGTCCATGGTCGGCAGGTTCGGCAGCGTGGGGACGCGCTTCAGGCTGGTGACTGCGTAGGCCTTCACCTTGCCGCTGTCGATCTGCTGGGTGGTGTTGGTGGTCTGGTCGCAGAGCAGGTCCACCTGCTTGCCCAGCAGGTCGTTCATGGCGGGCGCCGTACCCTTGTAGGGGATGGTCAGCAGCTGTACGCCCAGCGCCTCGACCAGCATGGTGCCGCACAGATGGCTGGCGGCGCCGATGCCGGCGTTGGCCAGGGACACCTTGTCCTTGTTCTGTTTGACGTACTCGGCCAGTTCCTTGATGTTGTTGGGCGGGAAGTCCGAACGCGCGATGATGGTCATCGGCACGTCGACCACCAGGCCGATGGGCTCGAAGCTCTTGTAGGGGTCGTACCCCGGATTCTTGTACAGCGAGGGCGCCGTCGAGAAGCCGGCGTGCATCAGCAGGACGGAGTAGCCGTCAGGCTGGGCGCGCGCTACCTGGGTCGTGCCGATGGTGCCGCCGGCGCCGCCCTTGTTCTCGACCACGACCGTCTGGCCCAGGCTCGGCCGCATGGCTTCCGCGAGCGAACGCGCGACGTTGTCCGTCGGGCCGCCAGCGGCGAACGGCACCACCATGTTGATGGGGCGATCCGGATATTCGGCTTGGGCGGCGCCGGCTGCGAGCATGGCGCTGGCCGCGAGCAAGGCCGAAAGCGTGCGGGGGATGAGGGTCATGGAGTCTCCAATTGCAGGGTTTGCTGCGATTTGCTGTTGCGCGCTGACTTGTGGGTTTATTTGTCTGTCATCAGCGTGAAAGCAGTTTAGAAAACAATTGATACGACGTCACTTCGGGTATTTCCTGAATCCTGGGAAACCTTTGTGCTGGATCAAACCCGGACAAGGCATGCACCGTCAAAGTGCAATTCTTTGTTGCGTCGCACAAAAACTCCTTGACAAGGATTTTTCTCAGCCTAGAATGTCAATTGTGCAGTGCATCAAACGGGCCGGCGGTAGCTTGTAGTACCAGTTTCCGCGCACGTTTCTATAGTTCGTCGCAGACAACCATTCCTTATTTGCCGGACAGCCTCCGGCTACCCTGAAGGAGCATTCTATGAGCGCTATCCCGCAACAAGTCCTGGACCGTCAAAAGGCCAGCATCAATACCATCGTGGCCGCCCAGTCGGCCGTGTTCGCCGGCTTCGAAAAGCTGGTCGAGCTGAACCTGAAGGTCGTCAAGGCCACCCTGGACGAAGTCGCCCAGAAGTCGCAGCAAGCCGCTGAAGTCAAGGATCCGCAGGAAGCCGCCGCTTTCGCCTCGGGCCTGCTGCAGCCGGGCGCCGAAAAGGCCATGGCCTACACCAAGCACGTGTACGACATCGTTGCCGGCGTGCAGACCAGCCTGGTCAAGCTGACCGAGGAACAGATCGCCGAAGGCCAGCAGCAGCTGAGCGAAGCCGTCGACCAGTTCTCCAAGAACGCCCCGACCGGCTCCGAAAGCGCCGTTGCCCTGATCAAGTCCTCGCTGGCCACCGCGACCAGCGCCTACGATTCGATGACCAAGGCCGCCAAGCAGGCCGCCGAAGTCGCCGAGTCGAACCTGAATGCCGCCGCCAACGCGACCTTCAAGGCTGCCTCGGATGCCGCCGACGCCGCCACCAAGGTTGCCAGCCGCAGCCGCCGCAGCGCCTAAGTTTTTGGCGCGCAGTGCTGCGCAAACCGCAGTTATGTAGTACTGTTGAGTGACAGAGCAGAGCTGGAATTAGGGCCACCCACCGGGTGGCCCCTTTTTTTGCCTGCTTTTTTCGCTGTACGGCCGGCGGATGCCGGCCGCGTCCGGGCTCAGCGCGCCACGGCGCGCACGCACTCGCCTACCAGCGCCGGGCCGCGGTAGATCAGGCCGGTATAGAGCTGCACGGCGTCGGCGCCCGCATCCATCTTTTCGCGGGCCTGGCGGCCCGACATCACGCCGCCCACGCCGATGATCGCCAGGCTGCCGCCCAGCTTTTCCTTCAGGCGGCGGATGACGGCCAGAGACAATTCATGCACCGGGGCGCCCGACAGGCCGCCCGCTTCCTCGGCATGCGGTTGGCCGGTGACGGCGTCGCGCGAGAGGGTGGTGTTGGTGGCGATGACGCCGTCGATGCCGTGGCGCGGTAGCGTTTCCGCGATGGAATCGATCTGTTCGTGCGTCAGGTCCGGAGCGATCTTCACCGCCATGGGCACGCGCCGCTGGTGCTGGTCTTCCAGCGCGCGGCGCTTGTCCGCCAGTTGCGCCAGCAGGGCCGACAGTTCGTCGCCGCCTTGCAGCGCGCGCAGGTTCTTGGTGTTGGGCGATGAAATATTCACCGTCACGTAGTCGGCATGCGGATACACGCCTTCCAGCCCGATCAGGTAGTCATCCGCGGCGCGCTCGATGGGCGTGTCCGCGTTCTTGCCGATGTTCAGCCCCAGAATGCCGCCTTGCTTGCGCCAGGTGCTGCGCTGCACATTGGCCAGGAAGGCTTCCAGGCCCTGGTTGTTGAAGCCCAGCCGGTTGATCAGCGCATTGGCGCGCGGCAGCCGGAACATGCGCGGCTTGGGGTTGCCGGGCTGCGCGCGCGGGGTCACGGTCCCCACCTCGATGAAGCCGAATCCCAGGTTGCCCAGTGCGTCGATATAGGCGCCGTTCTTGTCCAGGCCCGCGGCCAGCCCGATCGGGTTGGCCAGCTGCAAGCCCATCAGCGTGCTTGGCGCCTTCGGCTGCGCGTGCATGAGCTTGCGGGTGGCACCGCATTCATAGGCGCGTTGCAGGCCCGACAAGGTGACTTCGTGGGCGGTTTCCGCGTCCATGGCGAACAGCGCCGGGCGGGCCAGGGGATAGGCGTGGAAGAGGATAGACATGGGGCGGAATTGTAGAGCGAATTTTGCCGGCCCTGCGCCGCCCCAGACGCTCCAAAGAAGGGGCGGATCAGGCGGGCGGCAACGCGGGTTGGTCGCCCCACACGCCGTCGACCAGAAACTGGGCCGGATGGAAGCTGGATTTGTAGGACATCTTGCGGCTGTCGGCGATCCAGTAGCCCAGGTACAGCCAGGGCAGGTTCAGCGTGCGGCATTGTTCGATCTGCCACAGGATGCTGTAGGTGCCCAGGCTGCCGGCAATGTCGGGATCGTAGAACGTGTAGACGGACGACAGGCCGTCGTCCAGCACGTCGATGATGGACACCATGACCAGCTCGCCGGTCTCGTCGCGGAACTCGACCAGGCGGGTGTTGACGCGGCTGGTGAGCAGGAATTGCGCATACTGCGTGCGGCTGTCCTCGTCCATGCCGCCGCCCGGATGGCGGCCCTGCTGGTAGCGCGTATAGAGCCGGTAGTGCTCGGGCGACCAGGCCAGCTCCGCCACGAATGACTGCAAACCCTGGTGATCGCGCCAGGCGCGGCGCTGGCTGCGATTGGGCGCGAAGCCCGCCGTATCCACGCGCACCGGGATACAGGCGTGGCAGTTGTCGCAATGGGGCCGGTAGGTGAACAGCCCGCTGCGCCGAAAACCTTGCTCCACCAGTTGCGAATACGTCCCTGCGTTGATCAGATGACCGGGCGCGGCAACCTGCGACCGTGCCTGGCGACCCGGCAGATAGCTGCAAGGGTAGGGAGCGGTGGCGTAGAACTGCAGGGTGGAGAAAGGGAGTTCTTTGAGCTGGCTCATCGGAGGTCCCGCAATGCGGCAGCAGGCCCGCAAGGGGAGTGGCTACATATTAACGCCGAACCCCGGGCCCGATGCTGTGTCGGGATGCAAGCGGCCAGCGCTGTCCAGCGTGCCCCGCGCCCACGCGACGGCAGGTAGCGCAGTGGCGGTGCGCACATGCTGCAGGAAAGCGGCGCGCGGGATGGGGCGCGCGCCCAGGCTGGCCAGGTGGCGCGTCTGCTGCTGGCAGTCGATGCGTTGCACGCCTTGCGCGGCCAGATAGCGCACCAGATAGGCCAGCGCGATCTTCGAGGCGTTGGGCGCGCGGGTGAACATGGATTCACCGAAGAACATGCGGCCCAGGCTGATGCCGTAGAGGCCGCCGGCCAGTTCGCCGTCAATCCAGGTTTCGATGCTGTGCACGTAGCCGGCCTCGTGCCAGGCGCGATAGGCCTGCTGCATGGCTGCGGTGATCCAGGTGCCGGGCTGGCCGTCACGCGGCGCGGCGCATTGCGCCATCACCTCGGCGAAAGCGGTGTCCACGCGTACCTGCACGCGCGGCGCGGCGCCTTGCTCCTGGCTGGCGATCTGCCGCAACAGCTTGCGCAGCGAATGCGAGGGCGCGAAGTCCTTCACGGCGAGCACCATGCGCGGATCTGGGCTCCACCACAGGATGGGCTCGCCCTCGGAGTACCACGGGAATATGCCGTTGGAATACGCCTCGATCAGCCGGGGCGTGGACAGGTCGGCACCCGCCGCGAGCAGGCCGTCGGGATCTGCAAGCGCAAACTCCGCGGGCGGAAAAGGGGTGTCGACGGCGAGCCAGGGCAGTTTCAACGGTGCGATTCTAGGGTGTAGTGATGGGGGGGGTACATGCCCTGCTTGCGGTCGTCGAAGTAGTGGCGCAGCGTGGTCGCCACGGTGCGGAACGCCAGGTCGTCCCAGGGGATCTCGGATTCGTCGAAAAAGCGCGCTTCCAGGCTTTCGGGGCCCGGGTCGAGGTCGGCCGACAACGCCTGGGCCAGGTAGAACACGTGCACCTGATCGATCTGCGGCAGGTCGATGACGGTGTAGAGCTCGCCCAGCTTGATGCGCGCGCCGGATTCTTCCAGTGTTTCGCGGGCGGCGCCCTGCGCCGTGCTCTCGCCCAGCTCCATGAAGCCGGCGGGCAGGGTCCAGGTGTTGTAGCGCGGCTCGATCGCGCGCCGGCATAGCAGGACGCGGTTCTCCCAGACCGGCACCGTGCCGACCACCAGCCTTGGATTCTGGTAGTGGATCGCACCGCAGTGATCGCAGATGTCGCGTTCGCGGTTGTCGCCTTCGGGAACCCGGCGGCTGATGGGCGAGCCGCATTGGCTGCAGAAATGCGAACGGCGCGGCGCGGGGAAGTATTCGAGGGGCGATTTTGCGGTCATGGGTACGATTCTAACGGCTGCGGCGGGGGCTGGCGCGCCGGCCCGGAACGGCTGGGGAGGAGGCGCCGAAGCGGCCTTCCAGATGCTCCACGAAGGATCGTACCTTGGGCGACAGAAAGCGCCGGTGCGGGTAGACGGCGTACATGGAGATCGGGGTGTGGGCGTAGTCGGTCAGCAGCGCAATCAGGCGCCCGGCGCGGACGTCGTCGCCCACCAGGAAATCGGGCTGCAGGATGACGCCGTGCCCGGCCAGGGCCGCGGTCCGCAGCACATCGCCGTTATTGGCCCGCAGGGCCGCGTTCACGCGCACCAGATGGGTCACGCCGTCTTTCTCGAAATGCCATTCGTTGCCGGTGCTGGCATAGGCGTAATGCAGGCAGCGGTGCTGCTTCAGTTCCTCGGGCGTCTGCGGCGTGCCATGGCGTTGCAGGTAGTCGGGCGCGGCGCAGACCAGCAACTGCTGCGGCGCCAGCGGCCGCGCGACCAGCGAGGAATCCTGCAGCGGCCCGATGCGCACCGCCACGTCGTAGCCGTCCTCCACCAGGTCCACCACGCGGTCGTTCAGGTCCAGGTCGATGATCACGTCCGGGTAGCGTTGCAGGTACTCGGCTATGGCAGGCCCCAGGTGCAGGATGCCGAACGACACCGGCGCGCTCACCCGCAGCCGGCCGCTGGGCCGTTGGCCCTCGGCCTGCAGCGACAGCTCCAGGTCCGCCACCTCGGCCAGGATGGGCCGCACGCGTTCATAGAAGGCGCGTCCGGCGTCGGTCATGCTCAGCTTGCGCGTGGTGCGGTTCAGGAGGCGCACGCCGTACTTCTGTTCCAGATAGGCGATCTGGCGCGTGACCACGGAACGGGCCTGGCCCATCTTGTCGGCCGCGGCCGCGAATGAGCCCAGCTCCACGACCTTGGCATAGGTCTGCATGGCGGTGTGCGTGTCCAAGATTGTTTCCTATCGGGGAACAATAATTTGCAATTCTGCATGTTTATCTTTGTTTTTGGAATCGCAAGAATAGCGCTCATCAAGAATCTTCCCATCCTGGGCGATTCCCCTACCGCTCTAGGAGAGTGCAATGGTTGATACCCGTACCGCGCCCTATGCCGCGCTGTTGCTGCGCGTGGCGCTCGGCGTCATGTTCCTGGCCCATGGCCTGACCAAGCTGCTGGTGTTCACGCTGCCCGGCACCGCGCAGTTCTTCGCCAAGATCGGCTTCGCCGGCTGGCTGGCATACCCGGTGACGTTTTTCGAGGTCGGCGCCGGCGTGCTGTTGATCCTGGGCGTCGTGCCGCGTTGGGTCGCCGTCATTGCCGTGGTGCAGCTGTTCGTGGCGTCGACGGTGCATTTTCCCAATGGCTGGGGCTTTGGCAATGCGGGCGGAGGCTGGGAGTATCCGATCTTCCTGACCGTGGCTGCCGCCGTGCTGGCGCTGCTGGGCGACGGCAAGTACGCGCTGCTCAAGAGCGGCCGCGGCTGATCGCTGCGCGCACCAGACTGTCTACTGCCACGGACGTGGCCGACAGGACGGCCGGACCATAGAATGGCCCGGCCGTTTTTCCATTCCGGAGTTCTCCATGTTCTTCTCCAAGCCGTATTTCAAGCGCGCCGCTGCCGCAGCCATGCTGGCCCTGGCGTTGTCTCCCGCCGCCCATGCGTCCGCCGAGCAGGAATCCGCCAACAAGGCGGCCGTGCTGGCCTTCTACGAGAAGGGCCTGAACCAGAAGGACGCGGATGCCGCCTTGAAGTACGTCGGCGACCGCTATGTGCAGCACAATCCGAATGCGGCGGACGGCCCCGAAGGCTTCCGCAAGTTCATCGCCTTCCTGCGCGACAAGTTTCCGCAGTCACGCAGCGAGATCAAGCGAGTCTTCACCGATGGCGACTACGTGATCCTGCACGTGCATGCGGTGCGCCAGCCCGGCGATCGTGGCAGCGCCATCATCGATATTTTCCGCCTGGAGCAGGGCAAGATCGTGGAACATTGGGACGCGGTGCAGCCCATTCCCGAGCAGTCCGCCAATCCCAACGGCATGTTCTGAACGCGCCGTTCAGGCGCGGGGATTCGCTTCGAAGCCCAATTCCCGCGCCACATCCTTTTGCGCTATCAGCGCCAGCGGCGCGGCCGCATAGGTTCCGGGCAGGACGGCCTGGACTGCGCCACCGGGCGCAAGATCCGCCAGCGCATCCAGCAGCGGGGCGCCGTCCGCCGTGGCCATCTTCTCCAACAGCGGCTGCAGATCGCGGTCCAGCACGATGCCGGCGCCCAGGGGCGTCATCGCATACAGCTGTCCCGCGTCGTCCAGCTTCCACGTATCGACCGAATCGACCGCGACGTTCGTGTGCGTGAGCAGTCGGCGGCTGTCGTCGCTCAGCCGCAGCACATAGGGCGCGGCGTCCAGCCGCAGGAACACGCGCTGCGGACCATTCTGGAAGAACCAGCGGCCCGCTTCATCGTGTTCGTAATTGCGGTTGATGAATTCCAGGATCTGGGTATTGGTTATGGATTCGCCCGGGCCGCCTTCGGCTGATTGCCCTTGCGGATGCAGGCGCCAGCGGCCGCGCGCGTCCAGCGACAGCCAGCCGTATACCGCTGGCACGTCGGGCCAGCGGGCTAGCGCGTCCTTCACCGATTGATCCATGTTCAGGGGCGGATGATGATGGGGGGCGGGTTGATGACAATGGCGGGCGCCGGCATCACGGCCACCGGCTGCGGCACCTGCACATAGCCGTGGCGGTAGTCGTCCCGGCACTTGCGCTTTTCCTGGTAGTCGCCATTGCGCTTCCATTTGCGCTCGACCTTACAGGCGCCGTCCCAATACTGCTCTTTATACTCGCGCCCGTGGCGATGGCGGTGCTTGTCCGAATCGGCCTGCGCCGCAAGCGGGGCGAGCGTGAGCAATGCCGCCGTGGACAGCGTCAACAACGCGGAGGAGGGGCGGGCTCGAGAGTTCGGAATGGTACGCATAGGGTCCGTCATCAGTTGCAAACGGCGTCACCATAGCAATCATTTGATTGACGGCGCGTAGGGATGCGTAACCAGATGCTGGCAGAAAGCCGCAATCGTACCTGAGCCGCGGTTTACTGCGGCGCGGCAGGGCGCCGCTGCGAGCGTCTTTCGCGCCTTATGAATCCCAAGAGCGCTTCGGCAGCGGGTGAAAGGCTGCTGCCGCGGCGTTGCATCAGCACGAATGCCCGCGACACAGCGGGGCGCACCAAGGGCACCGCCGCCAGCATCGGATAGGCCCCAGGTTGCAGGGCGAGATCGGGAACGATGGCCACGCCCACTCCCGCCGCCACCATGCCCACCGCGGTCGTGCTTCTTTGGACCTCGAAGCGGGCCTGCAAGGCGATGCCCGCGGGCAGTTGATCATCGAGCAGGGGGCGGTTGCTGCTGCCCGCGCCAGGCAGGATCAGCGCTTCGTTCTCCAGCTCGGACCAGGGAACCGCCTTGCGCCGGGCCAGGCGGTGTTCATTTCCGCAAACCAGCACGAAACGGTCGTGCAGGAGTTCCTCGTATTCGATTTCGGGTACGAGTCTGTCCGCGATCCCTATGCCGAACTCGGCGGCGCGGTCCAGAACGGCCTGCTGCACGGCAGCGGAAGAGTGGTCCAGCACGCTGACCCGGTTGTCCGGAAATGCCGAGGCATAGGCTTGCAGCACGCGTGGCAGAAAGCGGACGCCCACCGTCGGCACGCAGGCCATGGTCACGTTACCCGCGAGCGCCTGCCGTTGTTCCCGGATCTGCTGCAGAGCGCTTTCCAGTTCACCCAGCAGGCGCCGCGCCTGCGGCAGGAAGCTGCGGCCCACGGTGCTCAGCGAGAGCGTGCGGGTGGTGCGATCGACCAGGCGTACGCCCAGGTGGATTTCCAGGTTCCGGATGCGGCGGCTCAGCGCCGCCTGCGAGAGGAACAGCGACTCGGCGGCCTTGCCGAAACTTTCCCGTTCAGCCAATGCCACAAATGCTTGAACACCCAGGACGTCCAGTTTCATAGATTTTTTGCATCAATGAACGAAATCATTTCATTTTACGAGGGGCCCCGGGCAGCGTAAAAATTGAGCACTCACTCTCACCCAGCGGGGTACCGCAAATGAAGATCGCTATTCTGGACGACTGGTTCGACACTCTCCGTCGCCTTCCTTGCTATGCCCTCTTGCGAGATCACGAGGTCACCGTCTGGACGGATCACGCCGAAGATACCGATGTGCTCGCGCAGCGCCTCGCCGATACGGAAGCGTTGGTCTTGATCCGCGAGCGCACCACCATACGCCGCGAGTTGATCGAAAAGTTGCCCAAGCTGCGCCTGATTAGCCAGCGCAGCGTCTGTCCGCATATCGACGTCGCCGCATGCAGCGACCATGGCGTCCTTGTCTGCTCGGACCTGCACGCCGATACGCCCTCTTATGCCGCGGCGGAGCTGACCTGGGCGCTGGTGCTGGCCGCCATGCGCCAATTGCCGCAGCAGGTGGAGTCCATGCGCCAGGGGCGTTGGCAGTGTGGGGTGGGCCACACCGTGCGGGGCAAGACCATGGGCATCTTCGGCTATGGGCGCATCGGTCGAGTGGTTGCGGGCTACGCGCGGGCGTTCGGCATGCGGGTGCTGGTCTGGGCGCGGCCCGAGTCGCTGCAGCGCGCACGCGAGGACGGGCACGAAGTCGCGGCCTCCAAGCAGGAGTTCTTCGCGTCCTGTGACGTGCTGTCGCTGCATATGCGCCTGGTAGCCGCCACCAAGGGCATCGTCAACGCGGCGGACCTCGCGGCCATGAAGGAAGGATCGTTGTTCGTGAACAGCAGCCGTGCCGGACTTGTCGAACCTGGCGCATTGGAGCGGGCGCTGCGGGCAGGCCGTCCGGGTATGGCGGCGCTGGATGTCTTCGAGCAGGAGCCATTGACCGATACCGCGAATCCGTTACTGCAGATGCCCAATGTCCTGTGCACGCCTCACATCGGATACGTGACCTATGAGGAATGGGATCTGCAATTCAAGGACGTGTTCAACCAGATTCTTGCCTTTGCGGCAGGCCAGCCCGTGAACATGGTGAATCCGCAGGTGGCGTCGTCATGAACCTGTCCTTGGAACGCCTGGCAAAGCAGCTGGATCTGGCTGCCGCGAACCAGGAACGCCTGCGACTGGCTTTCGGCCTCGCCTGTGCGCAGCGGGTCGAGTATCTGCTCGAAGAACAGGAGGTCGTGGATTGCCTGGCGAGCCTGGGCCGTTATCTGGATGGCGCGATCGCCCACGAACAGCTGGAGCAGATTTCCAGGCGGGCTGCGAGCCTGGCGAACCAGCACCAGGGATCGAAATCGTTGGACGGCTGCGGCCATGCCGCGGTGTCCGCGACCTATGCGGTTGCCTGCGCCCTGGCCGGCAAGGCGCTGCGCGCAGCCGAATACGCGGCTTACGCAGCGGTTTACGGACAGGGTGGTTACGGCGCCGTGTCTGATCCCGAAGCGTTCGGGGTGGAGTTCGCCTGGCAGACGAAATGTCTGGAGTCCTTGGCTGCCGGTAGGGTTGAATAGTCCGGATCGATGCTGTGGAACGGCGCCTTGTCGTGCGGAGCCCGGCATCTCGGAAAACAAAAAACCCGCAGATTTTCATCTGCGGGTTTCGGAAAATCGCTGGAGGCGCAAGCCGGAATCGAACCGACGTACACGGATTTGCAATCCGCTGCATAACCACTCTGCCATTGCGCCAGCACTTGCAAGAAAAAAGGAAGCGCGGTGTTGGCCGTTGCTTCCTTTTTTGTATTTGGAGCGGGAGACGAGTCTCGAACTCGCGACCTCAACCTTGGCAAGGTTGCGCTCTACCAACTGAGCTACTCCCGCGGGGGTACTGCAATTTGGTGTGTTTTCTGACTTGGTTTTCAGAAAGGCCGTGTCCACCAAAGACAGCGATTATACACAGAATTTTGGGCTTGTGTAGCCTGGCGGGGCGGGGAAGTGAAAAATCCCCGCCCGCCGGGCCAAACAGTGTCCTCAGGGCGTATCGCTCGATGCCGGCGTTGTGACGGTCGCGGCTTCGGGGGCGGCTTCAGGCGCGGGGGCGTCAGCCGGGGCGTCAGCGGATGCGGCAGCCGGCGCGGCGGCCTTTTTCGCGGGACGAGCCTTGCCGGCCGGCCGGCGCGAAGCCTGGCGGCGCGCGTAGGCGGCTTGCTCCGCCGTGACCGTGCCTGCAGGCTGGCCTTGCAGGTCGACGCGTGTAGCGTCCGCGACCATGCTGCTCCAGTAGCGGCTGCCCTTGCACCAGGTGGCGATGGCTTGTTTGAGCTGTTCTTCCGTCATGCCCAGCTTCTCGAGATGCTGGGCCGCGTCGGCCAGGATGCCTTGCTTGAGCGGTAGCTTGGGCGCGGGATTCTTGGGGAACGCCTGCGGGAAGTGCTTTTGCAGGCGCCAGATGGCCTCGACCGCGGGGTCGACGGGCTCGCGCTTTTGCTGAGGGCGGGCGGCAACCTTCGCTTGACCCGACTCGCGCTTTTGCTGCGGCCGCGCCGTAGCCTTCGCTTGATCAGGCTCCCGCTTCTTTGTCCGGCCTGCCGCCTTCGGTTGGACCGGCACCGCCTTTTGAGCCTGTGCCCGCAGCTGCTCGCGCAGGTCGGCAAGTTTTTCAAAACCCATTGTTATTTCCAAGACCTCAGATTTGTTCAGGCTGAAGGTTACCGCATGTGCGCGAATGCAGCACAGCCTGGGCGTTACGCGTGTGGCGCCGACGCCATGGCCGCAGACGTCGGCGGATGCCGGTTTGCCGGCGGATCAGCGTTTGGAAGACGGGCAGGCGGGCTGGCCGGGCACCTGTATGTTTCCCTGGGTTTGCGGCGGGCCGGACCAGGCTGAGTCCGATCGGCGCGATGTCGATGATCTTGCGGTTCAGCGCGGGGCTGTCGATGAGCGCTGTCTGATGCCGTATCGCGGGCGAAACCAGCGTTTCCCTGATGTGGCGTACGCCCAGCTGGCGCCTTGGAAGCTGAAGGAGTCGCGGGCCAACCTTGCCGAGATCGAGCCGGTTGCGGAAGGAGAGGGGCCGCCGTGCAAGGCGACCCGGCTGTCATTGTCGTAAAGCGCATAGCTTGCGCCGTCGCTGGCGTGTTCCGCTGTGATGACGGAGGCGATGTCGTCGACTTCGAGCCCTACCCAGGTCTGCTCGTTGCCAGCCCCTTCGAGCGGCGTATACAGAAACAGATGATCGGTGGCGTCCGCTGTGGTGTCCGCCTAGCCGCGTGTCGTCCACCGCCAGGCGCGTCGAGCCGGGGCCTGCCAGCGTCGTGTAGACGATGCGCGCGTTGGCGGCGGCTACGTCCGCCCGGTTGCGGCGGGTAAGAATCAGCGCCCAATCGTAGGAGTCCGCCCCGTTCATCAGCGGGATGACGTTGACCTGTCCGGTCTGGCCGAAGGTCCTGGGCGTGTGCTGGGCTGGCATGCGGTCGGTGTTGCGCACTGACGAGGAGGCCACTGCCCGGAGCAGCGTTTCGCGCTGATCGAAGAATATCTGCGCGCGGTCAGCGGCGGCATTCATGCGGCGGCGGTAGCTGGAGACCTCGTCACTGAACGACCAGTACATCGACAGCATCGTGCCGATGAGTATGCATGCCTGCAGTGCCATGGCGAGCAGATGCAGCAGGATCATCGGCAATCTGGCGGTTGCCGGCGTGTATCCGTCGGGGAGGCTGGGGGCGGCCATCATGCCAGCGATGGTATGGGCCGGGCCGGGCTTCACGGATAAGAAAATTCTGGAAGCGCGATGGCGCCGGAGGCCTCGTTCCCATACGGCTATGTCAATTTGTTTCCCGATTGCCTCGGAAATCGGGAAATAGTGCGCCAGTGGTGTCGGCGTGGATGGTATCCGACAAGAAAATTTAAATAAATCGGATATTGGTCATTTTATTTATTTTCTACGTGCGGATGGTATCCATATTCAAATTCTGCGATTTTGGATGGTATCCAAGATACTGAATTAATTAATAAAGATGGTATCTATTCATTAATTTTCGATATTGAAAGAAAAGGGGTATAAATTGCCTCCTTTTTTCGCGAAAACTTGTTTCGGCCATTAGGTTTACCCGGTTACTTAATAATACTTTTATAGCGATCCGGTAATGCCTTGGATATCAGATTTATTAATCGACATATGGAGGATTTACGTTGATACACGACACGAAGAAATGGCTGACGGCGACGCTCGCGCTGAGCGCGTCCTACTGCGGTGGCGTTACGGCTGCGGACCTGACGGTTACGTCGGGCAATACGCAGGTGTTCGACGGCTCGGCCAATTTCCCCGGCGGGGTGGATGTCAACGGCGGCACGCTGGTGATCGGCGGCAATGGCGGCGGCTCGGGCGTTACGTTGGGAGGTAACGTCAATGCGAACTCGAACGGCACCGTCGCGGGCTTTGGCTCGATCAATGGCGACCTCAACGTGTCCGGCGCGCGCGTGGCGCCGGGCTATGAAGTCGGCACGCCCACTGGCGTCTCCAACGGCAATCTGGTCGTCAACGGCAACCTGTCGATGAACAATGCCGTGTTCAATTTCGAGACCGGCTACGCGGGGCTGCCGATTACGCAACCCGGCACCGGCGACAACATCACCGTGCGCGGCGATGCCGCCATCAACAACACCACGCTGAACGTCACGGTCAACACCCTGGGCGTCAATGCCGGCTACTACCGGATCCTGTCCTACGGCGGCAATCTGAGCGGCAACGGCCTGACGCTGGGTTCGGTCTCGGGTGATTCCGCCCCTGCCGCGACCATCCAGAACCTGACTGGCGACAAGCAGATCAACCTCATCCTGGGGCCGAGCACGACCAATCTGTGGAACGGCAACGGCGCGGCATCTGCAACCCGCTCGGGCGGCGGCAACGGCACCTGGAGCGCGGCCAGCACCAACTGGAACAGCCCGAGCAATGCCACTGGCGCTCTGCCCGACGGCGGCTATGCGATTTTCACGGGCGCAGCCGGCACGGTGACCGTGGACGGCAGCGCCGGGCCGGTGCGCGTGTCGGGCATCCAGTTCGCCACCGACCGCTATCGCCTGCAAGGCGCTCCCATCACCCTGGTCGGCAGCGGCGGCAACCCGCCCGCGATCGTGGTCGGTGACGGCACCTATGCTTCGGGCCAATTCGTCGACACCATCGACAACGCGCTGCAAGGCACGCAGGGCTTCGTCAAGACCGGCCCGGGATCGGTGATCCTGACCGCGGACAGCAGCGGCCTCACGGGCCCCATCCTGATCGCCGACGGCGCCCTGGAAATCGACGGCAAGCTGAACGGCCCGATGGACATCGGCCGCGAAGTCGTGCTGGCGGGCGTGGGCCAGGTAGGCACCACCAACCTCTATCCCACCGCGGTCATTTCTCCGGGCAATGACGGCACGCCCATGGGCACGCTCACCGTCAACGGCAACCTGACCTTTGGCCAGAACACCATCTACCGCGTGCACGCCGACCCGGCCAGCAGCCTCAGCGACCGCATCCACGTCACCGGCGTCGCCTACCTCGACGGCACCGTGGCGCATGTGGGGCCAGACGGCAACTATGCGCCGCGCACGACCTACAACATCCTGACGGCCGATGGAGGCATCCAGGGCCAGTTCACCGGCGCTTCGAGCGGATACGCGTTCCTGACGCCCACGCTCAGCTACGACCCGAAGAATGCGTACATGACCCTGACGCGCAACGACGTGCCGATCGGCAGCATCGGCGGCTCGGGCAACGAGAGCAACGTGGGTGGCGCGCTGGACCAGGAAGAGCCGCCCGCGACGGGCAACGGTTCGTCCTCGAACGGCAACGGCTCGACGTCGACGGGCAATGGTTCGTCCTCGAACGGCAACGGCTCGACGTCGACGGGCAATGGTTCGTCCTCGAACGGCAACGGCTCGACGTCGACGGGCAATGGCTCGTCTTCTGCCGGCAATGGTTCGACGTCGACGGGGAATGGTTCGTCTTCGACCGGCAACGGCTCGACATCGACCGGCAACGGTTCGTCCACAGCCTGTCTCTTATACACATCT